>CANREJ010000052.1 GCA_947629665.1 uncultured Clostridia bacterium
CCGAAGGTTGCCGCAGCGCAACACAGCAGAACGACGCTTATACACGCCGCCGCGGGAGCTAAACGATTTTGCCGTGGCACTTCTTGTATTTAAGTCCCGACCCGCACGGGCAAGGGTCGTTGGGGCCTATCTTCTTTTTGTCGTTGACCTTGGGAATAGCCTTGCCGCCTATGTTGGTTGCCAGATCCTTAGGAGGCTGGGGTGCGTCGCCTATGACGGGTGCGCTTAAAGGCCCAACCCTGTTGATTTGTGTGGATTGGGGCGCGGGCTGTGCGGATTGCGCGGGTTGCGCAGGCTGGCCGGACTGTGCCGCCTGCCTGCCCTGTTGCGCCTGTTCGGCCTCTATCTGCCGCACGCGCTCATCCATAATCTGCCGCGCACGCTCCGCTACCGAAGGGTTCATGGGCGCAATCCCCTCCCGTTTGGGGGTGGGTATGATTTGCTTGGGTACGGGCGTACGGGGCGCAACCTTGACTATTCTGCCCTTCAAAAGACGGGAGATGGTGGTGGTTTGCACGCGCTCTATCATCTCTTCAAACATTTCATAGCCTTCGGTTTTATAGGAAATTATAGGGTCCTGCTGGGCGTACCCGCGCAGGCCTATGCCCTTGCGGAGCTGGTCCATCGCGTCGATATGGTCTATCCAATTCCTGTCGACGCTGCGCAAAAGCTCGTTGCGCTCTATCTGGTGATAGTCGACCTGCCCCTCCGTCATTTCGCTTATATTTACGATTTTTTGCTCGTATGCCTTTATTACTTCCTTGCTTATCCTGTTTATGGCGTGTTCGTAATCCCACTTCTCAAGCATTTCGCGGGTAATTACAAAGGTACACTCGTCGGGATATACCTTTTGGACGAGGGCTTCGTTGAGCGCGGCTTCATCCCACTTTTCGGGCATTTCCTCGGTGTTGACCGTTTCGCCTACTATCTTTTCAACATAGTCGGGGATATATTTGAGCATTTGCTCGTGCACGTCCTCGCCCTTCAAAACTTTCATGCGCTCGCCGTAGATGGTTTTGCGCTGTTCGTTCATGACTTCGTCGTATTGGAGGGTGTTCTTCCTTATGCCGAAGTTCCTGCCCTCTATGGCGCGCTGGGCGTTTTCGATGGAGCGGGTGAGCATTTTGGATTGCAGGCACTGGTCCTCGTCTATTTTAAACACGGAGTAGAGCTTTTTCATGCTCTCGCCGCCGAAGCGTTTTGCGAGGTCGTCCTCCAAAGAGATAAAGAATATAGAGTCGCCGGGGTCGCCCTGCCTGCCCGAACGTCCGCGGAGCTGGTTGTCGATACGCCTGGATTCGTGGCGCTCAGTGCCAACAATGTGAAGTCCGCCAAGCGCGATGACCTGCTCTTTTTCGGCGTCAGTCTGCTTTTTGAAGTTTTCGTACAGCTCGGCGTAGCGCGCACGCGCGGTCTGCTCCTCTTCGGTAAATTCGCGGTCGGCGTAGGAGATGGCAACTTCAACCATGTCGTGGTCGTAGCCCTCCTCGCGCATGCGTTTCTTTGCGAGATATTCGGGGTTGCCGCCCAAAAGAATATCGGTGCCGCGCCCCGCCATGTTGGTGGCGATTGTAACGGAGTTCAATCTGCCCGCCTGGGCTACGATTTCCGCTTCGCGCTCGTGGTTTTTGGCGTTCAATATGTTGTGCTTTATGCCGTTGCGCCTTAAAAGCCTGGAAATTTCCTCCGACTTGTCTACCGTTACCGTACCTATAAGAATGGGCTGTCCCTTGGCGTGGC
The DNA here is from genome assembly GCA_947629665.1 of uncultured Clostridia bacterium. Lineage (GTDB taxonomy): Bacteria > Bacillota > Clostridia > Christensenellales > Borkfalkiaceae > Coproplasma. The sequence goes on from CANREJ010000052.1 coordinate 1,741, forward strand.
GTTCAACCACTTCGTTTACGATGGCGCGCTTTTTGCCCTCCACCGTGGAGTATATCATGTCGGCGTAGTCCACCCTGCGCACGGGGCGGTTGGTGGGAATGGGAACTACGTCCAATGAGTAAATCGTCCTGAATTCGTCCTCTTCGGTTTTGGCGGTACCCGTCATGCCGGAGAGCTTTTTGTAGAGGCGGAAATAATTTTGGAAGGTTACCGTGGCGTGGGTTTTGTTCTCTTCCTTTACCTTTACGTGCTCCTTTGCCTCTATTGCCTGGTGAAGCCCGTCGGAATACCGTCTGCCGTTTAAAATACGGCCGGTAAATTCGTCGACGATTAAAATTTCGCCCTCGTCGGAGACGATATATTCCTCGCCGTTATGGAACAGCTCGTGCGCCTTTAACGCCTGCTGAATGTGGTGGTTCAAATCGGCGTTTTCAATGTCGCCGAGGTTGTTTATGTTGAAAAATCTCTCCGCTTTCTCCGCGCCCTTTTCGGTTATGGTTACGGATTTATCCTTGCGGTCGATTATATAATCCCAATTTTCCATGTCGGCAAGGATTTGGGCAAGGCGATCCTGCGCCTCCTGCTCGGCCTTGGAAAGCTCCTTCTTTTTGCGGGAGGGAGCCTTTTTTTCCGCTTCCTTTTTGTCGTCGTCAAACCCGCCGGAGAGGGTGCGCACAAACCTGTCCACATCCTGGTATAGCTTGGAACTTTCGCCGCCCCTGCCCGAAATTATGAGGGGGGTACGGGCTTCGTCTATTAAAATGGAGTCGACTTCGTCGATTATGCAGAAATTCAACTCCCGCTGAACCATTGCGGGAATGGACGTTTTGAGGTTGTCGCGCAGATAATCGAAGCCGAGTTCGTTGTTCGTGGCGTAGATTATGTCGCTTTGGTAGCTCTTCTGCTTGTCCTTGTCATCCATGCCGGGCACTACTATGCCCACCGAAAGACCCATGAATTTGTGAACTTTGCCCATCCACTCCGCGTCGCGCTTGGCGAGGTAATCGTTTACGGTTACTATGTGTACGCCGTGCCCCGTGAGCGCGTTGAGGTAGGCGGGCAATGTGGATACGAGCGTTTTGCCTTCGCCCGTCTTCATTTCGGCTATTCTGCCCTGGTGGAGGCATATGCCGCCCATAATCTGCACGTGAAAGTGCTTCATTTTGAGAACGCGCCAGCTTGCCTCGCGAAGGGCGGCAAAGGCGTCGTACAAAATATCGTCAAGCGTTTCGCCCGCGGCAAGCCTTCCTTTTAATATTTGGGTTTGCCCCTTTAACTCCTCGTCGGTCATGGCGGCGTATTTGGGTTCGAGTTCCTCCACCTTTGTCGCCATTTTATCGAGTTTTTTCAAGGCTCCGCGGCTGTCCGAGCCGAGAATAAATTTTACGATTCCCATAGTTACTCCTGTTAGTTTGGGGATTGCGCAACCCGCCGTGCGGCGTTTTGTGCGCAGGTACGGTTTTTATATAAACAATTTATATAGTAGCCTAACCATAATTGTACAATATTTTGGCGTATATGTAAAATTGTTTTTTTGAATATTTTGCATTTTTTTGTAAAAATATGCCCGCGCCCTACATGCCGCGCAGAATACGCCTTGCATATGCCTTGCAGCGGAGAGCTATATCGGGGTCGAGCTGTCCGCTCCAACACAAAACTATTATGTCGGGGTCGTCCCAAAGCTCGCTCTTTTTAAATTCCGCCTCCTTTACCTTTTGCACGTCCGCGCAGACGCGCGTGCCGTCAGGCATGGCTACAACCACGAGAATGTCGGCAAATACGGGCAGAATATAGGTCATTAAGAGATACTCGTCTATATCCTCCATGTCGGGCACGTGGCAGTGGGTGCCCAAAAACTCCACCGTCCACTCCTCCTCGTTGTAGGATAGGGCTATGCCCATGTGGTTTTGGGGATTTTCAAAGGCGACAAAGGGATAGTCGTCGCCCTTGTACCTGAGTTTGCGGACTTCCGCCTTTGGAATGGGCTTAAATTCTTGCAGGCGCGCGTTGAGTTTGCGCGCGAGATCCTGATATAAATTCATATTACACCTCTAAATCCGTGAACGAAAATTTTTCAACATCGAACAGCCCCGTATCCAAAAGTTTGAGTTTCGGAACGACGGCGAGGGACATGAAGGCGAGGGACATGAACGCCTCGTACTCCCGCTTTACGCCCATGGAATACGCCCTGTTTAAGAGCGCGGCGCTCTCCTTTATCAATTCCTCCGCGGGACGGGTTGACATGAGTCCGCCTATTTCCAGCGGTAGGGCGTACACTTTGCCGTCCGTTTGGGCGATTACCATGCCGCCGCCGATATCTTTCAGGGCGTTTGCCGCGCTCGCCATTGCCGAGTTGCTGTCGCCCGCCAGAATTATGTTGTGGGAGTCGTGGGCAATCGTTATGCCCAGAGCCCCGCCCTTGAAGCCGTAGCCTTTGATAAAGCCCTTGCCTATGTTGCCCGTAAGTTTGTGGCGTTCCACTACGGCGAGTTTTAACAGGTCGCTGCCCTCCAAAACAACGTCGCCGTCTTGTGAGCGCACTTCAACCTCATCGCAACCCGTTACTATGCCGCCGCCCTGCAAGGTTATTGCCTTTACCCTGTTGCCCTTTAAGGAAATTTTAAAATCTTCGGCGGCAAGCGGTCTTTTGAGGCGCACGGTGTGCAAAACCGTTTCGGGAAGATAGCGTTTGGAGACGTCGAACAGCGGTTTGCCGCCCATTGCAACTATTTTTCCGTCCTTTATTACTATCTGCGCGTTGAAATCTTTGAGGTTGTCCACCGCGACGAGGTCGGCTATGTAGAAGGGAGCTATTCCCCCGCGCCATTTCAGGCCGTAGCACTCGGCGGCGTTGAGGGTGGCGCACGTTACAGCGGTTATGGGATCAACGCCGTAGTCGCAGACCATGCGGTGCAAAGCGTCGTCTATATGACCCTTTTCCTTTAAGTCCACGGCGTGCCTGTCGTCGGTGCAGATTACAAAACGGCGGCAGTTTTTTTGCGTGATATATTTTGAGTTTTTGAGGTTTTGCGTGGACGAGCCGTGGCGGATTTGCACGTACATGCCCTTGGATATTTTTTCCTCTATTTCATCGCCCGAAACGCACTCGTGGTCGGTGGAAATTCCGCCGCAGAGATAGGCGTTTAAGTCGTAACCCGTGAGCGCGGGGGCGTGGCCGTCGATAATTTTGCCCGCGCCGTGGGCGGCTTGCAGTTTTTTGAGTACGTCCCCGTCGCAGTTGATTACGCCGGGGTAATTCATAAATTCCCCCAAACCGAAAATGTAGGGGTTTTGTATGTTGTTTTGTATATCCGCGCCCGAAAGGGTTGCGCCGCTCGTTTCAAACGGGGTGGCGGGCACGCAGGAGGGCAACTGCAAAAATACGCTCAAAGGCACTCTTTGGGAAGCCTCGGCTATATATTTGCAACCTTCCATGCCGCAGACGTTGGTTATTTCGTGCGGGTCGGCTATTATTGCCGCCGTGCCGCGGGGAACCACGAGGGCGGCAAACTCTTCGGGAGAAAGCTGGGAACTCTCTATGTGGACGTGGCCGTCGGTATATGCGGGAAGGACGGTGTAGTTTGAACAGTCTATTTCCTCATTGCCGCTGTACGTGCCTATCCCCACTATCCTGCCGCCGGTTACGGCTATGTCGCCTTTGCGCAAAACGCCGCTGAAAACGTCGGCATACGTTGCGTTTTTTAAAACAAGCTCCGCCTTTTGGGTGCGGCGGGCCGCGCTTATATAATCTTTTAACATCGGGCGCCTCCTATATCGCTTATTATATCATAAACAGGTTTAAATGTAAAGAAACCGCCGACGGAATTTCCGCCGGCGGAAGGGTTTTTAAATCAGGACGTAAGCAGGAACATTGCCAAAAACAGCGCGGCTATTACCCACATGATGACGGACACTTCCTTTGCCTTGCCCGTGCAGATTTTGCAGATTATGCAGGAGATTATGCCCACGCCTATGCCCTTGGATATGCTGAAACCAAACGCCATTACCGCAACCGTGAGGAAGGCGGGAAGAGCCTCTGCGGGAGACGACCAATTGATTTTTACCACCGAACTCATCATGAGTACGCCCACCCATACGAGGGCGGCGCTGGTGGCGCAACCGGGGATTATCTGCGCTATGGGGCTTAAAAACAGGGCAACCGCAAAACACAGCGCCGTTACAAGCGAGGCAAAGCCCGTTTTGCCGCCCGCCGCAACGCCCGATGAGGATTCCACGTACGTTGTTACCGTTGTGGCGCCGAATACCGCGCCGGCGCAAGTGGCTATGCTGTCGGAGAGCATACATTCGTTCATTCTCAAAGGGTTGCCCTCGCCATCGAGAAGGTTGCCCTTGGAGCAGGCGCCGTAGAGAGTGCCTATTGTATCGAACATATCGAGCATGCAAAGTGAAAGCGCGGAAGTTAACAGCAATACCGCAAGCGTGCCGCCGTTTTGGTTGGGCGTATTCAAATATCCGCCGAAATTAAAGCCGCTTGCAAACACTTGGCCGACGGACTCCCTGCCCCAATCGCCGAAAGCGGCTATGGGGTTTTCCATTATAAAGCTGTTGAAGAATTCAAGGCAGCCCTCGTCGTGCCATATGCAGCCCAAACCCAGGAAAATATAGTATGCCGCGGTACAGCCGAGTATTCCCCACAAAATACTGCCCTTTACTTCCTTGTGAGAGAGCACGGCTATCGCTATTACGCCGAAGAGGGCGATCGCCGCGCCGACGTAGCCCGTGTAGCTTGCCGCCGGCGCGAGGACGTTGAAGGAAGCAAGGCCTATATTGCCCTCGGTTATGGAGACGAGCCCCGCGTTTTTAAAGCCGATGAGGGCTATAAAAAAGCCTATGCCAACGGGAACGGAGAGTTTAACTTCCTCCGGAATAGCCTTTAAAATCTTTTTCCTTAAACCCGTGGCCGTTAAAAGGACGAATATTACGCCGTCAAGAAGCACAAAAATCATTGCGTTGGCGTAGGTCAAGCCCAGCCCCGCGCCGAGCAACGTGCCCGTTACGTACACCGTTGCGCCCAGCCCCGAAGCCTGCGCAAGCGGCATTTTGGCGAGCAGCGCCATGAGCGCGGTGCCCGTGATTGCGCCGAGGGCAGTGGCGATATATACCGCGTTGAAAGATACGTACTGCGCGTCGTACATTCCGGGCACGACCAGGAGGGCGTACACTATTGACATGAACGTTGTAAGCCCGGCTATAACTTCCGTTTTATAGTTGGAGCCGCTCCTTGTGATGCCGAAAAAATTGTCCACCTTGCCGAAAAAGCCCTTGTAAGGGCTTACCGTGGAAACGCTCTGTTCCGCGGGTCCGGTTGGCAGGTTGTTTTGTTCGCTCATAAATTTTCCCCTATTAGTTAATCAAATGATTATAACATAAAAAAACCGCCCCTTCAATAGTCATTTTAAACTTTGAGGGGCTTTTTTTGAAATTTTTTTATTTTTTGCCGCTATTTTATCAGCGAGGCGCGCATTGCGTTCAATACTGCAAGGAGCATTACGCCCACGTCCGCCACTACCGATACTATGAGCGGGAAGGGCGATACGGCTACGCCGCAGGCGATTAAAGACGCCAAAATTATGTCGCAGAGCATCAGCCCGAACTTGACGAAAAGCGAACCCACAATATTCTGCACCACTATCCTGCGCGTGCCCTTGGCTATTTTTCTGCCCTTGGGAATGAGGGAGATATTGTCCGATACAAGCACTATGTCGCTCGCCTCAATTGCCGCGTCCGAACCAACTTTGCCCATTGATACGGCGCAGTCCGCCGCAGTCATGACGGGGGCGTCGTTTATGCCGTCGCCCACATATATGAGCTTGCCGCGCTCTTTTAACTTTTCCGCCTCTTCAAGTTTTTGTGCGGGCAGAAGTTCGGCCGAACAGCCGTCCAGCCCCGCTTCCTCCGCAACCGCACGTGCGCGCGCCGCGCTGTCGCCCGTGAGCATTTGCGTGTAAGTTACGCCGCTGTTTTTGAGGGCGGCGACCGCCTCCTTTACACCCTCCTTTATGCTGTCGTCAATTTGAATAAGTCCAACATATTCGCCGTCCAATGCCACGTAGACGAGGGTGGAAACGCTGTTTCCGGGGGTGAACGTTACGCCGTTTTCGCTTAAAAGTTTGGCGTTGCCGCAGAGGAGGGTTTTGCCCTCCGCCTCGCACTTTACTCCCCTGCCCGCAATCTCCTGTGCGTTTTGCACGGCAATTTCCGCGGGGATATTTTTAAAGGCGGCGGCTATGGGGTGTGAGGAATATTTTTCCGCCGCGGCGGCGAGCTGTAACGCCCGCGCGCTTGTGTAGCTAACCACTTTGAACGAGCCTTCGGTTATTGTGCCCGTTTTATCGAAGGCGGCAACCGTGGCGAGCGCCAACTCGTCCAAACAGGTGGATCCCTTTACGAGTATGCCCGAACGGGCGCACCTGCCTATTCCGCTGAAATAGGAGAGCGGCACCGATATTACAAGCGCGCACGGGCAGGAAATTACAAGGAAGGTGAGGGCGTTATATACCCACTCGCCGAAAACTTCCACCCACGGACGGGCGGGATTTATCAAAAATATGAGCGTGGGCACGGCAAACGCCACCAATACGGCGGCTATGCACACCGCGGGGGTGTAGTATCTGGCAAATTTCGAGATGAACTTTTCGGGCTTGGATTTCTTCGCCGTGGAATTTTCAACAAGCTCCAAAATTTTTGCGACTGCGGAGTTCTTGTATTCGCGGATAACTTCCGCTTCTATTACTCCCGAAAGATTTATGCTGCCCGATAAAATTTCATCGCCTACCCCCACGTTTACAGGCAGAGGCTCGCCGTTCAGGCTCTTTAAGTCCAGCGCACTTTCGCCCTTGACTATTTTGCAGTCCACGGGCACTTTTTCGCCCGCCTTTATTAAAATTCTATCGCCCGTGCGCAGGTCTTCGGGGGATACGGTGCGGTACTCCCCGTCCGCTATGATTGTGGCGGTGTTGCTCTTTAAGTCCATTAAATCGGCTATGGAACTGCGGGAAGCGCCCACGGCTATGCCCTGCAATAGCTCGCCGAGCTGATATAAAAGCATTACCGCTACGCCCTCGAAAAAGCCTTCGCCCGTGAATATCCCCAAAATAACGGCGCCTATCGAGGCGATTGTCATTAAAAAGTTTTCGTCGAATATCCTGCCCTTGGCAAGATTTTTTACGGTGTTTATGAGCACGGGGTGCCCCACCGTTATATAGGCAAACGCATAGAGGCAATAGGTGCATATGCGCCACGCGAGGCTGCCCCACGCAATGCCCGTGAGGTCGAGAACGAGCGCGGGCACAAACAGGATTACAGCGCATATAAGGCAGATTATGTCCTTTTTATGCTCCTTGAAAAGGCTCTTTTTGGGGTTGCCGTCAACTATCTTCACATCCTCGAAGTGCGTTATGGCGTAGATTGCCTTTTGGCGCGCTTCTGGCGTCTGCGCGTTTAAAATTACGCGCATGTTCATGTAGTCCACAACCGCCTCTACGCCATCTATTTTGTTGAGCTGTTCTTCAAGCTCCCTGCCGCAGTTGGCGCAACACAGGTTGGCAATTTTGATTTTTTCGCCGTAGACCGAGGGCGCGGAAGCCTCCTCCACAACCTTTACTTCCTCAAAATTGTTGCAGGCGTTTTTTACCCTTTCAAGCGCGTCCTCCGCACAGTCTACCACAACTTTTTGGGACATAAAATCCACCGTTGCCGAATTTACGCCGTCAAGTTTGTTGAGCTCCTCTTCGAGTTCGCGGGCGCAGTTGGCGCAGTCGAGCCCCCCGATTTTTATGACGCTATTCATCGCAGTTCAAGTGCTCCTTTGCAAGCTCCGTTATTGTGATTACGTGCCAATCGGATATGGAGTACAGGATTTTTTTGCCCGCGCGGCGACCCTTTACCACTCTTGCCGCCTTTAACGTTTTGAGCTGGTGGGATACCGCGCTCTGGTTGCCGCCCACCGCCTGCACTATGTGCTCCACGCACAGCTCGCCGCCCGAAAGCGCAAACAATATTTTTAGGCGCGAAGGCTCGCTTATTGCCTTGAAACGCGCCGCCATTTCCTCCAATTGCCCGTCAGTGGGCATGTTTTTGAGCGCTTCCTTTAACCGCTCTTCGTGCAATTCCTCACGGTTGCATGCCGTCATACCGTTCTCCTTTTATATGAACAATTAATCATATGATAATAATATCATAATACGCCTGACGGGGAATGTCAAGCGTTTGGGGGGAAAATATCAAATAAAAATTATAAATTATAAAAACGGGAAAAATGGCAAAAGGGCGTTTATCGCTATACCGCTTAAATAGGAGATTGCATAGAGAACGGCGAGAATGGCGAGGTTGGTTTTTATGAGGCGGGGGTTTTTGAGGAGTATCATAAAGCCCATGCCCGCGTTTACCACAAGTCCCGCGGTGAGACTGCCGAAGGTTATTATTTGGTTTGTGTACGCCGAAGTGAGAATTACGCTGGAAGCACAGCCGGGGATAAGCCCCACTGCCGAAGTTATGAGCGGTTGCAGATAGGGATTTACCGCAAGCGAGGCGGAGATATTTTCTTCACCCACATAAAATATGAGCGTGCCGAACAGGAAGCCGACCGCAAACAGATAGGCGGCTATTTTGAGGGCGTGCAAAAGGGGCAATAAAAAATAAATTTTAAAGGGCGAGTCTGCGGAATGTTCGTGCCCGCAGGAGTATTGCGTGGATTGGTCGAATTGTTGGGGAGAGAGCGCCTTTTCCTTGAAAAGAAGGGCGTTTGCCGCATAGCCCACGGCAAGCGCGAGAAGGAATTTTACTATGATAAGCGGCAAAACCGCCGTGAGCGAACGCACGTGGGTTACGTCGGACAATAATAAAATTACCGCCTCGTCCGAAGTGGCAATAAATACCGAGAGCAACGTGCCCGTGCGGATATACTTCTTTTCGTACAGTTTTGCCGCCATAACGGAAAAGCCGCACAGGGGTACAAGCCCGACGGCCGATCCTATGAGCGGGGCAAGATTGCCCTGTAAAATTTTGCGGTTACCGAATACCGTTGTTTTATGCTCTATTAATTCTATTATTATATAGATTAGAATTAAAAAAGGCAGGATTTTCAGGGTATCGATAAGCGCTTCAAGAAAAACGTTTAACATTAAATTTATTAACAAGCGAAGGGCTTATTTTAAAATTGCGGGAGCAAATTGCGGCAGCTGTAATTACGAAGTTTTTTGTAATTACGGAGTAATTTGCTTTTACGAAGTTAGCAAGTGCGCAGATACGAGCAGAACGAGACGCCTGCGGATTTTGCGACAGGAGTTTACTTAATGGTAAATGACTGAGCAAAAACGCAAAGGCAACAATGTTATGCG
>CANREJ010000053.1 GCA_947629665.1 uncultured Clostridia bacterium
CAAGTCCGTGCGGAACGAAAAAACAAAAATGGCATTTCGGCGTGAGCTTGTCTTGACAAGCGCGCGGCTAACGCCGCCCGGTAGATAAATATATGAGTGGTACCTCCATCTCCCCCGTCAACGACGTATGATGCCCCTTAAAATCATGGCCGAGGGGCGTGAGCCGCATTATCTTATCCGTTTTGCCAACGGCGATATAGTCGCCTAAAAGTTTTGCGTGAGCGTTGCAATCCCCCAAACCGAAATAGTTGTTTTTAATCAATTCGGCCGAGGAAAACAGAGTGAAATCGCCCCCGTATTTTTTGTTGAAAAGCTCAACAAAATTTTTGTGCTGACCCTCCTTTACTTTAAATGCCGCCGCACGGGCTTCAAGGTACGGCCGCCATTCCAAAAGCCGCGTTATTTCCTCATCCTTATAAATTTCGATACAGCCGTTTACGTCCACCTGGCCGTGGTCGGCGGTAACTATGAGAAGGGTGTCGTTGAGCTGTGAGTACAACTTTTCCACGCCCGCGTTGAGTGATTTCAACAGGTTGAATGTTTCCGCCGACGTTACGCCATAGCGGTGCATGGTGGAATCCGGCTCGGTGAAATAGGCGTAAACAAACTGTTTGCCCTGCTTTTGGCAGACCGTTTTTACGTGCGCAATCAACTCTTCAAAATCATTCCATTCGTACCTGTTTTCGCCGTCGCCGTGCAAAAATGACGGAACGACACTGTTTATGGTGAATTTTTTATCCGCGCTTTTATAGAACGGCTGAACGGGCAAAACTTTGTAGGCATAGTCCTTTTCTATAAATTCGCCCGTGTAGGAGTCGACGTCGCGGAATATGTCGACCGACCTGCCGAGTTCTTCGAAATACAGGCTCCAACCGAACCAGCCGTGTTCCATGGGATATTTGTTTGTGAGAAGGGTTGTGGTGGCGTTGGTTGTGGTGGAAGGAAATACAGAAGTTAAAACGCGCTTTACGTTTTTATACAAAAAGTCGGTTTTGGCAAGATTTTTTTGCATGGGGTACATTCCCATTCCGTCCAAAACCAACAGGACGACGTTTTTATAATCCTTGGCAAGCTCCTGCGCAAGGTCGCGAAGCACGGGTTTATCGTTGGGACAGCCCAGATATTCGGCTATCGTTGCGGAGATATTGATTATGTTCTGTGTGAAATCGGGTTTTGTGAATTTCATTCGGTTTAACCTCGCGTTATGCCCTTGCGGCTTTTTGTCTATTTTAACAGACGGGTGCGGTTATGTCAATATGCGCACGCGCAATGGCGGGATAAAAAAGTTGCGCGCCCTGTTTGGCGCGCAACTTTTTACTTTGCTTTGAGTTGGTTTTTTTGCTTTTTAAAGGTCTGGTTTGCCGTGTCTATCAAATTTTTGTTGGCGGGTTGGGGTTGATAGTAGCCGCGCGAGGACATCTGGGTGAAAACGGTGTACTGGTTTTCGGCTACGCCCAAAAGATTGGCCGAAAAGTTTTTGCGCATGGACTTGGTACTGCCCTCAAACAGGGCGGTTGTGTAGAGCGTCATTAACTGTTTTTCACTTTCGAGAATGTCTTGAAGGGCGTCCTTTTCATTGAGCGTTACGTCGCTTTTTGTGAGTTTCATTTTAACCTCCTATAAGATTTAAAAGCGCGTTGTAGCGCTGTTCGTGTTCGTCTGCAATGAGCGACATACATTGCGCCAAATCAACGTCCGTGAGCGAGTTGGAATATGCGCGCGCTTTTTTGCAGATCAGTCCCTCGGCCGTGAGTGCGTCCGATATGAGTTCGAGTTCTTTTGAAGTTATGTCTTGCATAAAAATACCTCCGCCTTTGTTATTGACGGAGGAAAGATTTTTATACAACAAGCGCGTCGGCAACGTTACGTTTAATGAACCGCGTATATATTTAAAAAATTGCGGGAGCTGTATTTACGAAGTAATGCGGTGGGTAGAAGCGAGTTATGCAAGGCGCGCGAGGATAACCTGAGGGAGTTTACTAAATGGTAAATGACCGAAGGTTGCCGCAGCGCAACACAGCAGAACGACGCTTATACACGCCGCAACGGGAGCTTATACTTTTTTGGGATTGAGAATCTCCGCAAACAAATCCACCGCCTCCGGCGACTTGCCCTTTATGAGCTGATAGTACGGGTCGGAAGAAAAATCGCGCTCCCTTTTGTATTCGCCGCCCAAGGCCTCTATGGCGAATTTAAGTTCCTGGTATTCTATAAAAGATATGCCCTCCTCGTCGATTTTGTCGAGAAGATACGGAAGGGCGCGTTCGTCGCCGTATGCCGCCAGATAACTTGCGTGCATGGGGATATTTTCCGCGTCGCAACGAAATTCCTTTAAAAGTATATCGAATATCTGTTGGTTGCGGACTACCGAGCGGGACATAATCTCGCACATGAGTTCCTTTTCCACGCCGTTTTTATAGTTGACCAGAGCCTCGTCCGTAACAAGGTCCGCCTTTTCCTTGATAAAGTCGGCGCAACGGTCTTTAAGATCCCCGTCGTCGGTGGAGACGAGTATCTGCATATATGTTTTGATTGCGCGTTCGTCCGCGCCTATTATATTCATGGCATATTCGCGCTCGGAGGGCGTGCCGTTGAGCATGGGCAGAAGGCTCTCGGTTAAATTCCTTCTCTCGATTTCATCGCATAAAAACTCGGATACGGGCACGTTTTCCCTTATGTGCGCCTTTAAACTGCGCACAAGGTCGTCGTCGGTCATTCCGGCATAGAACCCGCGCGGGGTTTTGCCGATTGATTTTATTACCGTGTCGCCGAATTTTTGATAGAGTTTGGGGATTATGTTTTCCCACTCCTCTTCCCTGTATTTTCCTGCGTTCTTTGCGATATAGTCGCTGAGTTTTTCGTCGAACATACCGTCAAAATCGTAAAGTTTCATCATTCACCTCGAATATTTTTTACCCGTTCCTCGGTTACGCCGAAAAAGGCGTACAGATTTTTTTCGTCAATGCCCGTATCCTTTATGTTTGCTTCCATAAAAATTGCGGCGGTGAGGGCGTCCAGGTCGTCGGCGGCGGCAAGGCGTTGGCTGTCGGCAAGTTTTGCATAGAGATTTTGGGCGGACTCTGCCAAAATGCCGCCGTAGTTATCGTCCAAAATGGAGAAGTGCGCAACAAGCCGTGAGTATGCAGTGCGGAAATTTTTGCGTTTTTTTGCGCCTGTGTTGAGTTTTTGCATGGTTACGCGCTTGTAGACGTTGTAAATTACCACACCGAACAAATTATCTTCCGAACGCTCGCAGAGCCATTCGAGCATATCTATTTTCAAGTTGTCGGGCAAAAAGGGATGTAAGAGAAGGTCGCGGACGTAGTCGTCCGAGCGCGCCTTTATTGCAACCTGCGCCGCAAGCGATTGGAGCTGGGGGGAATTGTCGGGCGTGCCCTCGTCAAAGCACCATTTTATGTGGCTGTCGATATTGAGTTCGTCGGCGAGCTTTTCCGCCTGCTTGTCGCTGAGCTTTAAAAAGGCGGCAAGCACTTTTATGGACGACTGCTTTACTTCCTGCGGGAGATTGTAAAAATAGCTAAACTCCTCCCACTCACCGCGTTTTTCCATTTCACGGATTACGTTATAATAAAACTGCGCCGTGGGGGAATCGGGATATATGGTTAAAAGCCTGTTAAACGCGTCGCAACACTTTTGGTACATTTTGGCGTTGTAAGCCGCAATCGCCTTGAAAAACAGCACGTTTTTATCGTTTTGCACGTCGTAGTCCATTTTGCAAAAGACGGAATAAGCCTCGGCGTGCATTTTGTTTTCGCAACATACCGTGGCGACTTTGTACAGGTCGTCCCTGTCGGTTATATCGAGGGCGAGCAACTGCTCGGTGAGCCTTTTTGCCTCCTCGGTTTTGCCCGCCTCGCCCTTGACCGCGGCGAGCGTGGAGAGCGCCTGCACGTTTTGCGGTTCCTTTTTAAGCACGGCAAGACACTCCGCTTCCGCCAAATCGCACCTGTCGTTTATTACGTGGCACATTGCCATGAAGTTTCGCGCGGCGCTCCACTTGGGGTTGCCTTCGGCAACTTTGGCAAATTTTTTGAGGGCCTTTTTAAATTCTCCGTCCTTCATTAGACCCATGCCCTCGTTCATTATGTCCGAAACGTCGGCAATTTCGGGCGGATAGGAGAATTTGAGGGGGTTTTCCTCCGAAGAGAGAAATTCGTGGACGATTTGTTCGCGCGCTTCGGCGTCGATATCGTCCGATTCAAGCAATAATTTATTATAGTAATACGCCGCAAACTGGTCGTTGCCCAAATTCATGTAGCCGACGGCAAGGCCTTCGTAACAGTCCGCGAGGTCGTTAAAGTCCGCCACGTCCAAAAACTTGAACCAATGGTGGATACTGCGCTCATACAGCCCCATGTCGTCAAAGGCCTCGGCGTAGAGCATATAGCTGTCCTCGTCGTTGCCAGTGATTTCGGCGTTTTTGTTGAGCATTTTCAGGGCGCCTATATAGTTGTGGTCGTCGATCATGTCGGCGGCGATGGAGATGAGCCTGTCGTCGCTGAAATCGATTTCTAAGGTTTTTGACATATGTTTTTAAGCCTTGAATAGCCCGTCTATATCCTTTTGGGTGTATACGTAGTCCCTGTTGCAGTAGTGGCAATGGACTTTTACGCTGCCTTCCTCATCAATAATATTTTGGAGTTCCTTCCTGCCGAGAGAGATTACCACGCCGTTTATTTTTGCGCGCGAACAGTTGCATTTATATTCGGGGAAAGTCAAATATACCCCCGTTTGCTCCGCTTCCCCGCCGAAATACTCGCGCATGATTCCCTCCGCGCCGTATTTTTTTATAACTTCCGCGGGGTTCACAAAGGCCTGCATGCGCTCCTCCGCCCTGTCCATATTCTCCTGGGAAGTTCCCGGCAAAAGTTGCATTATGACGCCGCCCGCCGCCCGGCAGACGCCACCCTCAACCTCTGCGCCTATGGCAACGGCGGTTGGAATTTGCTCGCTGATATGAAAGTACTGCATTAAATTTTCGGAAACGTCGGGCGCTTTCAGTTCGCACGCGCCCACAAAGGGGCGGTAAAAGCCGTCGTCCTTTATAACGGTGAGGGTGCCGCCTTTAAGCCCGCCTTTGCCGCCGTCGATATATCCGCGGATATGGCCCTTGGCGTCCCCCGATACGCTTACCGTGGCGCTTCCGTCGCCCGATTTTACGGTGAGGGATACCGCGCCGCGCTCGCTTTTGAGGCAACCAGCCATGTACGCCGCCGCCGTTAAAAGCCCGCCCAAAATTTCGGCGGATTGGTCGTCAAGCCCGTGAATTTTTATTGCGGCGTTTACGAGCTCCGTCGTTTCCAGAACGGACAGGGACACCTGTTTGTCATACACAAGACATTTATATAACTTATTCATAATTTTTTGCAGATAAAATTTATCCTCTCTTCCTTTGAACCGCCCAAATGCCCTTCCGTGCGGACGGAAAAACCCGCCTCTTCGAGAGCGTGCAATAAAAAATCTTCCCCATGGATATATTGCGTCTGGAACTCGTCGCTACGGGTATATGTGCCGTTGGGATTGAGCGTGAACAGGGTCAAATCCATCTCTACCCTGTCCGCTTTAAGCGTATTGAGCCAGATCAAAGTGGCCTTTTTGTAGTCCTTCACAATAGTGCCGTTGCCCAATTGGGTTTTGAGTTTTTGCGGCGAGCTGACGTCAAAGACAAACACGCCGCCCTTTTTGAGGCCTGCATGCACGCCCTTAAACGTTTGGGGGATTTTTTGGGGAGGAACGTAGTTTACGCAGTCGTTTATTGCCGTGATGAAGTCCACCTTGCCGCATAAATGTAGTTTGGTTATATCGCCCGCTAAAAATTCGGCGGTTACGCCCTCTTTGCGGGCGATTTCGGTTGCCGCGGACAGCGCTTCGGGGGAGATATCCATGCCTTTTACATAATAGCCCGCCCTGTGCAACGCGCGGGTGAAATAGCCGTTGCCGCAACCTATATCCAGCCCTTCGCGGCCTGCGTTTTCGTGTTGGAGCGTTTCAATTAAATACTGCGACCATGTTGAATAGTCGCAGTCGGAGTTTAAGTATTCAAATACGCCGCCTATTGCGGTGTAGCTTGCGTTTTTCATTTTAACAGGTTTTCCGCGCTGATTCTTTTCTTTTTCTTGTCCTTGGGATCTTCCTGCAAGGCCTTTTCACGCTCGGCAAACATTTTGTTGTATTCCACATATACGGGGTCGTTTTGGTGTTCGCGCTCGTAGCTTGCAATTTCCTCCGAGATCCGACTGCGGTTTTGTTCCGCCATTGCAATGCCAGCGCGGGTGAAAGTTTTGCCGAGCGGCAATATCTTCTCCGACCTGTCTATGGGCTTTATGGGGCGGGCTATAAGCTCGCTTTTGCCTGCCGCCAAAAGTTCCAGCGCACGCTGTCTGTCCGCCGCCGCCTTTTCTTCGGCAAGTTCTTTTTCGCTCTTTTGGGCGTTGGCCGCCTCCTTTTCCGCCTTGACCGCAGGCGCTATGAACATATCGAACGCCCACTGCGTGAAGCTGAGCCAGCTTATCAAAATGAACGAAAAGCCGATAAATACCATGAATATGATGCCTATAATCCGCCAGAAGCCGCCGCCCATCATAAACCACACGGGAATGAGCGAAAAGCCCGCCATAAACACCGTTTGTATGGGCGTGCCTATGATGAGAATGAAGGCGTTGCGGAACATATAGCCTACCTTTACGCGGTAGCTGTTGCCTATGGCGAAAATCCACGCGAGATATATGCCCGCCAATACGTCGGCTATAATCATAAATACATATGCCGTTACCGAACCCGCCACGTTTTGGTTTATGGCGCGGGCAATGTGCATCCAATCGCCCACTATAAAGGTGCCGTACATCAAAAACATGAACACCGTTACGGGGAATGCCGTGGAGAGATAGCCCACTTTAATGCCGTGGAAAAAACTTTTAAACTGGAACTGGCCGTGGGTCTGCAAAAGTTTCCTTATGCAGTAGGTTGCGCCCGATATGCCCAGAGAGGCAAACAGCCCCGCAACAATCAGTAAACCGTAAAAGAGAATGTCCGCGGAGAGATTTACCCTTTCGGCAAGACCCGTCAAAACTTCGGGCGAATAATTGCCGACCGTGGCGTTAAAGGGATACAGGCCGCCCAGACTCTGGATATACGCCGAGCGGAAATATATTATGACGATACCGGGAACGAACGTTACCAGCACTATGAGGTTGAGGACTATAAGTTTCCAAAACGAACCTTTAAAAACATCCCACGTGTCGCGCCAGCGACCCTGTGATACTGCTTTACGTTTAAAATCGTCGGCAATTTCGTTGCCTTGCATTCCGTTGAGTTCTGCCATAATTTATCCTTTTGCTCCCTTTTGTTTTGCAACAGCTTTAAAGGGCTTTATACAATAATATCATAACCGGAAAAATATTTCAATAAATTTACGGGGATAGAATATAAAAAACTTTACTTTGAGTGCGGGTTATGTTATTATTAATGGGCAAATCAGAGGAGCGGACGGGCATAAGTAACCGCGGATAAGGAGTTTTTGGGAGAAATTCCGTTTTATTCCGCGGCAAAAGGGCACCTCCGCCGAGATGCGGACTTCCCTGCCGCGTCGGGCGCACGGGTCAATACCTTTGCGACTGTCACTTTATGTGTTGCGCTATTTGCCTTTATCCGTTTTCAGGGCAGCGCACGGCTGCCTTTTAGTTTAATTTTTTTCCGTGCAAAAGGAGTGTTTATGAAAAAGTTTAACGTGGGCGTTATTGGCGCCACAGGCATGGTAGGGCAGAGATTTTTGACTTTGCTTGAAAACCACCCCTGGTTTAACGTTACCTGTCTTGCCGCCTCAAAAAATTCTGCGGGCAAAAAATACGCGGACGCCGTTAAACTTTGGCAGTTGCCGTTGCCCATGCCCGAAAAATTTGCGGGCATGACCGTTTTGGACGCAACCGCCGATATGCAAAAAATAGCGGCGGAAACAGACTTTTGCTTTTGCGCCGTAAATATGCCGAAAGACCAAATACGCGCCCTGGAAGAGGCTTATGCAAAGTGCGAGTGCCCCATAGTTTCAAACAACTCGGCTCACCGCTTTACTGACGACGTGCCCATGGTTATACCCGAAGTCAACCCCGGACACCTGCAAATTATAGAAGCCCAAAAAAGGCGGCTCGGCACAAAGCGCGGGTTTATTGCGGTTAAATCCAACTGCTCACTCCAATCCTACGTGCCGCTATTGCATCCTCTTAAAAAATACGGCTTAAAATGCGCGGCGGTTTGCACATACCAGGCCATTTCGGGCGCGGGCAAAACTTTTGCAACAATGCCCGAAATAGCCGACAATGTGATACCTTATATTGGCGGCGAGGAGGAAAAGAGCGAAAAAGAACCCCTTAAAATTTGGGGCAGGATAGAAAACGGAAAAATAGTTTGCGCCGACTCCCCCTCCGTTACCGCGCAGTGCCTGAGGGTGCCCGTTTCCGACGGGCATACGGCGGCGGTGTTCGTCAACTTTGAAAACAAGCCCTCAAAAGAGGATATTTTAAGGGCGTGGCGGGAATTTTCGGGGGAGCCGCAGACGCTTGGTTTGCCCTCCGCCCCCAAACAGTTTATCCATTACCTGGAAGAGGACGACAGACCCCAGCCTAAGCTGGACAGAAATACCGAAAACGGTATGGCGGTTTGCGCGGGCAGGTTGCGCGAGGACAGTTTGTTTGATTACAAGTTTATAGGTTTTTCACACAATACCCTGCGGGGAGCGGCCGGCGGAGCCGTTCTGCTTGCGGAACTTCTGGCGGCAAAGGGTTACCTGAACTGATTTGCCTATATCCTTTGCGGCGCATATAATGTAATACGAAAAAAACGCACCATGTGCGTAAAAGGGGATAATATGACAGGATTTTGCAGCGGTATTCTCACGGCGATGATAACGCCCTTTGACGGGAACGACAGGGTAAATCTCAACGAACTCGGAAAGATGATAGAATATCAAATCGAGGGCGGAACGGACGCGGTTGTTGTTCTTGGAACCACGGGCGAGCCCGCCACCATGACCGAAGAGGAAAAGGTTGAAGTTATCAAATACGCCGTGGAAAATTTTAAGGGGCGCATTAAAATTATTGTGGGCACGGGCAGTAACGACACAAAAAAGGCCGTTGCCGCAAGCGTGAGAGCCGAAAAGTTGGGCGCGGACGGCGTGCTGGTTGTTACCCCTTACTACAATAAATGCACGCAGGATGGGCTGTATTTATACTACAAGACGATTTGCGAGGCGGTGAAAATCCCCGTGATTGCCTATAACGTGCCTTCGAGGACGGCGGTGAACATAATGCCCGAAACTGCCGAGCGGCTTGCCGATATTCCCAACATGGCGGGAATTAAGGAGGCAAGCGGAAATATGGCGCAGGTGGTTGAGACGATGAGGCGTATCCGCGGAAAATTGGATTTATATTCGGGCGAGGACTTTTTGAACCTGCCCATGCTGGCAATCGGGGGCGCGGGGCTGGTTTCGGTTACTTCGAACATTGCGCCCGCGCTGGTTAAAAGAATGTATACGCTTGTGAAAGAAAACAGGCTGGACGAAGCCAACGAGGTGCAGGACTTTTTGTTGCCCTTGGAGGACGCCTGCTTTTTGGAGGTGAACCCCATTCCCGTCAAGGCGGCGTACAGCATGCTTGGGTTTAACGCGGGACTCCCCCGCGCGCCGCTGACCGAACTTGGCGAAGAGAACAAAAAAATACTTCAAAGAGAAATAGACAGGGCGGGTTTACATAGGTTATGATAAAGATTTTGATATGCGGCATAGGCGGAAAAATGGGCGCAAACCTGCGCGAGGCCGTTGCCGACGACGGGCAGGCGGAAGTTGTGTGCGGCGTGGATATAAACGCCGTGCAGTGCGGCGTGCCCGTGTACAACAGCTTTGAAAACGTATGCCAAAAGGTTGACGCGTGCATAGATTTTTCCTCCCCCGCCGCTCTGCACGGCGAGCTGGAATGGGCAAAAACTCAACACGTACCCGTAGTTTTAGGGGCAACGGGATATTCCGCGGAGGATTTGGAGTATATTAAACAATGCTCTGAGCAAATTCCCGTTTTTAAAACCGCCAACTTTTCTTTGGGTGTGAACCTGCTCATAAAGCTGGTTAAAGAGGCCGCCGAAACTTTAGGAGAAAACTTTGACGTTGAAATCATTGAAAAGCACCACCGCCTTAAAGCCGACGCGCCTTCGGGCACGGCGCTTATGCTTGCGGAGAGCGTGAACTCCGCTTTCGGCGGCAAAAAGGAGCTTTTATACGGCCGTGAGGGCGCAACGGGCGTGCGCGGAGGCGAAATAGGCGTTCATGCGGTGCGCGGAGGGACGATTGTGGGCGAACACGAAGTTTTGTTTGCCGGTGCAGACGAAATTGTGAGTATTTCGCACTCGGCACGCTCCAAAAAAGTGTTTGCCGTGGGCGCGGTTAAAGCCGCAAAGTGGATTTGCGGTAAGCCCGCCGGGCTGTATAGCATGGCGGATATGCTTGAATGAGCAGCGGCAACGTTACGTTGCATCCGGGTTTCTTTATTGCATTAGTTCTTGACGAACTAAATCACTATTCAAACGTAGCGGCGCGCCGAATGGCGCGCCGCGTTTGTTATGTGGTGAATTGTTTTGTTTTATTGCAATTATTTAAAAATTGCGGGAGCTGTTATTACGGAGTAACTTGTAATTACGCAGTCTACAACGGGTTAGAAGCGAGCAGAACGAGGAGCGCGCGTAAGCGACGAAGGGCGCGTACACAGAAGTACGTAACCGAGGAGTGCGCATATTCCCAAATATTTACGTTGCAAGCAAAACCACGCTTTTGCGCCGCAAGCCCCAATTTGCGCATACCTGCG
>CANREJ010000054.1 GCA_947629665.1 uncultured Clostridia bacterium
ATATCCTATATTTTTTAGCAAGCTTTTTTATTCCCCCCAGTAGTACTGGGGGTTTTGTTAAGCTTAAAGCAGCCAATAAAAAAGAAAAGCGCGTTTACAAAAACGCGCTTTTCTTTTTACAAATTCAGTATTATTTAACTGACTGAAAATCTAAAATGACTTATTTTTTAAGTTCATCATAGTAAGCCGAAAGGATTGCTTGTTTTAAAACTTCTCGGGTCTCGGTGTTTAGCGGATGCGCAATATCCTTATACTCGCCATCATTAGTTTTTCTGCTGGGCATCGCAATAAACGCGCCTTCGGCAGATTCTATCACTTTTATGTCATGTACTACAAAGCAATCGTCAATAGTGACAGAAGCCACAGCTTTAAGTTTATTGTCCTCCTTGTTAACTAACCTGATTCGTACATCTGAGATTTTCATATCACACCTACCAGATTATACTTTCATTAAATACATTGTACAATAAAAGATGATCAATTTCAATACTTTATAACAAAAATTTTTATGTTTTTGACAAAAAACTTTAAAAAAAGTGCTATTTTTAATTAAAAATACATAAAATTTAATATGTTTAAGGATATATGCCGTTGTAGCAACAGTTTTTACTTTATAGGTATCGGCGGCGTTAGTATGAGCGCGCTTGCAAAATTAATGTATTTTTGGGGAAAGAAAATTGCGGGTAGCGACATTGTTTTTAACGATTATATAAACGAATTGCAAACACTCGGCATAAAGGTAAACACAAGCGGTATAGCCGACGATATTTCAGGATTTGATGTCATAATATATACGGACGCTGTTTCGCAAAACGATATTTTGCTTGCCGAAGCACGAAAATTAAATAAAATTATATTGTCGCGCGGGCAATTCCTAAACGAAGTGAGCAAAAATTTCGGTTCGGTTATAGCCGTTTCCGGTTGCCACGGCAAAACTACTTGCACCGCCATGCTCGCGCACATTTTTAAAGCGGCGGATAAAAAATTTTGTGTACATATTGGCGGACGGGATTTGACCTTCGGTAATTTGTATATTGACGGCAAAGATTATTTTATTACAGAGGCGTGCGAATATAAAAAAAATTTTTTGTATCTTACCCCGGCGGTCGGCATTGTATTGAGTAGTGATGCCGACCATTTGGAGTGCTACGGTAATGCGGAAGAGCTCAAAAAAAGCTATAAAATTTTTGCGGACTCGTCGCATGTAAAAATAGGTTTATACGGAGATATAATCAGCGGAGGCTTAACGTTCGGTTTCAACAAAAACGCTTCGTATTCCGCCCGTGCGATTTGTCAAACGGAGGAAAAGTATTCGTTTGACGCATATGAGGGGGATACGAAGCTGGGCAGAATAATTTTAAACGTGTACGGCAAGCACAATATTTTAAACGCATTGGCGGCAATAGCCGCCGCAAGAAGCGCGCAAATAGGTTTCAACCAAATAAAGCTCGGTCTGTCGCAATTCAACGGGGTGGAGCGCCGCTTTGAAAAATTGGGCAAAATCAACGGGGCCGAAGTGATTGCCGATTACGCCCATCATCCCGGCGAAATTGCCGCAACATTGAAAACGGTTAAAAAGATTGCCGCTGAAAATATGTACGTCGTATTCCAGCCGCACACCTATTCCAGGACAAAGTTACTGTTTAAAAAATTTGTAAGAGTACTTTCGCCGTTACAAAACTTGCTTATATACAAAACCTATGCGGCAAGGGAGTTCTACGACGACGAGGGCAGTGCGCTGACGCTATCCCTCAAAATAAAAAATTCCCGTTACGGGGAGGACGAACGGGATATAACAGAGTTTGTTGCCCGCGCATCACAGGGTGATATGATATTATTCCTCGGCGCAGGCGATATTTACCAAATAGCAAAGCGGGTGGTTAAAAATCTATCGGCACACCCTTAACCTGTGCGGCGTACGCAATATCCGCAAATTGCTTTGCCCGTCTCGGCGAACGTCCGCCCTTTTCAAGCGCCCAGCGTTCGGCAAGTTCGCATAGTTTTTCGGATTCGAGCGTAACGTTCATATCCGCGGCAAGTTGCTTTACAATAGAGAGATATTCCTCTTTTCCCGTGGAAGAAAACATAACCGTGAGCCCAAACCGGTCCGAAAGGGATAACTGTTCTTGCAGAACGTCGCTCTCGTGAATGGCGTTTTGCCTGTCCGAAAAATTTTCCTTAACTATGTGCCGCCTGTTTGAGGTGGCAACCACCATGCTGTTTTTATAAACGGCCGAACTGCCTTCAAGGCAAACCTTTAAAGACGAAAGTTTTTCATCCGAGCCGTCTATCGAAAGGTCGTCTATAAAAATTATAAACTTCATAGGGAACGTTGCCGCAAGCCTGCGAATTTCGGGGATTTGCGGCAGATTTTTTCTGTCCACTTCAATAAGCCGCAATTTTTTGTCAAAATAATTTTTAACCATTGCCCTTACGGTTGAAGATTTACCTGTGCCCATGTCGCCGTATAAAAGCATATCGCAATAGGGGAGCCCCAAAATAAAGTTTTCCATATTGTCCGCAATGAGCTTTTTTTCGGCGGCATAGCCTTTCAGGGAATTGACAGAAATTCCGTCGTCCGTTCCCGACGGAATAAGGTTGCCGTTTTCATATATAAAGGCGTAATTTTGTAAAAATCTTCCGTATCCGTCCGTTGAATAAGTTTTGAACCACTCGCTTACCGTAGTTTTGGTTGACGCAAACAACGGCGTATTTTTAACGTCGCAAACAAACAGGTCGCGGGCGTCAATGTCTAAAAGAGCCGATTTTATTGTTTTAATATCGCCCATATACGCTTTTACAAGTTGTGCGGCAGGAAGGTTTCCGCTTGCCGAAATTTTAGCGCAAACGTTTTCGTCGCGGTATATAAGATTTACCGTGTACTTTGCAAAATCAAGCCCGCTTTCCGGTTGTTCGCGGTAAAATAGCGACACAAACCGGTAATAACTTTCTTCGTTTCCGCTTACCGCTTCGGCAAAAGCGGCAAATATTTTATCGCTTAATATATTTCTTAAAACCGTCAATGTATTTAAACTGTTTTTCATTTAACTAACCGTATGTATATTTTTGTGAATATTATATACTTTTCGGTTTAATTATGCAAATTTTTTATGTAAAAATTTTTTAAAAAAAGATATTGCTTGACTTGTATCCGTTTAAATTATATAATTTTAAGCGAATTTGAATTTGGAGGTCAAAAATGGCTAAAATTTATTATCAAAGCGATTGCGACTTAAACGCGTTAAAAAATAAAACGGTGGCAGTTATAGGCTACGGCAGCCAGGGGCATGCCCATGCGCTGAATCTGCGCGATAGCGGCGTAAAAGTAATTGTAGGTCTGCATGAAGGCGGAAAGTCTTGGGGCAAGGCAGTTGACGCGGGATTTGACGTGTATAACGTTGCCGAGGCAACAAAGCGTGCCGACGTAGTTATGGTACTTATTAACGACGAAAGGCAGGCGCAAGTTTATAAGGAGAGTATAGAAAAAAATCTCAAAGACGGGGCGGCCTTAGCGTTTGCGCACGGCTTTAATATCCATTTTAAGCAAATAATTCCTCCCGCAAATATAGACGTGTTTATGGTTGCACCCAAAGGGCCGGGGCATACGGTAAGGTCGGAATACCAGGAGGGCAAGGGCGTTCCCTGCCTCGTGGCAATCCACCAAAACGCCACGGGCAAGGCCTTGGATATAGCGCTTGCCTATGCGGCCGGCATAGGCGGAGCAAGGGCGGGCGTGCTTGAAACAACTTTTAAGTGCGAAACGGAAACCGACCTGTTCGGTGAGCAAGCAGTGCTTTGCGGCGGGGTTACTGCGCTAATGAAGGCGGGTTTTGAAACGCTTGTAGAAGCGGGGTACGACCCTAAAAACGCTTATTTTGAGTGTATTCACGAAATGAAACTGATTGTGGACTTGATCTACAAGGGCGGTTTTTCGATGATGAGATATTCCATTTCCGATACTGCGGAATTCGGCGATTACGAAACGGGCAAACGGTTGATAACCGACGAAACCAAAAAAGAGATGAAAAAGATTTTGCAAGAGATTCAGGACGGCACTTTTGCTTCCAAGTGGATAGCCGAAAACAACAACGGCAGGGCGCACTTTAACGCAATGCGCAGGCTTGAAGCCGAACACCAGCTTGAAGAAGTGGGCGCTGAAATACGCAAAATGTATTCGTGGAACGATTCAAACAGTATTTACGAGGCGGAAAAGGGAAAGAAAAAACTTTAAAAAGTTGTTTTTTTGGGGGCGCGCCATTGGCGCGCCCTTATTTTTTTGCGGAGAATTTTATATATAAATATTTATATATAAAAATTGCCGATTTGCGCTTCATTTTGTTGTTATTTTTTGTAATAAATGATATAATTTCATTTGAATTGAAATAATGGTTAAAGATTTATCGGGGTTTAAAAGTGTCAGATAAAAAAGATAAAAAATCGGGCAGAAAGTCCTATATATTTACAAGAGAAACGTTGGGAATGACTTTGATGTTATTCTCTTTGATTACTTTGTTTATTCTCTTTACGCGCGAATGGGCGTTGGGAACGTTCGGCATTGAGATTTGCAGATTTATGTACGGTTCATTCGGCTACGGGGCCTATCTTGTTGTTGCGCTTGTTGCATATTTCGGCTTTTGGCTGGTCTTTGAAAAATCAATAAAAATCAAACCCACGCTGGCGCTCTCGATAGCCGGCGCCGTGCTTATGCTTTACATGTTGTTTCACTCCGTAACAACCCGCAATTTGCCGTTGGATAGCTACGGCTCGTACTTGTCCGCTTGCTACAACAACGCCGCGGCGGGCTGGGGCGGCTATACGTTCGGCGGAGCCGTTTCCGGACTGTTGGTTTATCCGGTTGCAAAACTCACAACATTTATCGGCGCATATGTTATTTTTTCGGTATTGCTTTTGCTGATGGCGTATTTACTGTTGATTACGTCAACGGACGGCAAGTTTTTTGCGTTTAAACGCGGTAAAGAGGAGACAAGCGCGGTTGAAGGCGCCGTTCCCGAAGCCGAGTCTGTCGGCGCAGAGTATGCGCAGGCGGCTGTTTCCGATGCAGACAACGGTACAGCTGAGCAATATGGCGGCGTTTATGTTTCCCAACCCGAACAACCGCAACCTGAGCAATATGAATACAAATCTCCCGTTCCCGCACCCGCAGACGTGAAAGGGCAAGAGGAGGACGATAGATTTTCGCAACGCAATCTCGGCAGAAAAATTCTTTTTGAAAACGGCGAATTTGCCGCCGAAAGTTACAGACGGAATTTAATTTTTAACGAAGATTCATATTTTAATCATCCGGTAAGGAACGAGGGCGATTATTTAAAGAGCTTTTCAAGCAACCCCTCCGCGGCGCAAACAGCCGCGCCCGAACAGCAAACCTATACCCAAAGCTATCAACAGCAGGTTATAGAACACCCCGCAACCGAAGTCCCGTCGAGCTATATTTACGGCGAAACTCCCGCACAGGATTTCGGCGCGGACAATACTTCTTCATTTTCTGCTCCCGCGGAACCCGTTTCGCAGGAGGACGCCGTTGAACCTATAATTTCAAGCCCCGAACCCGATCCGTCTCCCAATGTCCGGGAGGAACAAAATCCCTATGTACAGGGAAGCCGCGATATTTTTGCGGAGAGATCCCGCGCAGACGACGGCGTTGCAAAAACGGAGCCCGTTGATGACGTTGTCCGCCGGAGGGAGCAATCCGACGAAACGTTTACGCGTGAGGAGCCGCCGCAGGAGAGCGGTAGCGGAAATATGTTGTCCTCGTTTTTCGGCGGCGAAACTATGCGCGGCGAACGCGGCAGGGGAGAGGAAAGAAGAGAGGAGCGCAGCAACCAAAATTTATTTGACGACAATGACGATGTTGACCTCGGCGAGGATGTTTTCGGCGTATCTTCGCGCGACAGGGGCGCGGGCGGCCGCGATATCCGTAGCGACAGGGACGAGGGGCGATTTGAAAGAACGGACCGTTCCGAGCGCGCAGTTCCGTCCTCAACGCCCGAAAATTCTCGCCAGATTCCGCCCGTAAGGCAGGAAAGATCGGTCGGTTTTGATATTTCGCATGCCGCAACGAGGAGAGAGCCGGAGCCCGCCGAGGAACCCAAACCCGTTGAAAAGCCCAAGCACGTTTGGCAGAAGTATAACCGTCCGCCGATCGATTTGCTTGATGATTATCCCGAAAATAACAATGTAAACACGGCGGAAATTGAGGATAATAAGCGCATAATCGTTGATATTCTCGCCAACTTTAAAATAGATTGCGAGGTTACAAACGTTACCATAAGTCCCGCAATAACCCGTTACGACGTAATGATTGCCGATAAAACCAAGACGAGGACGGCGTTGAGTTATCGCGACGATATTGCGCTTGCGCTGATGAAAAAGAACGTAAACACCTATTTGAATTATCTTAAAGGCGCAATATCCATAGAAGTTCCAAACAGCAAGCGTTCGGTAGTCGGCTTAAAGTCCATGCTTGTAAGCCCGCAGTTCATAAACTGCAAACCCAATTCCCTTACGTTCGGCCTCGGTAAAAATATCGACGGCGAAGTCGTTTGCCCCGATATAACCAAAATGCCCCACTTGCTTGTGGCGGGCACAACGGGCAGCGGTAAAAGTATTTGTTTGAGTACTCTTTTAATCAGTTTGCTGTATAAATACGGACCCGAAGAGTTAAGGCTTATTTTGGTTGACCCCAAGCAGGCTGAATTTATTCCCTACAACAAGTTGCCTCACCTTATGATCAACGAAATTCTTTACGACGTGGATAAGGTTATAAAGGCGTTGAATTGGGCGATAAACGAGATGGAGCGCAGGTACACTCTGTTTAAAGATATGACCGAACACGGCGTTGTAACAAAGACGCTTGACGAATATAACGCCCACCTTCCCGAAGGCGAAGAAAAATTGCCTAAAATACTTATAGTTTTGGATGAGTTTGCCGACTTGATGATGCAGGCTAAAAAGGATATAGAGGGCAGAATTATAAGGCTTGCCCAAAAATCGCGAGCATGCGGTATTCACCTTATTCTTGCAACTCAAAGGCCTTCCGTAGACTGCATAACAGGTTTAATTAAGTCCAATTTGCCCACAAGGATAGGCTTTAAAGTAAACTCCTTTGCGGATTCAAGCACAATATTCGACGTCGGCGGCGCGGAAAAGCTGTTGGGTAAGGGCGATTTGTATTACCGCTCCGTTGACAACCCCGAACTTGTGAGAATTCAGGGGTGCTTCGTAGACACCCCCGAAGTGCAAAGGGTTACCGATTACGTGAGAATGCATAACGAAACTTACTTCGACCAGGACGTAAGCGATTTCATAAACAAGGTTGAAGAGCCCGAACAGCCTATGTCGATGGGCGGCGACGATAGCGAAGAAAACAGCGACGCCAAAATCGACGACACGTTTATTAAGGCGCTTAAATTCTGCGTTAATTCCAACCAGGCCTCCGTGTCCATGATCCAAAGGAGATTCCCCGTCGGCTATATCAAGGCGTGCAAGATTATAGATTGGATGGAAAATATGAATTACATAACCCAATCCGAGGGCTCAAAGCCGAGAAAAGTGCTGATGTCAAAAGAAGAATTTATAAACACCTACGGTGATGTAGATGATTGATTTTACCAAAAAGAAATTCGGCGTAATTTCTCTCGGATGCGACAAAAACCGTGTGGATACCGAAAAACTTTTGGCAATAATACGCGCCAAAGGTTGCGAGATTACGGACGATATTTCCGCCGCACAAATTATTGTGGTAAACACCTGCGCATTTTTAAACGAGTCCCGCAAGGAAGCAATAGAAACGGTATTGGAATGTGCCGCCTATAAAAGCGAAAATCTTGAAAAACTCGTTGTAACGGGCTGTTTGCCGCAGAAATATGCAACCGAAATATTTATGGAACTTACAGAGGCCGATCTGTTTTTGGGAACGGACGATTATGCCGATTTTTTTACCGCTCTCGGCAAAACATATGCCGAAGGCAGGGTCAATTACGTCGGGGCAGGTTGCGGCGACGCGGGCACCGACCGCGTAGTTTCTACGCCTGCACATTATGCCTATTTGAAAATAGCGGAGGGGTGTAACAATCATTGTACATACTGCCTCATACCTAAAATCCGCGGCAGATACGTAAGTTTCCCCATGGAGCGGATTTTAAAAGAGGCAGAAGACCTCGGCGAGGTTGCCGAACTTATTGTCGTTGCGCAGGATATTACCCGCTATGGTCTGGATCTGTACGGGCAAAAAAAATTAACGGAATTTTTACAAAAGCTGACAATACTTGTCAACATTAATAGTGTAAGATTATTGTACTGCTATCCCGATATGATTGACGACGAGTTGATTGACGAGATACGGAGCAATCCCAAAATAATTAAATATCTTGATATTCCGTTGCAACACAGCGAAAACAGGATATTGAAACTAATGAACAGAAAGGGTAGCAGGGAAGAATATCTCGGTTTGATTGATAAACTCCGCCAAAAGGTTCCCGGAATCGCCATTCGTTCTACATTTATTGCAGGTTTTCCCACGGAAACGGAAGAGGAATTTGACGGACTTAAAGACTTTTTGCTTAAAGCGGGTTTGGATAATTGCGGGTTTTTTGCATATTCCCGTGAACCCGAAACGGCGGCCTATAAACTGAAAGGCCAAATAAGTTACGCCGTTAAAAAGTCGCGGGTGAAAGCGCTCTACGCCGTGCAGAAGGAAATCAGCTTTAAAAAGTTGAGCGCGCTGGTTGGAAAAACCGTAAAAGTATTGTGCGACGGAATAGATTACGACAACAACTGTTTCGTTGGAAGAGCATATTTTCAGGCACCGGAAATAGACGGCAAAGTATATTTTAACGCCTGCAACGCGGTTCAGGGCGAATATTTGGATATAATTATAAAAAGCACCGACGGCTACGACCTTTTTGGTTGCACAGAGGATTATGCAGAATGAGCGAAGAAACAGAAAGCAAATTTTATAAATTTGCCAAGGGCAAGGGCGTAATGAATTTGCCCAACAAATTGACCATAAGCAGAATGGTTATGATTCCCGTATTTATTGCGCTCTTTTACGTGCAGTTCACAGGGCATTATTTTGTTGCGCTTGCCGTATTTGCAATAGCGAGTTTAACCGACCTTTTGGACGGAAAAATTGCGCGCAAATATAATCTCGTAACAAATTTAGGCAAATTTCTCGACCCGATTGCGGATAAAGTTTTGGTTTTGTCCGCGCTTGTGGTTATGCTCACCGTTCCGTCGTTTTTTGTTTGCTATCTCGGCGGTTGGGCGGTTATAGCCGCGGGTTGCGGGGTGGCGGTAATTCTCGCGCGGGAAATTATAGTAAGCGGTTTCCGCATGGTTGCGGCAAGCGCGGGAATGGTTATAGCCGCCGATATATTCGGCAAGTATAAAACCACGGCCCAGGATATTTCTATCGTGGTTCTGTTAATAGGCGGCGCCTTGTATGAGCTAAATGTTGGGCTTGCGGCGCAAATCATAAATTATATAGGTTTGGGATTTTTTGCCGTTGCCGTGGTTTTAACGGTAATATCTGGCGTGAATTACCTTGTAAAAAACAGGGAAATTTTAAAAAAATGAGCGCAAAAAACTGTCTGCTGGTGTTCAGGAATAAAAAATTAAATTTTTTCGGCAGAGCTGAGGAATGTATTTCCCGCTTTTCTGCGGGAGGTATATATTTTGACCGCGTTCTGTATTGTGCTTATGACGACGCCGAAGAAATTACACGCACCTTAAACGAGTGTTTGGAGGGGTATGGGGAATTAATAATCTTTGCGCCTTCTGCAATGCGTGGTTCCCTTGTTGCCTTTTGCGAAAAATCATGCGGCGGAACGTTTGACAACTTTGATGTTTTAAGCTCGGATAAAGCCAATGTGTATCTTATAATTTCCGATGGCGAGGGACGCTTGAAGGAGAGCGACGTTATTTCTATAATTTCCAAAAAACACGGTCAAAAAACAGCGCGCGCCTATATAAAAACTGTGGGGGCTTCTGCCGAAGAAATAAATTCTGTAATATCCGCCGCAAAAAATTGCTGTCCCGTC
This sequence comes from uncultured Clostridia bacterium, assembly GCA_947629665.1. Lineage (GTDB taxonomy): Bacteria > Bacillota > Clostridia > Christensenellales > Borkfalkiaceae > Coproplasma. Next base: position 10,059 of record CANREJ010000054.1, read on the forward strand.
TGTGATTTTAACGTAAGCGGCAGTTTTTTGGAATGTAAAATTGAAATTGTATATCCCGAAAACATTGCCAAATCAGAGTACGACAATATGTTGCGCACCATGATAAGTGGGTTAAACGAATATATTTATGCCCTGGACGATATTTCGCTCGGCGAAAGGCTTTTCCAGCTTTTACAGCTCCGGCGGGTTAAAATATCGGTTGCGGAATCTTTCACGGGCGGCGGTATTGCCAAAAGGCTTGTGAGCGTGCCGGGGATAAGCGAAGTCTATTTTGAAGGCTTGAACACCTATGCCAACGAGTCAAAAATCAAGAGGCTGGGTGTGGAAGAACTCATTTTAAAGCAATACGGCGCCGTATCCGAACAGACAGCATACCAGATGGCGGAAGGGCTTTTAAAAACGGGCGATTGCGACTTGGCGGTATCTACAACGGGCATTGCGGGTCCAAAATCCGACAATACATTAAAACCCGTCGGGCTCGTATATATTGGGGTTGGAACAAGGGATTCTATATCCGTGTTTAAATACGAACTTAAAGGCAACAGGGAGAGCATAACCGAAACGGCAATAAATCTTGCCTTGTTCCACGCATTTAAAAAGGTAAAATGATTTAGGAGAAATATAATGAACGAAGAAAAACTCAAAGCGCTTAATTCAACTATTGCAATGATTGAAAAGACGTATGGCAAGGGTGCAATTAT
>CANREJ010000055.1 GCA_947629665.1 uncultured Clostridia bacterium
GCGCTTTGTATATTGGCGTTGAATACCTGCATATAGCCGTCGTAAGTGCTTTCCTTGATATAGGGTCTTTTCACCGTCTCCATCCAACGCAAAAAGTAATCGTTGAATAAAACCTTTCGCTATATTTCGTCCAATCGGACAAAGACCATTTGTGCTGTGTGTATTAAGTTTATATGAAACATATAAAGATTTCGAACAAGTAATGGCTAAAATGAATTTAGTAAATTATAATTTGACTAATGAAGTATGGAAATAAATTTAAAGTTCCACAATGGTTATACCGTGGTTTGTAACACGCAAATAATTTTCAAGTTCGGGAAATTTTTCCCTTAGTTCACGTGCTTTACTATTCAGTATGTTAAAATCTTCACCGTTAACTACTGCTTTTATTTTACCGTTACGAACTTGCGCGTTCAGCCATTGCCTTGATTTTATGCGGATAACTCCGCCTTTCCCGGAACTGCCATATCCGTGTACTAAAATTACGCACTTATACTTGCTCTGTTTTGCAAATTTCAGCTCCGACTTCAATCTGTCCATTGCCTCGTCGCAAGTGGGCATACCCTCTTCCAAATTGATTTCTTTGATATTCATTTAAATCCCCGCTATTCTACTTCCAACAAGCCTTTTGTTAAACAACACGACAATGATAACTCCTTTTCACCGCCGGCAAAAGCCACCATTATAGTCCCCCTATCGTCTGTTTTAACTATTTTTCCATTCCCGAATGTTTTATGAACAACAGACATGCCGACATGAACTTCGGGCACAGGGCTTTGTGTGTTTTTGGGGGACCCGTCGGCTGCAATTTCCGCGCGGCGGCAGGTTGCCGCAGTGTTTTTCTTTAAAAATTTATCCGGCATTTTTCTGCACAATGCGCTACGGGCGTTTAACCTGGAATTTGTTTCATAACGTGTTATTTTGCAATTTTTATAAGTTGAATCTGCCTGCATTAACATAACAATGTTGTGTGCCATATCATAGGCAAAATTTGTTGCAAAAGCTTTATGTACAAGCTCACCGTCTCGATTTAGATAATATGTAACGCCATCCTTTATTATCTGTACATAATTAAATTTTTTTGTACATATTTATCGGGAGCTTCAATTCCCACATAGCCGCCGGTTGAGCCTGTTTCATATACGTACTTGGGATAATCATATTTCATAATTATCTCCGTAAAAAACGGTCGAATACTTCCAAAAACTTTACAAGCCTGACCATTGATTCTTCGATAGCGTCCAGATAGCTTTCGCGGTAATAGGGCGTTATTGTTCTTTCGCAGCAAATTCTCCTTGCGGTTTTACCTTTGTCGCCATGCTTCCAGATGCAGCTGAACCCCAGAGCTTCTTCAATCATATTTTTCTTTCCGGTAAAAAAATCGTATAAATCTACATCATTGTCAAGATATACCCCATACCTCAACACTCCGCCGTTCAACAGAAAGTCAATACTCAGGCTACGACTTAAAGAATAGTTATTCAATTGTGCATAGTGGCGAAATGTTCCGTCAGCGTTACGATGCAAGTGCAGAGTGAACGGCTCGCCGTTTTCCGTTAAGATTTCTTGATATGTGTCCCAAAAATATTTTCTTTCACTTTCAGCATTAGTCATAATATATCCTCCATTTAAATTGCTTTAATTTGATAACCAAGCTGTTCCGCAACAGCCAAAAAGCGGGGTATGTTCATAATTCCCCACTGCGTGCAAACTACCATGTCGCCGTCCGCAAGGTGTAAAATCTCATTTTCGTCCGTAAAAAATCTTACACGGTATTCCGGGTCGCCGCGGCGTTTGGCAATTTCCACATTCTCGACAACGCCGAGACTGCCCTGCAAAGACCTGTCAAATACCCGCTTTAAACCGTCGCGCGTTATATTGGGGTGCCCGTCTACATAATTTTTTACAACGGCATATACAAGCCCCTTTTTTGTATACACCCCACCGTTAAAGGCGTAGCGGGTGGTGTCGCGCGTGTTGCGGTCGGGCATGACAAGCCGTTTGCTGTTCATAATGCCGTTTACCGGCGTCTCTTCGATATCTTCGCCCAATCGGCTGTCCTCCCCGGAAAGTTTTTGCTTTAATTCCGCAACGTCGCGTTCCAACGCTTTTATACGGCTGAGCAATTCAACAACTATTTCCGCATCCATAGTCGATCCTCCTTACTTTGAGTCTACTATAACACATAAGCAATGTAATGTCAAGTAATTTTTAGTTAAATTTTAATTAACATAATAACATTGATTAACAAAAAATAAAAATGTGAAAACCGGCGGTGTTTTTACGGACAACCGCCGGCTTAAATTCTGCTTATACTGCAATCCCCTGCCGCAAATAGGCCGGGGTTAAATACAAACGTTGTTGTTTGTTCAGGGCAATTTGTTGTATTCTTCGTCGGTTACGGGCTCCAACCATTCGTTGGAAGAGTTTTCGCCGGGAACTTCTATTGCAAGGTGGGAAAACCAGCTGTTCTTTGCCGCGCCGTGCCAATGTTTTACTCCCGCGGGAATGTTTATGCAGTCGCCCGCCTTCATTTCCACGGCCGTCTTGCCCCATTCGCAGTAGTACCCGCGTCCCGCAACGCAGACAAGAATTTGTCCGCCGCCCGATGTTGCGCGGTGGATATGCCAATTGTTGCGGCAGCCGGGCTCGAACGTAACGTTGAAAATGCCCACCTGTTCTTTGGAGATCGGCGCAAGATAGCTCTTGCCGCTGAAATACCGCGCGTAGCCGTCGTTGGGGGCGCCTATGGGAAACGCCATTTTGCTCTGGTGCGCCGCCATGCCGTCGGCAGGGGTCTCCTCCACCCACACTTCCTTTGCCATGTTGAACACCGCCCATGCCTTGGGCCAGCCGGCATAAAATGCCACGTGGGTTATTGCGGCGGCAATTTCGCTCCTTGTTACCCCGTGCGCCTTTGCGTTTTGGAGGTGATATTTAAGCGAGGAATCGGTGATCCCCGACGACATCAACGCCACAACGGTTATTATACAGCGCGTTTTAAGGTCGATATCTCCGTTGTTCCAATTTTCGCCGAAGAGAATATCGTCGTTGAAGTGCGCGAAGTCGGGAGCGAACTCACCGAGCGATTTTCTGCCCGCGGTCTGCGTTATCTTTTCCATAATATCACCTATTTAGCAAGTTTTTTTCCGTCCGCAAAGGCGTTGCCAACCTTTTCGCCGACGACTCTGTATGCGGCGGCAACGGGGTCGAATATCAACAAGCCGAGCTTGCCCAAATCTATCTTGCCGCCCGTCAAAACTTCCTCCTCCGCGCTGACGTTCACTATCTTGCCTATCACGTTGCCGTCCTTTGTGAACTCTTCGAGCTCACATTCGAGGGTTACGGGGAACTCCTCTATAACGGGCGCGGCTACGTGTTCCGCCCTATGGGTGTGCAGACCCGCCTTCTGCATCTTTTGGGGCTCGGCATGCGCCGAAACTATGCCTACGTAGTCGGCGGCAAGAAGGTTCTTTACGTCGCCGAAGCTGACGGTGAACGCCCTGTTTGCAACTATATTTTCCGTTGTCTTGTGGGGCGAGAGCGAAATTATTATTTTATTTGCGTCGTACACGCCGCCCCAGGCGGCGTTCATTGCGTCCGCGTTGCCCTCTTTATCATAGGTACCTATGATGAGCACGGGCTGGGGAAGCACCCACGTCTGTTTGCCGAAATTTTTTCTCATATCTTTACTCCTTTAAATTTATATTATTTTTCCGCGCCTTTTAAAGTGCGGGGCTTGCAAACATTATACCGCTAAAAAATCAAAATGTAAACACCGTTGCCGTCGCTTTTTTATAGGGAGTCCGCACAGACGGTTTGCACGCCGTTTTTGCCTAAATTCCAATATTTATGCGAGGCCTTCAAAACTTCCTCCCACCCGTCTCCGGTGCCTTCGTAGATTATCTTTTCGATTGAGCTGTTCTGTATGGCGTATTTTTCTATACAGGTAACGGAAACGGGGACTGTAAGCTCCGTGATTTTGTTTGCATAGCGGAACGCCGCCTCGCCGATTTTTGTAACCGACGCGGGGATTTTACTCTGGTTACTGCCGCGGATAAGGGTGCCCGTGGCAAGGTCTATAAGGCAGTTGCCCTCGCCCGAATAGCGGGTATTTTCCGCCGCAACCGCAATCGTATCCAGACTGCCGCAGTTGTTGAAAACGCTGTCGCCGAGAGAGTTTAGCCCCGCGGGAAGATATATTGACGTGAGTGCGCGGCACCCCGAAAAGGCGTTGTTGCCTATCTTTTGGAGCTTACTGTCTTTACCTATATTGACGGTTGTAAGGTCGTCTATACGCGCATAAAAGGCGTTTTTGGCTATTTCCGTTACGCTGTCGGGGATAGTTACGGAGCTAATGTCCGCAGTGTGCTTTGAGTACGCAAACGCGCTGTCCGCAATGGCGACTACGGGCAAACCGTCATGTTCGGCGGGAATTACGATATTTGCCGCCTGTCCCCCGTCGCCCGTAACAGTATAGCCGTCACCGGTTTTTTGGTAAGTAAGGGTTGCCGACGGCGCCCCGCCGAAATCTATATCAAGACTTTCTATCCATTCTTCCACTTCGGCCTTTGTAGCGGAAGCGGAGAACCGCTTGCCCGCTTTCCAATCGCCCGTGCCCGCCATTTCTTTAAGCCGGACGTCGCTGTTGCCTATGCCGGAGCTTGCCGAGGTGCAAAAAGGTATAACCGTCTTGCCCGAAAAGTCGTTGGCCTTTATAAAGCCGTTCACAGGCCATGCCGCACTTCCCCACCAGATGGGATAGCCCACAAAGACCGTGCCGTAGTCTTCCCAATCGTAGGGCGTGGATTTGACAAGCGGAACGTTTTGCAAACTTGGGTCGTTACGCTCTTTGGATACGCGGCTGTTGCCGTTTGAATAGCTTAAATCTTCGGCAGTGTATGGAGTTTGCGGCACAAGCTCAAAGGTGGCGCCGTCTGTGATTTCCGCAATATATCCCGCAACTTTTTCGGTATTGTTGGTCGCTGAAAAGTAAACTACAAGCACGCCCGCGGCGGCCGCTCCGCCAAAACCTTCATCGCCGCCGTCATCGCCTGTGTCGCCGGTATTGTCCGTGCCGTCCGGATTCAGGTTATTGCCGCTTTCATTGGCACAGGCCGAAAAAACAAGGCAGAGGCACATTAAAAGCGCAATTATTAACGTTAAAAATTTAATGGACTTCTTCATTTTTTACTCCTTTTCCGAAAATTTTTGCACACGCATTTTGAGTTTGTACTTTTGGCGCAGGGCGGCGATCTCCGCCATCATCGGGCTTTTATGGTGGAAGCCGAGGGCTTCTTCATTTTCCCAGGCGTCGATTAAAAGTACTGTTTCCGGGTCGTCCATGGGCAAAAAATACCCATAGCGGAGATTGCCCTTTTCGGCGCGGATTTTTTCAACAAGCCCGCTTTTTATCATTTCTTCCGCAAATTTTCTTGCGTTGCCGTCCGTGCCCGTGTAGTAGATATTGATTGTAAGAGCCATGCCGCGCCTCCCGCATTATTTGGTTATATAAGATTTGCACCCGCCCAAAGTTTCGCCCGTTTTTAAAAACGTGTAATTGGGCATTTCAAACAAGACGGGCTTGAATTTACGGTAGTCCGGCTTGCCGTCCTCCGTTAAAATACTTTCATCGGCAAAAGTATTCACTACTTTGACGATAAAATTTTCAAACGCGCCAAATTCGTATATGTCCTCAACAACGCACTCCATGGAGAGCTTCGCGTCGTCTATTACGGGCGCGTTTTTATCCCCCAATGTGTAGCCGAAAAGAGAGGACTTGTCGGCGTTCCGCCCCGATACGCCGCCTGCGGCGGCCGCCTTTTTAAGCCAGCCTTCATCTACAATATTTACAGACAGAACATTGTTTTGTTTAATTCCGCGGTTGATATAGTGCGACTTGTTTAAACTGATAAGCGCCGCGTATGGCTTACAATGCCTATATGCGCAACCAGCGTAAAGTCCGGCTTGCCGTCCACAAACGCGCCCGCCACAATAACGGGAGTAGGATAAAACGCAAATTTGCTGCCGATATTTTTCTTCATTTCCTCTCCCCCTTTGAACCGTCCGCAATTTTGCCCATTTTTTCACAGAGCTCCCGCAACATGCCAAGCGTTGATTGCGGGTCGTCCAGTTGGTCGTAAACTTCGCGCTCCCTTTTATAGAGGTCGGATAAAATTCCGTCCGCATATTCCTTGCCGCTTGCCGTCAGCGAAACGAGGAGTTCCCGCCGCTCACCTTTTATCTGCGAGAGAGCCACAAAGCCCTTGCCCTCCAAATCCTTTATTATGGTGTTTGCCGTGCTTCTGGGAATTGCCCAATCGTCGCAGATCTGCCTTTGGCTGTGCCGCCCGCCGTCGTTTAAAGCGTACAATATCCACAAAAGGTTGGGCGAGCCTATTTTAAAACTCCGCCCGTACTCTTCGTAAACGCCGTCCATTTTATACACAAGTTTTCCAAGTTCGTAAAAAAACGCCCTGTGGTCCATAAGCCCTCCAAAAATCCTAATTCGTATTTTAAATATAATACGGGTTCGTATTTTTGTCAAGCGTTTTAAACGGTTTGTTTTATTTAATTTTACCGCCGCAACATATAATTGTAAAATACTAATTTTGCAATGCGCTATAACCTCCGCGCATAGCATTGACAAAGACGCGGAACCGTATTATAATTTTTGCATGGAATTTTATCAATTGGAACAATTTGTAAAGATAGTCGAGTGCGGCACCATTTCAAAGGCGGCCGAAGAGCTGTTTTTATCTCAGCCCGCGCTCACCCGCTCCATGCAAAAATTGGAGCAGGAGCTGGGCGTGGAGCTGTTTTTCCACGGCAAAAATAAAATAGAGCTGAACGAAAACGGCAAATTTGCCTACACGCTTGCAGTGGACGTGTTGCGCGGCGCAAAAAATTTAAAAGGGCAGGTACGGCAGTTTGACCTGAGCCGCCGCACTGTTTCGGTGGGCGCGTGCGCGCCCGCGCCCCTGTGGGAGATTATGCCGGCGTTGACCTCCCTCTATCCCGAAAAGCGGCTTGTTTCGGAAATAAAGAATGAAGCGGAGTTGGCGGAAGGCCTTTCGTCGGGCGCATACCAGATGATAATTACCAACAAAAAATACGAAAATGCCGATACGTGTTGCGTTTTTGTGGGAAATGAAGCGTTGCTTGTGAATATCCCCAGGCTCCACCCGCTGGCAAATATGACGGGCGGGGTGCGCTTTGCGGATATAGAAAAATACTCCGTGTTGCTATACACAAAGACGGGCGTCTGGGAGGACATTGTCCGCCGCGAGATGCCGGGCGCGCACATAATCATGCAGGACGACAGGGACAGTTTTGAGGCGTTGAAGCGGGAGAGCGCGCTCCTCTCCTTCTCCACCGAGCTTTCGATAAAGCAGTTCGGGAACGTGGACGGGGCTATCGTTCTGCCCGTTTTGGACGAGTCGGCGAAGATAGATTTCTACTGCCACGTTTTAAAGAAAAACAGGGCGTTGTTGAGGGAATTTTTAGAGAGATATCAGTAATAAGCGGCACATATATCGCAATTAACAAGAGAGCGGCGCGGACGTTTCGTCCGCGCCGCAAGCATTATTACGAAGTCTGCAACGGGTTAGAAACAAGCAGAGCAAGGAGCGTGCGGATTTCCAAATAATTTACGTTGCAAGCAGGGTTTCCCTGCGCAGCAAGCCACAATTTGCGCATGCCTGCGCCTCAGCAGTGGGAATTGCCACCATTATATATTATGTGCGCCCTTAGAATGGCGGCAAGGACGAGCGCGGAGTATTCAAAACAGCACAGTGCGCTGTTTTGCCGCGCGAGATAAGCCTGCGCAAAGAGAAAGGCGCAGGCGGTGCCCGAACACGGTGTTGTCCTTACGCCGTGTGAGAAGCAGAGTCGCCCAAACTCACGAAAAAACCAGACATCGTCGAATGTCTGGTTTTTTGTGAACATAACACAGCTATACGACGCTTATACACGCCGCAACGGTAGCTTATTTCTGATTGTTGAAGTCCACCCTCCACCCCATAAACGCCTTCTCTTCGTCCTCAATTGCCATATTATAATAGCGTTTTCCTTTATCGAGTGCGGCAATTTCTTTGATTTCGTCGTCCGTCAAGGCAAAGTCAAAAATATTTAGATTGCTCTTTATATGTTCGGGGTTTTTGGAGCCGGGAATTACAATGTTGCCCACCTGCGTGTGCCAGCGCAAAACAATCTGCGCGTTGGTTTTATTGTACTTTTTGGCAAGACGTGTGAAGATTTCCTGCTTTATAAGCGACTTGTCGCCGTGCCCCAGGGGGTACCACGCCATAAGCCCCATGCCGTACTTTTTGAGCGTTTCTTTGAGTCCGGTGTGCGGATAGTACGGGTGTGTTTCCACCTGCACGACCTGCGGCACAATTTCGCAGTTTGCAAGCACGTTGTTGAATCGGTCCATGGGGAAGTTGGAAAGCCCCAACGCCTTGACTTTGCCCGCCTTATATGCCCTTTCCATTGCCTTGTAGCCCTCGATATAATTGCCCACGGGCTGGTGCAAAAACAGCAGGTCTATATAATCCATGCCGAGCCTTGCAAGCGTTTCGTCAACCGCTTTATCGCCGTCCTCGTACTCGGTCGGCCAGATTTTTGTAACAAGAAAAATATCCTCGCGCTTCACGCCGCTCTTTTTTATGCCCCTGCCGACGGCGCGTTCGTTCATATAGGCGTTGGCAGTGTCTATGAGCCTGTAACCGCACTTCAACGCCTCGTATACGGAGTTTTCCGCGTCGTCGGGCGAAAGTAAATAAGTTCCAATCCCAGCCATGGGCATTTTAATTCCGTTGTTTAAGTCAAAGTATTCCATATTTTTTCTCCTTATTTTTTATATATTTTTCTTTGCCCAGGCGGAAACTTTCGCTTCCGACTGCTGAGCTTCCGCGCCGTGGATTGAAAGCCCCGCGGCTATCGTTGCACCCATACAGGTGCATTTCAATTGCCTCTCGCTCGAACCCATGCCGCTACCCTCGTTTGTGCAAAAGGGAACGATTTTCTTGCCCGTAAGATCGTAATATTCAAGGAACGTACACATACACATGGGCATCTGCCCCCACCAATTGGGATAGCCCACAAAAATCGTATCATATTTTGAAATATCTCCAACGTATCCCTTGATTTCGGGGCGGGCATTTGCGCGAAGCTCGGCCTTTGCTTCCTCTATGCACTCGTAATAATCGGCGGAATAGGGTTTTACGGTTTCGACTTCGAACAAATCGCCGCCGACCGCCTTTTGGATAAACTCGGCAACACGTTCGGTATTGCCTTTTTTGAGATTTTTAATTGAACCGTTCCAATAATTTTCGCCCTTGCGGGAATAGTAAACAATCAAATTTGCCATGTTTCTCCTTATTTTCGCGTGCCCGCGGTAAATTTTTCGTCTCTATTATAACAACGGTTTTGCGTAAAGTAAAATACTTATTTTGCAATGCGCTATAACTTACAGGCATAATGCAGGCAGGCACAGCAAAAAGGCGGGCCGTAGCCCGCCTTTTACCGTTCTTTAAAAGTATGTTTTGCAAAAGCTCTACAAATTGGATTTTTCCAGCGGTTTGAGGGGCAGATGAAGCAAACTTTCGGCACGCTCGGTTACTTCTACCACTATCACTTCCGTCCGCACGCCTTCCGGCGTTGTAAAGATTGCAACTTCATCCTTTTTCCATTCCTTGCCGTCCGGGTCGAACCAATATATCTTGTTTGTGCGGCGGCGGAACACAACCCCCACAACGGGAATACAATGTTCAGGTTCTTTTTTAATCTCTTCAACAACTTCGGGTTGGGGTTGTTCTGTCGGTTGTTCTTCAACGGGCTGTTCTTCAACGGGTTGGGGTTCCGGCTCTTCAACCTCCTCGGCTATGGCAACTTCCCCAGCAGATTCCGCGACAGGTTCGGTTATAACCTCTTCCGCAACCTCTTCAATGGGTTCCGTGGAAATCTCTTCCGTTATCTCTTCAACAACTTCGAGTTGGGGTTGTTCGGTCGGTTGTTCTTCAACGGGTTGTTCCTCAACGGGTTGGAGTTCCGGCTCTTCAACCTCTTCGGCTATGGCAACTTCCCCAACAGATTCCGCGACAGGTTCGGTTATATCCTCTTCCGCAACCTCTTCAATGGGTTCCGTGAAAGTCTCCTCCTCTATCTCTTCAACAACTTCGGGCTGGGGTTGTACGGTCGGTTGTTCTTCAACAACGGGTTGTTCTTCCTGTGCGGGTTCGGTGAACACGGGCAATTCCATGCCTGCGGGCACGCGGATTAGGCCTTCCTCTATGAGCGTAGGCGTATTGCGGTATTCCAACCCTTCTATGGGGTCTTCGCCGACATACTCGCCTTTCTCCAACCCGCGGCCGCTCATTAATATGCCTATTAGTTCCTTTGCATATCTCATGCGCAGGGGGTTCTTTATCCTGTACATTAACGGCGTGTCCGTATACGAACTGTGGTTTGAAGCGTCCTCCGCCTTGTACTTGCTATCTGTAAATTCTTCGGGCTGTAATGCCAGATACAGACACAGAG
>CANREJ010000056.1 GCA_947629665.1 uncultured Clostridia bacterium
GAGGCAAAAGTATTTTTTACAAAGCGTCGGGCTTGTGCCCTCGCGCGGAATGACGACACATTAAATATCGGATTACATTTTAATCCCCTCAGTCGCCATTCGGCGACAGCGCCCCTTTGTTCAAAGGGCGCCTATTGCGGGAGCGGCAATTGTTGCGGTTTGGTTCGAATAAACTTGCAATTACGAAGTGAGTAAACGCATAGAAGCGAGCAAGACAAGGAAGGTGCGCAAACGACGACGGGAGCGTACACAGACGTACGTGACCGAGGAGTGCGTAAACCTGACACAGTATTGCGACGTCTTATATGCGTTTAGCGGTAGCAGTGCATAAGTGCGCGATGATTACTCATCGCGCACTTATGCACAAAAAAACGCGGCAGAGCCGCGTTTTTTACAATCAATACTTGGTTATTTTCACACTCTTAATAATTATAGGCATGCTCGTCGCACGGTAAGTCACTTCGTTTACGTTCGCGCCGACAAACTCATCGCGGTTATCTACGTACATCTTTATATCAAGCGTAAATTTGCTGGAACCTATCTTCGCGCTGTAATCGGAAACGGCCGTCCTCAGCGAGGTAAGCACATCGTCATTCTGCAACACTCCGAAGATGCAATAGCTCGAGTCCGTAGTCTCCGTCTTGTTCTGCTGTATGGAGAACAAGCTTGTTGCGCAGTTGTAGCCGTAGTCGCCCATAACGCCTATGGGGGAGCCCTCTTTGTTGAGGTAAACCCTGACGTTTTTCGCGCTGTCCACGTTGGATTTGGTCGTGTAGTACATCCTCAGACAGCCGAACGACGATTTGAGCGCGCCGTTTTCTATCTTGTGCTGGTTATTGGAAAACTCCCCGATCAGCGTGTTGAGGGGCTGGCTGAGATGTCCGCCGATCATGTCCTTGTAAACGGTGGGGGTTATCTTCCCCGCGTCGGGGTCGGCAAGCGCTTCGTACTCCTTTTCCTTGGACGCGCTTTCGAGGTAATCGAGAAATGCCTCTTTGCCCTCGTTGAAGGAGGCGGTGTACGATGACGTCGCCTCGCCGGAATCGGAGCTCTCTATATAGTTATAGCCGCCCGCATACCACGTGGAAGTCTCGTAATCGTGCACGATCGTGTTGTCGTAAAATCCGTTGTCCGCAAGCTCGATAAAGTGTTGCACGGTCTGGGGGTACATCGTGCGGTAGAGCTTGTACTGCAAAACGTACTCCGTATCGTTGAACGAAATGGTTATTTTTGCTTCGGGATGACCCGTGCTGCAACCGCTCAAAGCGGGCACAAGCGCGCACGCGCTTGCTATTGCCGCCACACCTATCATGCGCCTTATTTTCTTGAATGACATTATAATTACCTTTAAATTTGCGTATATTTAACGATTATACCCTATTATTTTACCTTTATTGCGCTTTACAGTCAAGTATTTTTTGATGTTTGTGGAAAATAACCTGAAGCAAGTTTACAAAAATCTCGGGCGAATGTGCGCCCTGCGATTTTTGTAAACTTGTGCGCCGTAAGTTATTTGGGAAAGGCTCCCCTTTTTAAGGACGAGCGCGGTGGTAGGGAATAACGATGAAACGGCATTATCACTTAGGACAGGGGGACCCATTCGACTGCGCACCTACGGTGCTTCGCTCAGGGTGACGGCGGGGGCAGGGTGACGGTCCCTTGGCGCCCCTTAATACTAAGGGGAGCTGTCGCCGAACGGCGACTGAGGGGATAAAATGCATTTGCCGGGAAATTTCAAAAAATATTTTCAAAAAAATTTAAACCAAGGTTAATTTTTGTTTGACAAAACATAAAATGGTTATTATAATATCATTCGTAAACCGAGGTTAAGTTTTAACCGAAGGTCAAATGCGGCGGGGCAACCGGTCCGTAAGCCGCGGGGAGTGTAAGGATATGCCTTTGATAATGGCGCCCTGCAACACGGAAATGCAGGTCAAAAAGATTTCCGCAGAAGAAAAGACGAAAAAACATCTCATGGAAATAGGCATCACGGAAGGGGGGAAGATCATCCTGCTTTCAAGCGGCGCAAACGGCGTGATAGTAGTGGTGAAAGAGGGCAGGCTCTGCCTCGACGGCACGCTTGCACGCAAGATATTGGTTGCCTGAGCGGTGTTTTTTAAGGTAGTGAAAAACTCGGCATCGGAGGTAAAAATAAATTGACAAAACTATTGAGTGACTTTTCGATAGGCGAAAAGGGCGTGATAGTAAAGGTGAACGGCGAGGGCAGGATACGCCGTCGGCTGTTCGACATGGGCGTGACCCCGCAGGCGGAAGTCATGCTGAGGAAAAAGGCCCCTTTGGGCGACCCGCTCGAGGTGACTTTGCGGGGTTATGAGCTGACTTTAAGGAAAGACGAAGCGGTCTGCGTGGAGGTGGAAGTCAAATGAAAACTTTTGCTTTGGCGGGCAATCCCAACTGCGGCAAGACGACGCTGTTCAACGCGCTTACGGGCTCCACGGCGCACGTCGGCAACTGGCCGGGCGTGACGGTGGATAAGCGCGAGGGAACGTACAAAAACGGCGATACTAAGGTAAACATAGTCGATCTGCCGGGCATTTACTCCCTCTCGCCCTACACGCCGGAAGAGGTGATCTCGCGCAATTTCATTCTCGACGAGCACCCCGACGGCATAATAAATATAGTGGACGCGACCAATCTGGAGCGCAACCTCTATCTCACGACGCAGATTCTCGAGATGGATGTCCCCGTCATCATCGCCCTCAACATGATGGACGAGGTGGAAAAAGTGGGCGACAGCGTGGACATAAAGGCGCTTGAAAAGGCGATCGGCGTGCCCGTAGTCGCCATATCGGCGCTGAAAAAATCGGGCATTAACGAGCTGATGGATAAGGCCGTCGCTCTCCCCGCAAAGAGGGCGGGCGCGACCGTGCTGGGCGGGGATCTCGCGCTCAAGATAGAGAGGGCGCGCCAATTTTTTGCCCGCGAAGAGGTCTCCTCGCCGCTGTTCCATGCGGTTAAAATGCTCGAAGCGGACGAGATAGAGCTCGCCCACCGCGGTGCAAAGGAAGTGCGCGCGGAGATAGCTGCCTCGGACGACCTCGAAGCCGCGATCGCGGACGAGAGGTACAAATACATTTCCGCCAACTTCTCATCGGCCAAAAAGCACGGCAAAAGCAAGGCGGAACTCACAAAATCCGACAAAATAGACAAGGTGCTGACGCACAGGATTTGGGCAATTCCCATTTTCGTCGTCATACTCTTCTTTATATTCCATCTGACTTTCTCGGAAAACCTCTTATATCTCAACGGGTTTACCGAAGCTCAGGGGTATATGCCCACGCTCTTCGACGCGGTTGAGGAAGGAGGGCTCGGCTGGGAAGAAAACTTCGGCACAAAACTGCTCGCATGTATTTACGACGGCGCGGTTTTCTCGCCGGGCGTGATACTCACAAACCTTTTGAACTTTATTCTCGACTACATAACCGAGGGCGTAGGCGCGCTCATCGCGGTGTGCAACGGCGCGGCGTGGGTGGACAGCTTCATAATCGACGGCGTGCTCGGCGGCATATTCGCCGTGCTCGGCTTCCTTCCCCAGATACTGACGCTCTTCCTCTTCTTCTCGATATTGGAGGACTCCGGCTACATGGCGAGGATCGCGTTCGTGCTCGACAGGATATTCCGCCGTTTCGGGCTGAGCGGCAGGGCGTTTATGCCGATGATCATGGGCTTCGGCTGCTCTGTGCCCGCAATGATAAACACCCGCACCCTCGCGGACGAAAAGGAGCGCACGGCGACGATAAGGGTAATACCCTTCTTCTCATGCGGGGCGAAATTGCCCATACTCACCGCTATGGCGGGCGGAATTTTGGAAGTTTTCGGCGTGGGCAACGTCGATTTGATAACCTACTCCATGTATCTCGCCGGCATAGTTATCGCGATAGCTTCGGTTTTGCTTCTTCGCAACACGACGTTAAAAGGGGAAACGCCCCCGTTTATAATGGAATTGCCCGCATATCACATGCCCGGCTTCCGCAATCTGATGCTTCACCTCTGGGATAAGACAAAGCATTTCGTCAAAAAGGCGTTTACCATAATCTTTGCCTCGACCATAGTCATCTGGCTTTTGCAGTCGTTCAGCTGGGATTGGCGTTTCCTGTTGCAGGACGCGCAGGAGCTGTACGCGTCCGACCCCGTAACGTGGGCTTCTTTGGAGGAAGTGGAAGGGCTGGTAAACGTTCAGATAAACCAATCCATTTTGGGAAGCCTCGGAATGTTCATACAGCCGCTGTTTACGCCGCTCGGGTTCGGCTCTCAGCTCAATAATCTGGGTTGGGTATTCGCGGTCGCGGCAATTACGGGCCTCGTCGCGAAGGAAAACGTCATCGCAACGTTCGGCGCGCTCGCGGCGTTCGTCGCCGGCCAATACATAGATTGGGAGGCGGACGAGGTGGCAACCGCCGTCGCAATGATAAGCGGCACTGGCATAACCATTCCCGCGATACTCTCCTTCATCTTGTTCAATATGACGACGATCCCCTGCTTCGCGGCGTGCGCGACGGCAAAGGGCGAAACGGCAAAGGGGAAATTCAAGTGGACGGTGCTCTTCTGGATTGCGGCAAGTTACATCGTTTCCTGCATATTCTATACCGTGGGCAGTTGGTGGTGGACGCTGTTCATCTGGCTGGCGGTTATCGCGGTAGCCGTGACGTTTATTGTGCTGAAAAACATCGGCAAATTCGATATTTGCAAACTCTTTAAGCGCAGAAAAAAAGAGGAGAACGAGTGATGAGCGCGTTTGACATAATCGTTATAGTGCTTACGGCCGTCGCCTTTGTCGGGGTCGTGGCGTATCTGATACGCCGCAAGGCAAAGGGCAAGGGCGGGTGCGACTGCGGTTGCTCCGATTGCCCGCACTGCGCGGCTTGCGGCAAAAAGGACGGGGAGAAGAAATAAGATTATCCTTTAAACACTCCACATATTTAAAAAACGGCGATTTGCTTCGGCAGGTCGCCGTTTTTTGCTTAAAGTGCAGCCCTTGACAATCTACCGATTAAATGCTACACTTTAACTGCCGTAATCTTGCAATTGAAGATTTTCTCATTGGGTATTTTGCAAAGAAGGAGCTTTTATTTATGAAAAAGAAAGTATTGCTGATTTTGCTTGCGCTGGTTGCTGCGGTTTGCTTATGCTTCGGCATTTCGGCGTGCGTCGGGGGCGAAAATCCCCAAGGCAATACGTCGGGAAGCGAGCGACCCGGCGGAAACGACGATGAAAACCATGTCCACGATTGGGGCGAGTGGGTAGTGTTAACTCCCGCAACATGCACACATAAGGGTGAAATGAGGAGGGTCTGCAAGCTCGATACCTCTCACAGGGAGACGCAGGAAATCGCAATAGACCCCACGGCGCACAACTTTGGATTGTGGCGTGTGACAACGCCCGCAACTTGCGTTTCACAAGGCGAGGAAACGAGGGCTTGCGGTTATAATTCAAATCACACCGAAACGCGCGAAACGGCGATTGACCCCACGGCGCACACATATGGGACTTTGAATAAAGAACAACCCGCCACCTGCTCCGAGACGGGCATAATAGCGCACTATCATTGTGCTTGCGGGAAATACTTCAATGAAGGGAAAGAGGAAATATCCGAGGCACAGCTTGAAATCGCAATAGATTCCACGGCGCATACATACGGGGAATTGAATCAACCGCGCCCCGCAACCTGCTCCGCAAAGGGCATGAAAATAGCGAATTATCATTGCTCTTGCGGGAAATATTTCAATGAAGAGAAAGAAGAAATCTCCGCGGCACAAGTAGAAATCGAAATAGATCCGTCTGCGCATACATATGGGGTTGACAATCTTTGCGGCGGGTGCAATAAGAAATGGGAGTATACAGAAAATTTAGATTATCAATTAAATTCAAAAAATCAATCTTACAGCGTTACGGGGAAAGGGTCTGCGACGGAAGCGGATATTGTTATCCCTTACGGTTACAACGGCAAACCCGTTACCGCTATCGCCGCCAATGCATTCAAAGATTGCGCAAGCCTTGAAAGTATAACCATACCCGACAGCGTGACTTCAATCGGCAACGACGCGTTCGCGGGGTGCACGGGCCTTGAAAGTATAACCATACCCGACAGCGTGACTTCAATCGGCAACGACGCGTTCGCGGGGTGCATGGGCCTTACAAGCGTAACCATACCCGCCGGAGTTACTTCCGTCGCTTCTTATGCCTTCCGCAATTGCACAAACCTTGAGGAAGTTCATATAACCGATTTGGTTGCCTGGAGCAATATCGGGTTCGGCAGTTCTTCTGCCAATCCTTTGTATTACGCGCACAACCTTTATCTGAACGATAATCTTGTAACAAATATTACAGCCGATTTGTTGCAAGGAGTAACGAGAATAGGGGATTATGCGTTCATCAATTGCAAAAACCTTGAAAGCATAGCTCTGCCCGACAGCGTTACATATATCGGGGACGATGCGTTCGGCGGTTGCGCAAAGTTAATACTGACGGAAAACGGAGTAAACTATGTAGATAAATGGGCCGTAGGTTGCGACAGTTCTTTAAGCGAAGTTAGTTTGAGGGCGGATACAAAAGGAATTGCGAACAGGGCGTTTAATAATTGTAACGGCCTTGAAAGCATAGCTCTGCCCGACGGCGTTACTTATATAGGTAACAGTGCGTTCTCCGGTTGCACAGGCCTTGAAAGCTTAACCATACCCGACAGCGTAACTTCCATCGGCAAGTATGCGTTCTATAATTGCACGGCAGAAATAACATGGGGAGAAAATCCTTCCGTTACCCAAATAGGCGATTATGTATTTGCCGGATATAAAGGCGAAAGCATACCCATACCCGATTGCGTTACTTCCATAGGCCGCAATGCGTTCCACGGTTGTCTGAATCTTAAAAGTATATCCATACCGCAATCGGTTAAATCGATCGGCGCGGAAGCGTTCAATGATTGCTCAAGCCTTAAACAGATTACCATCCCAGCCGGAGTTACTTCCATAGGCGAGGACGCGTTCATAAGCTGCAGCGGTCTTGAAAGCATTACGGTAGCCGGAGAAAATCCCGATTATTCGAGCCAAGACGGTATACTGTACAATAAAGATAAAACGAAATTTATACATATACCCAAGGCCATAAAGGGAGAAATTACTATCCCCGACGGCATTACTTCTATCGGCAAGGACGAGTTCAGCGCCCGCAGAAACCTCGAAGGCGTAAATTTCGGGGCTGACAGCAAGCTTGCCACTATCGGCGGGAAAGCGTTCGATAGTTGCTCGAATCTTAAACACATTACCATCCCCGCCGGCGTTACTTTTATCGAATGGAGTGCGTTCGACGGCTGCAACAACCTTCAAAGCATTGCCGTCGGCGAAAGCAATGCCGCATATTCAAGTCAAAGCGGTATACTTTACAATAAGGATAAAACGGAATTTATACATATTCCCAAAGCTGTCAAAGGCGACATAACCATACCCGCCGGAGTTACTTCTATCGGCGAGGGTCAGTTCAGCGGCTGTTCAAGTATTAAGAGCATAAATTTCGAAGATAACAGCAAACTTACGGCTATCGGCAGGGTGGCGTTTGAGAATTGCACAAGCCTGATAAGCATAACCTTACCCGGCAGTGTTACTTCTATCGGATATGATGTGTTCGGTAATTGCTTAAGCCTTACGAGTATTGTTGTTGACGATGATAACACCGCATATTCAAGTCAAGGCGGACTGCTTTTCAATAAAGATAAAACGGAAATAATACAAGTCCCCCGGGCTATCAAAGGCGAGGTTATTATCCCCGAAAGCGTTACTTTTATCAAAAGTTCTGCGTTCGGCAATTGTACAAACCTTGAAAGCGTAAATTTCGGGAATACCGTCAATCTTACTTCTATCGAAGATAGTGCGTTCGACGGTTGCTACAGACTTACAAGCATAACCATACCCGACAGCGTAACTTCTATCGGCGGTTATGCATTCCGTAATTGCACAAACCTTAAAAGCGTAATTTTCGGAGATAACAGTAAACTTGGAACTATCGGCGGGGAAGCGTTTGAAGGTTGCGCAAGCATTGAAAGCATATCTTTACCTGCAAGCGTTACTTATGTCGGAATCAGTGCGTTCGACGGTTGCCCTATAAAAACCGCAACTATACCCTCTGCGGCAATCAGTTGCATTCCGAAAGATAATTTGCAAACGTTAACTATCAGAGGCGGCGGCGCTATCGCCTCTCGTGCGTTCAACGTCAGCGGTAAAGGAAACCTTATAAGCTTAATCATTGGCGAAGGCGTTACTTCTATCGGAGCGTATGCGTTCCAGGAATGCAACAACCTTATAAGCGTAACCATAGGCAAAGACGTTGCTTCTATCGGTAATGCGGCGTTCGACAGTTGCGAGAAATTGGTTGAAGTTATAAATCTATCGGAATTACCGATTGCGCAGGGCGAAAGCGATTACGGAGAAGTGGCATATAATGCGTTAAATGTTGTCAATACGGATACTGCAAGTAAAATAAAACATTCGGAAGATTATCTGTTCTACGAGGACGGAAAAACCGTATATTTGTTGGGATACACCGGGAAATCTACGACATTGCAGTTGCCCGATAATCTTAACGATAAAAATTATGAAATATACAAATATGCCTTTTCCGAAGCAGACAAATATATCTTTTCCGGAAACGACAAAATTACCAAGGTAAACATACCCGACGGCGTTACTGCTATCGGAAACTGTGCTTTCTATTATTGTACGAGCCTTGAGAGCATAACTATACCCGACTCTGTTATTACCATCGACGGTAACGCGTTCTTCGGTTGCGAAAAATTGATACAGACCGAAAACGGAGTTAAATATGCGGATAAATGGGTAGTTGGTTGCAATACTTCCGAAACTTCGGTTAATTTGAGGGCCGATACAAAAGGCATTGCCGACGGTGCGTTCTATGAGTGCACACATCTTGAAAGCATAGTTCTACCCGCCGGAGTAACTTCTATAGGCTATCATGCGTTTTATAATTGCATAGGCCTTAAAAACATAGTTATACCCGAGGGTGTAACTTATATGGGCGATAGCGTGTTCGGGTTGTGCTCAAGTCTTGAAAGTATAACCGTTGATTTGAACAACAAAAATTATTCAAGTCAAGACGGAATACTTTACAATAAAACAAAAACGGAATTTGTGCATGTGCCCCGCTCGATAAAGGGTTCTGTTACCATACCCGACGGCATAACTTCTATCGTCGATCGGGCGTTCGACAGTTCCGTATACCTTGAAAGCATAACCCTCCCCGACGGTATAACTTATATCGGCGATTATGCGTTCTATAATACAAGCATTGAAAGCATAGTTCTACCCGCCGGAGTAACTCATATCGGCGAGGATGCGTTTGGCGCTTGCATGAGTCTTAAGGGAGTTTATATAACGGATTTGGCGGCTTGGTGTAACATTGAGTTTATTTATAATGATCCCGATAGCTGTATTTATGCTAACCCTTTGTATTATGCACACAAACTTTATTTAAATAAGGAACTTGTAACAAATATTACAGCCGATATGTTGCAAGGAGTAACGGAAATTAAGGATTATGTATTCAATGAGTGCACAAGCCTTGAAAGCATAGCTCTGCCCGACGGAGTAACTTATATCGGCGATTATGCGTTCGCTTATTCAGCCATCAGAAACATAACCATACCCGAAAGCGTATCTTCTATCGGCGATTATGCGTTCGCCGGTTGCTCATACCTTAAAAGTGTAATTATACCGAACGGCGTAACTTCCATCGGTGATTACATGTTCTATCAGTGCTCATGCCTTGAGAGTATAACCATACCCGAAAGCGTAGCTTCTATCGGCGATTATGCGTTCTATAATTGCACACATCTTGAAAGCATAGAAATACCCGCCGGAGTAACTTCTATCGGAGATAGAGCGTTCGGGGAGTGCACATACCTTAAAAGTATTACGTTCAAAAATACAAATGGTTGGAAAGTTTCTCGAAATAGCGATATGTTAAATGCACAGCCTGTAACTGTTACGGGCGATGCAGCTACAAACGCAACGCTTTTGATATATACTTATACACATTATTATTGGCATCGTTATGATAATTAAAAAGTGAATAAAAGCGGGGAGCGGGCGGCGCAATTTGCGCCGCCCGCATTATGTTGCGAGAAATTTAAGGAGTTGTCATTTCGACCGAAGCGAGCCGTAAGGCGAGCGATTGAGTGGAGGAAGTCTCACACGGCGTAATGACAACGCCGTGTTCGGTCACCGTTCGCGCTATTCATTATGCGCTCACTCATCTCGCGCGGCAAAACAGTGGGTGTCCACTGTTTTGAGAAGCTCCGCGCTCGTCCCACGTGGT
>CANREJ010000057.1 GCA_947629665.1 uncultured Clostridia bacterium
TTATAAGCGTCGCATAACATTGTCGCGCTTACGTTTTGCTAGGGTCATGTACTTCTGTGTACACTCCCCGTCGCAAATCCGCGCGCTCCTCGTTCTGCTTGCTTCTAACCGCTTGTAGACTTCGTAATTACAGCTCCCGCAATTAAGAAACCCGGCCGCAGAGCCACTCTGCTTGACCTGCGGCAAAGTAAGTCAAGAACCAACGCAATTAAGAAACCCGGATGCAACGTAACGTTGCCTAATATTGTGCCGCGATGGTTTTTGCCGCGGCGGCAACACGCTCTTTAAGGGAGGCGGGCGCAAGCACTTTAACCGCCCCGCCGTAGCTGAGTATCATGCTCACCAGCCGCGAGTCGTCGGGCAGGGTTACGTCGGCAATAAAGCTGTTCCCGCGCGGTTCTATATTGTCTATGCCCAGCCATTCCTCAATGTCGGGCAGGGATTCCCTCTCTATTTCAAACGTAACGGGCATAAGCTCGCCCGCGGGATAGTAGAAGTCAAGCGGTATTTCACTGCGCTTTATATTTTTCTTTTTAAACGTTCCGCCCGTAAACCGCGCCTTTTTTATTCTGCCTATCTTAAAGGTGCGGAACTCCTGTTTTGTGTGGCAAAAGGCGTACACATACCACACGTTTTGCTTAAAAATAAGCACGTGCGGGTCGATTACCCGCTTGCTGTGTTCGCCCTCGCGCGAGATATAGTCTATCATCAGGCACCTGCCGCCGTTCATCGCCTCTTCCACAACCTTCATCTTGTCGGAAAATTTAACCGTGTCGCCCCAGGTGCCGCCGTCCACAATAATATTACCGCTCACCGACAGGTCCGTCTTTTCGTCCTTTTGTCGGCTGGCAAGTTTTTCGCGCGCGGAAATAAGGCTCTCGCTGTGCACCTGCCCAGCCATGGCGTCCAGGGCGTTGAGCGCCGCGGCATACTCCTCGCGCGTGAAGTACCCCGTGGGCAGGCGGTACGTGTCGGCAATGGTCAGCCCGCCGTACCTGCCCCTCGCCACGTCCACGGGCACCCCGCAGACGTTCAGTTCCTCCACATACCTGTACACGCTCCGCACCGAAATATCGTATCTTTCGGCAATTTCCTTTGCAGTTATCTTTCTTTTAGACAAAAGCAGCGTTAAAATTTTAAGCATTACCTGGTATTTCAAAGCGTTTCCCTCCGTAAAATAAACCGTAAATCTTTTTAAAAAAATTTTATCATATATGACAACATTTGTCAATATTAAAGATTAAAATAGTGTTAAAAAGAAGTGGAGGGGCAAAAAAATGAATTTCACGGCATATATAGAGCGCCAAAAGAGCATAATCCGCCGCCGCGGCACGGCGTACATGGAAGAGGACGGCAACGTGGTTCTGGCCCCGTCGAGGGAACAGCTTTTAAGCGAACTCGATAAATTGGCGGGGTTGAACGTTGAGGGCAGGAAGAGATATAATCTCCGCCGCACATAAAAAAATCCCCCTTAAAAAGGGGGAAGTGTTAAAACTGTTTGACCACAAATTTTTCAACAAGGGCTATAATCCCGTACATGCACCCCGCCAGCACGCAGAGTATAAAGGTGGCGGTCATGACGAGGTCGAGCTTCATAACCTGGCCGCCGTAAACAATGAGGTAGCCCAGCCCCGCGCGGGAGACGATGTATTCACCCATTATCGAGCCTATCCAGGCGAGCCCCACGGCAACTTTTAAGGTGTTCATAAGCGCGGGCATGGAGGCGGGCATAACAAGTTTTTTTAGCGTAGCCAGCCTGCCCGCGCCCATAGCCTTCATCAGCGTGAGTTTTGTGCCGTCCACGGCCATAAACCCCGCAAGGGTGTTCATTATACATAAAATGACGGCAACGATCACGGTCATGAATATTATAGCCGTATAGCCCGTGCCTATCCAAATGATAATCAGCGGCCCCAGCGCAATTTTGGGCAGGGAGTTCAAAACCACTATATACGGCTCCAAAACCGCCCGCACCGTTTGGCACGACCACAGCAGAATGGCTATTATATATCCCGAAACCACGGCTATAACAAACCCCGCAAGCGTTTCCCCAAGGGTTATGCCTATGTGGCGGAACAGATCCCCGCTTGCATAGAGCGAACCGAGCGTTTTAACAACGCGCGAGGGGGAGCTGGTTATAAACGGGTCCATAACTTTCAGGTAAGTCAAAAGTTCCCACAGCCCCAGAATGAGGGCGAGTATAAGCCAGCGGAGGGTAACCGTTATGATTTTTTTGCGCTTTTGTTTTTTTAGATAAGCGATATGTTCGCTTGAAAAGTTCATTGTGTTTTTCATCTTTGGAAGTTCCTTTTTCGGCGCGGCGCGCCCGCGGATATTGCGGGCGCGCCGCACATTATAAGCGTTTAAATACCCAATTCTTTGCGCAAAACTTCAAACGTTTCGGCAAAATGACTGTCGTTCCGCCGCGCTTTGGGGCTGTCGCCAAACCCCACGGTATGTTCTGCAACCACGTGCGAGGGCCGGGCGGAAAGCACCACAACCTTGTCGGAGAGGGCAATCGCCTCGGATATGTCGTGCGTAACCAAAAGCGCCGTCTTTTTTTCCGATTTGATAATTGCCTGCACGTCGTCGCACACTTCCAGCCGCGTTTGGTAGTCCAGGGCGGAGAACGGCTCGTCTAAAAGCAGTATTTCGGGCTGTGCGGCAAGGGTGCGAATCAGCGCCGCCCGCTGCCTCATTCCCCCCGAAAGTTGCGAGGGACTCTTCTTTAAAAAGTCTTTAAGCCCGTACTTTTCGGCGAGCGCAACGGCGTTTTTGCGCATTTGCGGGGTGTTGCGCTTTTTTATTTCAAGCGGCAGAAATATGTTCTGTTCCACCGTCCGCCACTCAAACAGCGCGTCCCTCTGCAACATATATCCAAACTCTTCGCTGTCCTTTATAATTTGTCCGGAGGAGGGTGAAAGCAACCCTGCCGCAAGCGATAAAATCGTGGATTTGCCGCAACCCGACGGGCCTATAACCGAAACAAACTGCCCCTTTTCCACCTTGAAACTGAGGTTTGCAACCGCCGCCGTTTCGCCCGATTTTGTGTGATAGGAATAGGATATGTCTTTAAATTCCAGCATTATCTGTAAACTTCTTCGTAAACTTTCTGCGCTACGGTCGTGGTAACCACCGAACCGAAGTTGACCCGCCTTTCAAGCTCGCCCGCCAGCTCTATAACGTCTTGCAGGCGGTTGAAGGACTCCTCTTTCATCGCCATGTTCGTTACCCACGCGTCTATGTTTTTATAGCTTTGAAGGGAGGTCTTTATGCTCTCTGCGCTCGTGTCGGCAAAGTAGGGCACCAACAGCTCGGCGGCGGTATCAAGCGGGGTTTCGTTTACGTACTTTATGGCCCTGGTTATTGCGCGCAAAAGCCCCTCTATCTTGTCGGGATTTTTATCCATATAGCTCTGTTTTGCAATAAAGCAGGTGTAGGGTATTTCGCCCGATTCCTGACCCACGGAAGCCACTATATATCCGTTGCCCTGCGCCTGTATTTCGCTGGCGGTAGGCTCAAACACCGTGCAGTAGTCCGCCTTGCCGCCCAAAAAGGCCGAAGTCATCATGTTGAACGCCACGTCGCTGTTTAAAGTTGCGTTTACGCCGTGCTGTTTCATAACGTATTCAAAGGTCATAAAGGGCACGCCGCCCGGTCTGCCGGCAAGAATTTCCTTGCCCTCCAAATTTTTCCAGTCGAAGTCCGGTTCGGGGTTCCTGCCCATCAAAAAGGAGCCGTCCCGCTTTGTCAGCTGGCCGAAAACCATGGGCTGGTCCTCGCTGCCGCCTATTTCAACGTAAATGGCGGCTTCGGGGCCGCAAAAGCCTATGTCCGCGCCGCCCGAAAGCACTGCCGCCATCGTGGAGTCCGCACCGCCGCCCGTTGTAAGCTCTATTTCAAAGCCCTCGTCCTCGTAATATCCCAGCGCGTCCGCAAGATACATGGGCGCGTAGAACACCGAGCGGGTAACTTCGTTTATTTTAACGACTTTGCCGTCGTCTTTTGAACAGCTTGCCGCCGCAAAGGGCACCGCAAGGGCGCACACGGCGGCTAAAAATAAGTAAATCAGTTTTCTTTTCACTGTAAACTCCTTAAAAATTTAATAATACATATTATGCGGGCGGGTTTTGCGTTTGACAATTTGCCGTGTTTTAATATATAATTACTCTGTATAATTCTAAAATGATAAGCCATTAAATTTATTGAGGTTACGGATGGAAAAGAAGTACAATCCCAAGAGTTTTGAGGACAGATTATATAGGGAATGGGAGGAGTCGGGCTGTTTTAAAGCAGTGCGCGACGACAACAAAGTGCCCTTCACCGTGGTTATGCCGCCCCCCAACATAACGGGGCAACTGCACATGGGGCACGCCATGGACGAAACGTTGCAGGATACCATTATCCGCTTCAAGCGCATGCAGGGCTACTGCGCCCTCTGGCTGCCGGGCACCGACCATGCCTCCATCGCCACCGAAGTTAAAATAGTGGAGGACATGAAAAAGGAGGGGCTCACAAAGGAACAGCTCGGCAGGGAAGGCTTTTTAAAGCGCGCGTGGGCGTGGAAGGAGAAGTATGCGGGCAGAATTTGCGACCAGTTGAGAAAATTGGGCTCCTCGTGCGATTGGTCCCGCCTCACCTTTACCATGGACGAAAAATGTTCCCGCGCGGTGAGGGAGGTGTTTGTAAACCTCTACAACAAAAAGCTCATCTACCGCGGTTCGAGGATAATAAATTGGTGCCCGCACTGCAAGACTACCCTCTCGGACGTGGAAGTGGAGTACGCCGAGGAAGCGGGTAGTTTATGGCACGTAAAATACTTTGTAGAGGGCTCGAACGAAGCCTTGACGGTTGCAACCACCCGTCCCGAAACAATGTTCGGCGACACCGCCGTAGCCGTAAACCCCAACGATAAACGCTATAAACATTTGATAGGCAAAAACGTCATACTGCCCGTTGTGAACAAGCCCATACCCATAGTGGGCGACGGACACGCCGATATGGAATTCGGCACGGGCGTGGTTAAAATTACCCCCGCGCACGACCCCAACGACTTCGAGGTCGGGCTCCGCCACAACCTGCCCGTTGTGCGCGTAATGAACGACGACGGCACAATGAACGCCGGCGCGGGCAAATACGCAGGTTTGGACAGGTACGAGTGCAGAAAACAGCTGTTAAAGGAGCTTGAAGAGGAGGGCTATCTTGTAAAGGAGGAGCCCCACACACACAACGTGGGGCATTGCTACCGTTGCGGCGCCACCGTGGAGCCAATTGTGTCCAAACAGTGGTTTGTTAAAATGGAGGATTTGGCGCGGCCGGCGATAGACGCGGTTATGAACAAAAAGGTAACCTTTATCCCCGAACGCTTTGCCAAAACCTACTACAATTGGATGGAAAACGTCAAGGATTGGTGCATATCCCGCCAGCTCTGGTGGGGGCACCGTATACCCGTTTGGTACTGCGCCGACTGCGGCGCGGAGATCTGCGCAAAGACCGACCCCGATTCCTGCCCCGTATGCGGAAGCAAGAATTTATCGCAGGACGAGGACGTGCTGGACACCTGGTTCTCCTCGGCGCTGTGGCCGTTCTCCACTCTGGGCTATCCCGAAGATACTTCCGACCTCGAATATTTCTACCCCACCGACGTGCTGGTAACGGGCTACGACATAATCTTTTTCTGGGTTGCCAGAATGATATTCTCCGGGCTGGAACATATGCGCAAAGTGCCCTTCCGCGACGTTTTGATGCACGGGCTTGTGCGCGACGAAAAGGGCAGGAAGATGTCCAAGAGCCTGGGCAACGGCGTGGACCCTCTGGAAGTTATAGATAAATACGGCGCGGACAGTTTGAGGTTTTCCCTTTTGCAGGGTGTTGCGCCCGGCAACGACACTCGCTATTCGGACGCAAAAGTGGAGGCGTGCGCCAACTTCATGAATAAGATTTGGAACGCCAGCCGTTTTGTTATAACCAACGCCGAGGGCAGAAAAATAAAGCCGCTCGCCGAAGTAAAGCCGGGCGCGGCGGACAAATGGATAATTTCCAAATTGCAGGCGGTAATAAGGGACGTAACCCTGTCTTTAAACAAGTTCGAGCTGGGCGTTGCCTGCCAGATTTTGTACGACTTCACCTGGTCGGACTTCTGCGATTGGTATATAGAGCTCTCCAAGCCCGCCCTCTACGGCACGGACGAGGGCAAAAAGGACGCGGCGCTCGCCGTTTTGACCTTTGTTCTGGAAAGCACGCTTAAACTTCTCCATCCCTTTATCCCCTTTATCACGGACGAAATTTACCGCAATCTTCCGGGGACGGAGGGCACCATAATGTTAAAAGATTATCCCCGCTACAACTCCAA
The DNA here is from genome assembly GCA_947629665.1 of uncultured Clostridia bacterium. Lineage (GTDB taxonomy): Bacteria > Bacillota > Clostridia > Christensenellales > Borkfalkiaceae > Coproplasma. The sequence goes on from CANREJ010000057.1 coordinate 6,353, forward strand.
ACTCGCCTATAAAAAGGACGCGGCGGCGTTTGAAGGGATAATGGATATCATAACTGCGGTGCGCGCGGCAAAGACCGAGAGGGGCTGTCCGCCCTCCAAAAAGGTCAGCCTCTATATAATAACCGAAAGCAAGCGGCTCATATCCGCCAACGAGGACAGCATATTGAAGCTGGCGGGGGCAAAGGACATAACCTTTATAGCCGACTCTGCGGAGGCGGGCGAAAAAGTGGCCGCAAAGGTACTGCCCATAGGCACGGTTTATATACCCATGGGCGAGCTTGTGGACGCCGAAAAGGAGCGCGCGCGCCTGGAAGGCGAGCTTGAAACGGTGATGAGCGAGATACGCCGCGCCGACGGCAAACTGAACAACACTGGCTTTATGATGAAGGCTCCCAAAAAACTCGTGGACGAGGAGCGCGCCAAACTCGATAAATATATGGCGATGCGCGAAAAGATTTTGGAACAGCTCCAAAACCTGTAAAACTTAACACGTTCCGCCAAAATTGCCGCCGAAACGCGGCACGGAAACAACAGGAGAATTGAAATGAAGAGTTTTAAAAAGATATTGGCAACATTGCTTGCGGCGGTATGCCTTTCGGCAAGCGCGGTTGGCCTCACCGCCTGCGGCGACCTTTTCGGCAGTTCGTCAGACGACGGCTCCTCAAAAATTTACGAAGTCTACGAGGCCTATGCCGAGTCGGCGGGCGACTCCGCCCTGGACTATGACGCCTGGTATGCAGAGTTGCTTAACAAAGTTAAGGGCGAAAAGGGAGATAAGGGCGACAAAGGCGATAAAGGCGACGACGGAGCCCCCGGCAAAGACGGCGAGGACGGAACCGACGGTAAAGACGGTAAAGACGGCAAAGACGGCAATAAAATTTATCACGGCAAGGGCGCACCCGGAAACTTGAAGGGCGTGGAGGGCGACATGTACGTGGACACTGTCTCCTGGCATGTACACTTCTATGAGAGCGGCGCGTGGGTTGACTGCGGCAGTATAAAGGGCGCGGACGGCTCCGGCAGTTCCACCGACCCCACAGAACCTACCGACCCCACAGAACCCGTAGGCGGCAATATCGCAATACATGTGATAGATTTGGGCAAAAAGGCAGGCGACAGTATCTACATAAAGGCGGGCGAAAACGATATTTTAATTGACGCAGGCTCGCAGGAGTCGAGCGCGTCGCTCATCTGCTCCTATCTCAATGAATACGTAACTGACGGCAAGCTGGAATACGTTATAGCCACGCACGGCGACCAGGACCACATAGCCGCGTTTGCATGTTCGACCCCTTCGAACGGGATTTTCTATAATTTCAAGGTGGACACTATAATCAGGTTTGCAAACACAAACAAGACGACGCAGGTCTACAACAGGTTTTTAAGCGCCCTGGACTATGCCGAAAGCCAAGGCGCAACGGTGTACACCGCGGCACAGTGCTACGACGAGGAGGGCGGGGCAAAGCGTCAGTATTGGCTGGACGAAGAGCATACCCTCTCCATGAATATCCTCTACAATGATTACTACTACAACAAGAGTTCGGACGAAAACAACCACTCGGTTGTAACCCTGTTCACAAAGGAAACAAGTTCCAAGACCTATAATTTCCTTCTCACGGGCGACCTTGAAAAGGACGGCGAGAGCAGAATGGTAGATCATTATGCCGATTCTTCCAACAGCAAGTCCAAGTACGACGTTCTGCCCGACGTTGACTATTACAAGGCGGGGCACCACGGTTCGGGCACTTCCTCTACGGATAAACTTTTAAGCGTAATAAAGCCCGAATACGTCGCCATAAGCTGCTGCGCCGGCTCACCCGAATACACAACCAACGTGAACAACACCTTCCCCTACACGGAAGTATTCAAAAATCTTTTAAAGTACACCCAAAACATATACTGCACAAGCGTTGCCGATACTCTCCCCGCTCTTTCGGGCGGACAGTTTGAAAGCAAAACATATACGAGCAAGCCGTGGAACGGCAATATAGTCTGCACTTTGGGTGCGGACGGCGTGCAGTTAAATTGTTCGGCTTCACAGGAATCTATTTTAAAATCCGAATGGTATGAAATCTACCGCAAACAGGCGGTCGGGCAATAATAAAATAACAATAGTTCAAAAAAATAACAAATAATCCAAAAAACCATGACGCAGTATTATTTTCGCGCGCGCAAGGAATTAAAGGCGCGGCTAAAAGAAAAACCAAAGTGCGTCCACAAAAAGTGGGCGGATATCCCCACGGGGTTAAAGGGGCTGTTTACCAATGCTTTGATAGTGCTTCAAATGTCGGTCATAGCCTTTATTTACGCCGTGCTGGCATATCTTTTGTCCCCGTTCTTTTATATCTCCATCGCGCTCACGGTAGTTACCGCCGTTTATGTGCTTGTGGAGGAGAGGGACGCCCAGTCCAAAGTCAGCTGGCTGATACTCTTTTTAATCTCCTTCGGCGCGGGGTATATCGTATATATCCTCTCGGATAAGCGCGTGTGCTACGGCATATACCGCAAAAAATACCGCGAAATTTACGAACGCTCCAAAACCTACCGCGGCGGATACTTTCTGGATAACGCCTCTGCGCCCGTCCGCCGCGACTGCGAATATATTTACAACGCCGGCGGCTACGTGCCATATACAAATACGGATGTAAAGTACTTTTCCAATGCGCGCAAGCTGTTCGATAACCTCTGCGCACGGCTGGAAGAGGCAAAGGAATTTGTATTTTTGGAGTACTTTATAGTTGCCGAGGGAGTACTGCTCGAAAGGCTTATAGACGTCCTCAGCCGCAAGGTTGCCGAGGGCGTCGAAGTGCGGTTTTTATATGACGACGTCGGCTCCCAGGGCGTTTTGACGGCCGATACAAAGCGCCGCATAAAAAAGGCGGGCATAAAATTCAAGGTGTTTGAGCCGCTGTTCTCGCTTTTCTACTTCGGCCTGAACTACCGCGACCACCGCAAGATTATAGTTATAGACGGCAAAACGGGCTACGTGGGCGGCTGTAATATCGCCGACGAATGTACCAACCAGCGCAGAATGGAGGGGCTGTGGAAGGACGCGGGGCTCCGCCTCGACGGCTCCGCGGTGGACGGGCTCACAATTACCTTTTTGCGGCAGTGGGAGTTTGCCACCAAACAAAAGGCGGAGTTCGGCCGCTACATGTACAGGGCGGAAAGAACTTTAAACACTTCCAACGTAATTCCCTTTGCGGGCGGGCCGGAAATAGTGGAGCCGCTCTGCCGCGGGGTTTACTATAACATGGCGGACGCCGCGCACGAAAAATTATATATAATGACCCCCTATTTAATACCGGACAGCGACATGCTTAATTTGCTTGTGTCAAAGGCAAAATCGGGGTGCGACGTGCGCGTGGTTCTGCCCGCGGTGCCCGACTACGGATATATTTACAGGGTAACAAAATTCTATGCCGAGCGGCTTATGGCGGCGGGCGCAAAAATATATTATATGCACGGCGTATTTGTGCATAGCAAGGTAATGCTCACCGAAAACGCCGTTACCGTAGGCTCGGTAAACATGGATATGCGCGCGTTCTACCAGGAGTTTGACAACGGCGTTTACACCGACGACAAATCGGTTATGAGGGACGTGGAGGAGGACTTCGACAAGGTGTTTGAAACCAACGATATCCAAACGCCCGCAAAGAAGAACGTATTGGGGGTTGTGGTTACCGAGGTGTTGAGGGTTGTCAGCCCCCTAATGTAGCGTTGCGGCGTGCATAAGCGTCGTATAACGTTGTCGCGCTTACGTTTTGCTAGGGTCATGTACTTCTGTGTACACTCCCCGTCGCAAAGCCGCGCGCTCCTAGTTCTACTCGCTTCTACCCACCGCAGGCTCGCGCGGCAAGCGCGGATATACGTCGCATAACATTGTTGCCTTTGCGTTTTTGCTCAGTCATTTACCATTAAG
>CANREJ010000058.1 GCA_947629665.1 uncultured Clostridia bacterium
ATCACGGAAATTCGCAGTGCGCGCAACCGCACGAGAATTTCGTGAACAGCGTAGCTTATACCCGTTGGCGGGAGCATTATGGAAGTTGTTGCTGCATACATCCTTGACAACTCAACAGGCAAATTTTTAATCTGCCAGCGGCCGAAAAACAAGGCGCGCGGGCTGTTTTGGGAGTTTGCGGGCGGAAAAACAGAGGAGGGCGAATCCCCGGAGGACGCCCTCTGCCGCGAGTGCCGCGAAGAGCTGGGCGTGGAAATTCAAACGCTTGGCAAATTTGCCGAGGTTACCCACAAATACCCCGACGTTACGGTGCATCTTACGGTTTTCCGCGCAAAAATAATAAGCGGGGAGCCGAAACTTTTAGAACACGAGGCCTTGAAGTGGATATACCCGCATGAAATCAAATACTATAACTTTTGCCCTGCCGACGTTAAAATTTTGAAAAAGATAAAAAATACCGACGGCAAAAAGAACAAACGGCTGGGCGCAAAGGGCGAAAAACTTGCCGCAAAATACTTAAAGCGCAAGGGCTACAAGATTATTGCCCGCAACTATAAAAACGCCTTTGGCGAGGTGGATATAATAGCAAAATGCGGGGACGTGTTGAGTTTTTGCGAGGTTAAAACGCGGCTGGGAGATTTTTACGGCGCGCCCTCCGAGGCGGTGGACTTAAAAAAACGCAGGCGGTACATACAGGCGGCACAACACTTTAAGGGCGGACAAAACTTTGTGTTGCGCTTTGACATAATCGAGGTTTTAAACGGCAAGATCAACCACATAGAGAACGCCTTTGAGGGATAAAGGGATAAAAGCGGTGCGCGCGGCGCAAAATTGCCGCGCGCACCGCTTTTTTATTTGCCTTTAAACCATAAGCAGGGACACGTACAGCCCGCCGAGCGCCGCAAAAAGCGCGGGGATTGCCACTGTTACGCCCATCTTTAAAAATTCACGGTAGCCGAACTTTATGCCGTGGCGGTTCAATATGGAGCTGAACATTATTCCCGCAAGCGCGCCGACGGGCGTGAAATACGCGCCTATGTTGGAGCCTATTATCGCGCCGAAAACGGCGGGAAGCCCGCCGCCCGACTCGGCTATTACCGAGGAAAACAGCACGCTCATGGGGATATTGTTCAATACGTTTGCCGCAAAAAAGGAAGTTACGCCGTAAACCAGGGCGGGCTGCCCCACATCCAGGAGTTTGCCTATTTCCGCTGTTACTCCCTTTTGGTCGGCAATCACTATCAAAACGAACATGGAGAGCACAAAGGGCACAAGCTCGTAGGGGGCACGCTTTAAACAGCCGATAAGCTCCGCGGGCTTTTTTTTGCGCACGAGCGCGACTACCGAGGAAATTATAAACAGACTGCCCGCCGCACAGAGCGCAACCAGCCACATCTCCAAGCCGATATAGGAGCCCACGGCAAGCAACACGGTGCATACTCCCAAATGCACTATGCCCACCCACAACTGCAATTTATCGTGCACGGGCACGGCCTCTTCCTCGCCTTCGAGTGGCTCCGAAAGTTTTTTGCGGAACATTAAAAACAGTAACGCAAAGGAAGTTATACCCGCGAACAGCGTGGGGATTATGCTTATTTTAACGTAGCCCGCAAAGTCCAGACCGTATGCGGTGGCAAGATATATATTGGTGGGGTTGCCTATGATGAGCGCCATGCTCCACGTGTTGGCGGCGACAAACTCCGCCGCAAGATAGGGCATGGGGCTTATTTTTGCGTGCTTGGCAAAATAGCATATAAAGGGCGTAAAGGACAATATTATTACGTCGTTGGAGGTGAACACGGTTAAAACGGCAACCGTTATGTAGAGATACAAAAACAGCTTTTTCTGGCCGTGGTGCGCCATTTTGAGGGCCGCCCCCGCAAGATACCTGAAAAATCCGAGTTCGTCCAAAAATACCGAGAGCACGGTCATGGACAAAAAGAGAACGAGTATTTTTATGGGGTTCACGGCGGTGTTTGCAATGAGCGCGCCGCCGAGGGCGGCAAAATCCGGCCTGCATATTGCCAGGGCGGCCGCCGCGCCCGCAAGGGCTATTACCCAATAACTTGAAATATTTACTTTGCCCAGCTTTATTTTGGGGAAAAACAGTATGCCGCAAATCATCAAAACTACTGTTGCGGCGCAGATGATTATTATTGCCGTCATATAGTGCCGTTCGGTTATCTACTAAATTCAACGCACGAAAAATTTTATCACCGCGGCGTACAAAAAGCAATTAAAATAACTTGCATACCTTAAAAACGGGTGATAAAATATATGGCCGTATGGTAAAGTCAATTGATTTAACGCAACGCAAAGGGCTTTTTAAAAACCTTTGCCTGTTTATAGCCCCTCTTATGTTCACGGGCATATTACAGCTTTTATACACCGCGAGCGACCTCATAATCTGCGGCTCGTTCGGGCCCTCCAACTCCACCGCCGCCATTTCGGAAACAAATCCCCTGGTAAACCTTATAGTAAATACCTTTTTGGGACTCGCCACCGGCTCCAACGTACTTATGGCGCAGTGCTACGGCGCAGGCAACGACGAAAAGGGGCAAAGGGTGGTTTATACCTCCATGGCGCTTTCCATTGTGCTGGGGATAGGCGTGGGAGTGTTCGGCGCGATATGTTCGCGGTATTTTTTGGAGTGGATGCAAACCCCCGCCGACGTTATAAATCTCTCCACCGAATATCTCGCCATCTACTTTATAGGCGTGCCATTTACAATGATATACAACTTCGGCTCCTCGGTGCTGAGGGCGATAGGCGACACAAAAAAGCCCTTCTACTTTTTGACCGCGTCGGGTATTATAAACGTTGCGCTAAACCTGCTGTTTGTTATAGTTTTCGGGCTGGGCGTGGGGGGCGTGGCGATATGCACCGCAATCTCCCAATTTTGCGCCGCCGCCATGGTAATAATATATATGGTAAAGAAAAAGGCGGGGTTCTTTACTTTCCGTATATCAAAAATAAAATTTTACAAAACCGAGACGCTGGAAATAACCAAAATCGGCCTGCCGGCGGGCATACAGAGCTTTATATTCTCACTTTCGAATATAATGATCATGTCCAGCATAAACTCCCTGGGCACCGAAGTTTTGGGCGGCAACGGCGCCGCGTCCTCGCTGGAAGGGTTTGTATACACTTCAATGGAGAGTTGCGCGCAGGGAGCGATGACCTTTGCCTCGGCCAACTACGGCGCAGGCAAAAAATCCAACATATCCCTTGCAATTGCCTACTCGCTTGTGTTTATATTAATAGTCTGGGCGGCGCTGAGTTCGGTGATTTTACTCCTTTCGGAACCGCTTTTAAAGCTGTATGTTTCCACTCCGGAGGCGATACAGGCAGGCAAGCAGAGGCTTTTGGCAATTCTTCTCACCTACTTTTTATGCGGCTTTATGGACACTTTTGCCTACTCGCTGCGCGCCATCGGTTATTCCCTGCTGCCGGCGGCGATAAGCGCGGCGGGCGCATGCGGTTTCCGCCTGATATGGGTGTTTTTTGTGTTTCCCATCCCCTATTTCAACAATCTTTTATGGCTTTCTCTCTCCTATCCCATCTCGTGGGTGCTTACGCTCACCGCGCAATTCATTTGTTTTGCGGTGTTGTTTAAGCGGCTGGATTTGGGCGGACGGCAAAAACAGGCGGAATGTTAAGTTTTATCAAACTTAAAAGAGGGCGCGTTTAGCGTTGCTTTTTTTGGCGGCGTTGTGATATAATTAAAAAAATTTTTAATTACGGAGTTTGGAATATGTTGGATATCGCTTTGCAAAAACAAAAACTGCCCGTTAAAATCACCGTCAAAACAACCGTAGCCGTATTACTTACGGTTTTGGCTGTGGCTCTGCCCCAGCTTACGCACGCCTTGGGCGGCGCGGCCGCGGGCGCGGCATATATGCCCATGTATCTGCCCGCACTGCTTGCGGGACTGCTGCTCGGCAAGCTGTGGGGTCTGGGCGTTGGCATACTTTCCCCCGTTATAAGCTACGGCTTTACCTCGCTTACCCTGGCTTCGGCAATGCCCTCGTTGGAGCGGCTCCCCTACATGGTTCTGGAAGTGGGCGCGTTCGGGCTGGTTGCGGGTCTCTTTTCCAAAAGAGCGCAGACGTCCCCCCTTATTTCCTTCCCCGCGGTTCTTGCGGCGCAATTTTCGGGCAGACTCATCTACGTTATATACAATCTCATTGCCGGAAAATCGATCTCCTATCTGTGGAGCTCGGTTTGCAACAGCTTTACGGGGCTGTGGTTACAGGCAATAATTGTTCCATTGATTTCAATACTTCTCTTTGCGGTGCTTAAAAATGAACAAAAATCTGAATAAGGCAAAACAACTTTTATCACAGGGCGCATCCCTCGTAATTGTGAACGGCGGCGGCGTGCTTACCTTTAACGAACACGGCATAAAAACTCTTTTATCCCTTCAATCGGGCTCGCTTACGGGCTCGTTTGTGGCAGATAAGATAGTGGGCAAGGCGGCGGCGATGATGCTTGTGCGCGGCGGCACGATTGAAGTTTATGCCGAAATAATATCGGAGCCTGCCCTTGAAGTGTTTAAAAAACACAGGGTGATATGCCTGTACGGCACGCTTGTGCCCAACATTATCAACCGCGACAAAACGGGAATCTGCCCCATGGAGGAGGCCGTTTTGGGCGTGGACGACATTAAAAAGGCATATGAAATTTTAATAGACAAGACGGGTGGTTGATTTTGAAAAAACTTGGGTTCGGCTGTATGCGCCTGCCTACGGTGGACGGCGACAACTCAAAAATAGACTTGCCGCGCTTTAAACAGATGGTGGACCTCTTCCAGAGCCGCGGGTTTTCCTATTACGACACGGCCTACGTGTACCACGGCGGCAAGAGCGAGGAGGCCCTGCGCGAGGCGCTTGTAAAGAGATACCCTCGCGACGCCTTTACCGTTACCACGAAAATGCCCATGTTCCGCGTGGAAAACAAAGAGGATCTGCCGAGGATTTTCGATGAGCAACTGCAAAGGCTGGGCGTGGATTTTATAGACTACTATTGGCTGCACGCTCTCAAAATGACGGAGTACGAAAAGGCGCAACGCCTTGGTGCGTTTGAGTTTATTTCAAAAAAGAAGGCCGAGGGAAAGATAAAACACATAGGTTTTTCCTTCCACGATTCGCCCGAAGTGCTGGAACGGATTTTAAACGAACACCCCGAAACGGAATATGTGCAACTACAAATAAACTACATCGACTGGGAGTCGCCCAACGTGCGCGGGCGGGAGTGCTACGAGATTGCAACGCGGCACAATAAACCCGTGATCGTGATGGAGCCCGTAAAGGGCGGCGCGCTTGCAAATCTTCCCCAAAACGCGGCGGAAATTTTGAGGGCGGCAGACCCCGTACCCTCACAGGCGAGCTGGGCGGTGAGATATGCCGCCTCTCTCGGCAACGTGTTTACGGTGCTTTCGGGCATGAGTTCTTTGGAGCAAGTTGACGACAATACCGCATACATGTGTGATTTTAAGCCGCTGGACGACGGCGAACGGCAGGTTATACACAGGGTTGAAGAGGCCGTTAAAAACTACACCGCCGCCCCCTGCACCGCCTGCCGGTACTGCGTGGACGGGTGCCCCAAAAAAATCGATATACCCGACTATTTAACTATGTATAACGAGTTGAAGAGAATGGCGAAGAGGGACAACAGCAAAAAATACTACCATGAAATTTACGCCGGAAACGGCGGAAAACCGGGCGACTGCGTCGCCTGCGGCAAGTGCGAGGGCGTGTGCCCGCAACACCTTGCAATACGCGGGTATTTGAAGGAGCTTGCGGGAGTTTACGAAAAACATTAAATAAATATTACGGCGGCGGTTGCAACCGCCGCCCTGTTTATAAATAAAAATAAGGGGAATAAACCTGATATGTGTACAGCAATAGGCCTTAAAACAAAAGACAACTACTACTTTGGGCGCACGCTGGACGTGTGCGCCTCCCGCGGGGAAACCACAGTTTGCGCGCCGAGGAATCTTCCGCTTGCTTTCAGGGCGGCAGGCGCCTTGAACTCCCACCGGGCAATTATAGGCACAGCCATAACCGCGGGCCGATTCCCCCTGTACTATGACGCGATGAACGAGGACGGGCTTTGCATGGCGGGGCTGAATTTTCCACAAAACGCCGTGTATCACCCCATCCAAAAAAACAAAACAAACGTTGCGCCCTTTGAAATCATACCCTATATTTTGGGCACGTGCAAGAACCTCGGCGAGGCAAAAGAGGCGCTCAAAAACTTAAATGTGGCGGATATTTCCTTTTCCGCAGAGCTTCCGCACACTCCCCTGCACTGGCTCATAGGCGACAAATCGGGCGAGATCGTTGTGGAGAGCGTTAAGGACGGGCTTAAAGTTTACGACGACCCCGCGGGCGTTTTAACCAACAACCCCACCTTTGACATGCAACTTTTCAACCTTAAAAATTACGCCGCGCTCTCGCCGTACAATCCCAGAAAGGGCTTTGCGGAGGGGATTGATTTAACCCCGTACAGCCGCGGCATGGGCGCGCTGGGGCTGCCCGGCGACTGGTCCTCGCCCTCCCGCTTTGTGAGGGCGGCGTTCGTTAAATTCAATATTGCTCCCCAAAACGGAGAAATTTGCGGCGGGGACTTCTTTAATATTTTAGAGTCCGTAAAGGTGCCCAACGGCTGTGTGGAGGGCGAAAACGGCTTCCAGTACACAGTGTATTCCTGCTGTTGCGACGTGAAAAACTTAACATATACCCGCAAAACGTACTTTGGCGAAACTTTCACCGCCACCCTACAAGCGTAACGCTTGCGGCGTGTCGCCGCACCCAGGTTTCTTTATTACTTTTTGCGATAGACGAACGTTACCACAGGTCAAACGGGCGGTGGGTAGCCGCTGACGGGTTTCTTTATTGCGGGAGCTGTATTACGGAGTAGTGCGGTGGGTAGAAGCGAGTTATGCAAGGCGCGCGAGGATAACCTGAGGGAGTGTACATAGAAGTACATGACCGAAGGTTGCCGCAGCGCAACACAGCAGAACGACGCTTATACACGCCGCCGCGGGAGCATAATTTACGGCGCAAGCAAGCTACGCTTGCGCCAGCCTCTCGCCAACGGCAAGGAAAAACCGTTGGCTCGGTCATCGTTCGCGCGGGACGAATGCGCTCACTCATCTCGTTTCGGCACGCACAGCGCACTGTGCTGTGCTATGAAATGCCTCGCTCGTCCCAATTTGCGCATACCTGCGCCTGAGCGAGGTGAATGCCTGCGATTATATAATCGTGAGCGCTTAAAAATCGCAGGCAGAGGGCGAGTAGCCCTCAAAATCACGAAAACTCCCAAGCACGGCTTGCTTGGGAGTTTTGTGAATTTTTTTTATATTTCTATCAAAAACCCCGCGGCGCGGAGCTTTTTTTCTATACGGTTGAGCGTTTCCTCGCTTTCGGCGGTTACCGTGTGGTAGTGATAGCCGTCCGTTACGCTCATCAAAGGCTTGCTTGCGCCCGATTTGAGGGAACGGTACAGCTCCTCCACGTGCGTGCGGTTATACAAATCCAGCCGCGCCGTGATCTTTCCGTACAGGCGGTGGTTTACGGTTATATCCTCTATTCTGCCGCCCGCCTCTATTATAAGCACGCCCTCGTCCACGATTTCTTCAAATGTGTGGCGGCACTTGAAAACCCTGCTTGCGCGCGCCTTTGCATTGAGCACGTAGCCGCGGTTTGTTGCCGTTATGCCATAGCCGTTTGCGCGCAGAATTGCAACGTCCTGCACTATTACCTGCCGCGATACGTTGAATTTTTCGGCAAGCACCCCCGCAGGCACGGGGCTTTCGGCGTTGCCTATAAAACTTAAAATTTCTTCCCTGCGCTTTTCGGCTTTCATTCCTCCTCCAACACGGGGTGGAGATTTTTAAGCGATAAATCGAGTATCGGCGCAGAGTGCGTAAGCGCTCCGCTGGACACAAAATCCACACCCGTTTCGGTTATTTTGGATATGTTCTCCCTTGTAACGTTGCCGCTGCACTCCGTTTGCGCGCGACCGTCTATAATCTCCACCGCTCTCTTCATGTCCTCGACGCTCATGTTGTCGAGCATTATTATGTCGGCGCCGGCCTCGGCCGCCTCCTCAACCTGTTCCAGATTTTCCACTTCTATTTCTATTTTGCGCACGAACGGCGCATACTGTTTTGCCATATATATTGCGTTTTTTACGCTTCCCGCCGCTCCTATGTGGTTGTCCTTTAACAGTATTCCGTCCGAAAGGTTATAGCGGTGGTTGTAGCCCCCGCCCACTTTTACGGCGTACTTTTCGAATATGCGCATGTTGGGCGTGGTTTTGCGGGTGTCCAGAAGTTTGGTTTTGCTGTCTTTGAGGAGATCGACCATCTGCCGCGTGTAGGTTGCAATTCCGCTCATGCGCTGTAAATAGTTCAGCGCGACGCGCTCGCCCGAAAGAAGTACGCGGATATCGCCTACCACTTCCGCCAGAAGCTGCCCCTTTTCAACCTCGTCGCCGTCCTTTACGTATGCCTTTACCCAAGTTCTGCCGTCTAAAATTTTAAAGGTGCGCTCAAAAACTTCCAGCCCGCAAATTATTCCCTTTTGCTTGCATATCAGTTGCACGCTGCCCTTTTTAAAGTTCGGCATAACGGCGTTGGTGCTTACGTCCTCGTTGGATATATCCTCCCTCAGCGCCATCTTTATAAGCTCGTCCGCATTAAGCACGTCCGAAATGGGGTTTAACATTTTCCGCCTCCTTTATAGCCTTTTTAACCGTCTGTTTGTATTCTTCCAAGAGTTTTGCGGGGTCGGCGTACTGCCCGTAATCTATCTTACCCTCCGCTTCTTCCGCCGCTTTTTTGCTTGCCGCAGAGTAATTGTTTGTAATGTCCAGCGCCGCGCGCTTTGCAAACAGCAAACTTTCCAGAAGGGAGTTGGAAGCCAGCCTGTTTGCGCCGTGTACGCCGTTACAGCACGTTTCGCCCACGGCGTAGAGCCGGCCCATGGTGGTTTTCCCGTTTAAATCACTGCGTATGCCGCCCATAAAATAGTGCTGGGCGGGCACTACGGGTATGCACTCGGAAAACACGTCGTAGCCCTCTTCGCGGCACTTTTCCACTATCGAGGGGAAGTGGGAAATTATCTCCTCCCTTGGAATGGTCCGCATATCCAGCCATACGAAGTCCGTTTTGTCCTTTTCCATCTGCCTGTAAATGGCCGCCGTTACCACGTCGCGCGGTTGAAGTTCGTCGGTAAAGCGCTTGTAGTTTTTATCCAACAGCACCGCGCCCTCCCCGCGCACCGATTCGGATATCAAAAAGCTCCTGCCCGCGCGGCTCTTTGTGTAGAGCGTGGTGGGGTGTATCTGTATATAATTGATATTGTCCACCGCAACGCCGTGCTTTAAGCACACCGCCAACCCGTCCCCCGTAAGCAACCTGAAATTGGTGCTATGGGTAAATATTCCGCCTATGCCACCGCACGCAAGCACCGTGTAGTCGGCAAACACGGGGAAAACCTCACCCGTTTTGTTGTTTAGAACTATCAGCCCGTAGCACTCGTTTCCGCTCACTATCAAGTCGAGCATGGTAGTTTCGGGAATTACCGCTACGTTTTCCAGCTTTTCGACGCGCGCTAAAAGTTTTTGGGTTATCTCTTTGCCCGTGCAGTCCTCGTGGAAGCATATGCGGCTCCTGGAATGCCCGCCCTCACGCGTTACCGCCAGGGTGCCGTCGGGATTGCGCGCAAAATCCACGCCCATTCCCACAAGTTCGTCAACAATCTCACGGGAGGAATTTATCATGCAGTCCACCGCCGCGGGATTGTTTTCGCAGTGCCCCGCGCGCATGGTGTCGTCGAAATAGCTTTGGTAGTCCTCACTTCCCTGCAAACGGCAGATACCTCCCTGTGCCAAATAGCTATCCGAACGGTCGGGCGTGCCCTTGCACAGCACCGCCGCCCTCGTGCCGGTGGGAAGATGCAACGCGCAGTTTAAGCCCGCCACGCCCGCGCCGACAATCAATACGTTGTAAAATCTGTCCATATAGCCCTTTCGTCTTTTATATTAACTGAAATTATATAGTAAAAGTTTACATATGTCAAGTCATATGTAAACTTTCACAAAAAATGGTGAATTATCATATCAAGTGCAACAGTGGAGAGTAAAAAAGTAGTCCATATAATTCAACTGTGTTAGAATAGG
>CANREJ010000059.1 GCA_947629665.1 uncultured Clostridia bacterium
CAATCCCGAAGTGGATAAAAAGCTCGGCATCTCCCTCGGCATGGAGCCTTCAAAGCTCGAACAGGCGGTAAAAGACAACCCCGACGCCGTAGCCGTCCTCGTAAACAATCCCACTTATTACGGCGTCTGCTCCGACATGCGCTCAATTGTGAAAATAGCTCACGCGCACGGTATGAAAGTACTTGTCGACGAAGCCCACGGCACCCACTTTTCCTTCAATGCCAATCTTCCCGTATCCGCAATGGCGGCGGGCGCGGACATGTCTGCCATATCCATGCACAAATCGGGCGGCAGTCTTACGCAAAGCTCCATTTTGCTCCTCAATAAAACGGTCAACGCCGACTACGTGCGCCAGATAATAAATTTAACCCAAACCACCAGCGCAAGCTATCTGCTGTTATCCAGCCTCGATATCACCCGCCGCAACCTCGCCCTTCACGGCGCAGAGTCCTTCCAAAAAGTAATAGACATGGCAAGCTACGCCCGCGGTGAAATAAACGCAATAGGCGATTACTATGCCTTTGGCAAGGAACTCATAAACGGCTCTTCGGTCTACGATTTCGACGTAACCAAGCTCGCCGTCAACACCCGCAATTTAGGGCTTGCCGGCATAGAGGTGTATGATATTCTGCGCGACGAATACGGCATACAGTTGGAGTTCGGCGATATTTCCAATATGCTTGCATACGTGTCCATAGGGGACAGGTTGCAGGATATAGAGCGGCTTGTAGGCGCGCTCGACGACATAAGGCGGCTCTACAAGCGCGATAAATCGGGCATGCTCTTTGCGGAATACATTGCGCCCAAGGTTGCCGTGCCTCCCCGCAAGGCGTTCTACGCCGAAAAAATATCCCTCCCGTGGAAGGAAGCGGAGGGCAAAATCTGCACGGAATTTGTAATGTGCTATCCCCCCGGAATACCCGTCCTCGCTCCCGGCGAACTTATAACAAAGGACATAATCCAATACGTACACTACGCAAAGGAAAAGGGTTGCAACATTCAAGGCACCGAGGACTTTGCGGTGGAAAAAATAAACGTACTCCGCTGAAAGCGGCAAAATAAACGGCGCAACATAGCGCAAAAGGAAAAACTTATGGAAATGTGGTTTTCGGATATTCACACGCCCAATATAAAGCTGAATATCCGCGTAAAAAAACAGCTCTTTTCGGAGCATAGCGACATTCAGCAAGTCGACGTTTTCGACAGCGACGATTTGGGTAAATTTATCTCTTTGGACGGCGAAATAGTCTTTTCCGAGGCGGACGAATTTATCTATGACGAAATGGTTGCGCACGTGCCCATGGCAGTTCACCCGCACGTAAAAAACGTGCTTGTCATAGGCGGCGGCGACGGCGGAGTTGCCAAGGAACTGTGCCGCTACAAGGAAATAGAGCGCATAGACGTGGTTGAAGAGGATGAAATGTTCGTGTACGTCTCCAAAAAGTTTTTCCCCGAAACGGCCGAAGGGCTCAACGATCCCCGCGTAAATTTATTTATACAGGACGGTTTAAAGTTCATCCGCGGCAAGGAGGGGGAATACGACCTCATAATCAACGATTCCACCGACCCGTTCGGGCCGACCGAGGGGCTGTTCACCAAGGAGTTTTACGGCAGTTGCTACAAGGCGTTGAACGACGAGGGTATAATGGTCTATCAGCACGGCAGTCCGTTCTACGACGAGGACGAAGCCGAGTGCCGCAAAATGCACCGGAAAGTATTCAAATGTTTCCCCATATCAAGGGTATACCAGGCGCATATCCCAACATGTTCGTCGGGCTATTGGCTGTTCGGCTTTGCCAGCAAAAAGTATCACCCCTTAAAGGATTTTGATGCGGCAAAGTGGAAGGCGCGGAATATCCCCACACAGTACTACACATCAAACTTACACACGGGCGCGTTTATGCTCCCCAAATATGTTGAAGATATATTGATTCAGGCGGAGGAAGAAAAATGAAAATTATGATAGTCGGCTGCGGCGGAGTGGCTCAGGTTGCAATAAAGAAGTGCTGTGAGGCAAGCGACGTATTCACCGAGATATTGATTGCCAGCCGCACCAAAAGCAAGTGCGATAAAGTTGCCGCGGAAATGAAGGATAAAACCAAGTCAAAAATCATCACGGCGCAGGTCAATGCGGACAATGTGGAGGAGCTTGTCGCGCTGATAAACTCCTTCAAGCCCGCCGCCGTTTTAAATGTTGCGCTACCCTACCAGGATTTAACGGTTATGGAAGCCTGCTTAAAAACGCACGTCCACTATATTGACACCGCAAACTACGAGTGCGAGAACACCGAGGACCCCGAATGGCGCAAAATCTACGAAAAACGCGTCAAAGAAAAGGGCTTTACGGCATACTTCGACTATTCTTGGCAGTGGGCGTATCACCAAAAATTCAAAGACGCTGGTATATGCGCCCTTTTGGGCACGGGCTTCGATCCGGGGGTAACCCAGGTCTTTTGCGCCTACGCCCAAAAGCACTACTTTGACGAGATAGAAACAATAGATATCCTCGACTGCAACGGCGGCGACCACGGCTACGCCTTTGCAACCAACTTCAATCCCGAAATAAATTTAAGGGAAGTCTCCGCCAACGGCTCCTATTGGGAAAACGGCAAGTGGATAGAAACAAAACCCCTCGAAATCAAGCGGGAGTACAACTTCGAAGGCGTCGGCAAAAAAGATATGTATCTACTCCACCACGAGGAAATCGAAAGCCTTGCAAAAAACATAAAGGGAGTAAAGAGAATACGCTTTTTTATGACCTTCGGCCAAAGCTACATTCAGCACATGACCTGTCTGCAAAACGTAGGCATGCTCTCCACAACGCCCGTAATGTACGAGGGAAAAGAGATTGTGCCCATTCAGTTTTTAAAGGCGCTTCTGCCCGACCCCGCCACGCTCGGCGCGCGCACCAAGGGCAAAACAAACATAGGCTGTATATTCACGGGCTATAAAGACGGCGTCAAGAAATCAATCTATATCTACAATATCTGCGACCACGAAGCCTGCTATAAGGAAGTGGGCTCGCAGGCAATTTCCTACACCACGGGCGTGCCCGCAATGATAGGCGCAATGCTCGTTGTAAAGGGCATATGGAATAAGCCCGGCGTGTACAACGCAGAGGAATTCGACCCCGATCCATATATGGAGGCATTGAACAAGTACGGGCTCCCTTGGAAGGTGGAAGAGAACCCCGTTTTAGTGGACTAAAATGAAATTAAACGAACTGTTTACCCCCGTCTACGTCATCGACGAGGACAGGCTCACACAAAATCTTGAAATTCTCGCGGGAGTGGAGGAGCGCACGGGTTGCAAAATTTTGCTTGCCCAAAAGGCGTTCTCCTGCTATCATTTTTATCCGTTAATTTCAAAATATTTATCTGGTTACACGTCCAGCGGACTGTACGAGGCCCACCTCGCCCACGAGGAGGGGAGGGGCGAAAACCATGTATATTGCCCCGCGTATCTTGAAAGCGAGTTTGCCGAAATTACGGAAATCTGCGACCACATAATATTCAACTCAACCGAACAGGTAAAAAAGTTTGCCCCGCTTGCAAACGGCAGAAGTTTGGGTTTGAGAATTAACCCCGAACATTCAACGCAATCCTCGGCAATCTACGACCCCTGCGCAAAATATTCCCGTTTGGGAGTAACAAAACAGAACTTTTGCAAAGACGTGTTGAGTTTTTTGGAGGGATTCCATATTCACACCCTCTGCGAACAGGGAGCGGAGGACTTGGTTTCAACCGTCCGCGCCTTTGAAAAAAACTTCGGCATGTATTTCAACCGCCTGAAATGGCTCAATCTCGGCGGCGGGCACCATATAACCAAAGAGGGCTACAATATCTCCCTTTTGGAGAGTGAAATAAAGCGGCTTGCCGATAAATACGGCGTTCAAATCTATCTTGAACCGGGCGAGGCCGTAGCTTTAAACGCCGGTTATCTGTATACAAAGGTGCTGGAAATTGCGCACAACGGCATGGATATTGCAATTTTGGATTGCTCCGCCGAGTGCCACATGCCCGACGTTCTGGAAATGCCCTACCGTCCGCCCCTTGAAGGAAGCGGCAAAGCGGGGGAGAAGAAGTATACCTACAGGCTCTCCTCGCGCACTTGCCTTGCAGGCGACATAATAGGCGATTATTCCTTTGATACTCCCCTGAAATGCGGGGACGTGTTGAGTTTTTCCGACATGGCAATCTACACAATGGTAAAAAACAACACTTTCAACGGTATGCCTCTGCCCGCAATCGCAAAGGTGAAGGGCGGTAAATATACTCTTTTAAAAACCTTCGGCTATGCCGATTTTAAATCCCGCTTATGAGAAATTTATACATGCCCGCAGAATGGGAACCCCACCGCGGCACAATAATGATATGGCCCGAACGCGCGGGCAGCTGGCCGTACGGCGCAAAGTATGCCCGCCCAGTTTTTGCCGAAATAATAAGGCAAATTTCCGCCTGTGAAAAGGTGTATTTGGCAGTATCGAGCGGGGCTGAAAGTTCTGCCCGCGAACTCTTGAACGGCGAAATTTCCGCAAACCGTGTCGAGTTATTCAATATAAAAACGGACGACTGCTGGGCGCGCGACATTTCTCCTACTTTTGTAAAGGAAAACGGTAAAACAATCGGCATGGATTGGGCGTTTAACGCCTGGGGCGGAACATATAACGGCCTGTATAAAAATTGGCGGAACGACGACGCCTTTGCCGCGGAAATAATCAAAAAACTCAATACAGGTTATAAAAATGTTCATCCGTTTGTGTTGGAGGGCGGTTCAATTCACTCTAACGGCGCAGGAGTAATTTTGACCACAGAGGAGTGCCTTTTAAGCAATGGGCGCAATCCCGCGCTCCCCAAGGAGCAAATCGAACTTAAATTAAAGGAATATTTGGGCGCCGACCGCGTAGTTTGGCTTAAACGCGGCGTTGTCCGCGACGAAACGGACGGCCATGTGGACAATATCTGCGCCTTTGCCGCGCCCGATACTGCCGTGTTGGCTTGGAGCGAGGAGGGCGAACAGGGCGAAATCTGCCGTGAAAATTATAATATATTAAAGGAGAACGGCTTTGAAGTAATAAAGCTCCCCCTACCGCAAAAGCCCGTAACCATAACCGAGTATGATTTAAACGGGTTTATATTTGAAGAGGGCGAGGATACACGTGAAGTCGGTGAAAAGCTCGCCGCGTCATACGTCAACTTTTATATCTGCAACGCAGGCGTGCTTGCGCCGCAGTTCGGCGACGTGAACGACAAACCCGCCCTCGAAATTTTGCAAAACGCCTTCCCGTCTAAAAAAATCATTCCCGTTCCCGCCCGCGCCCTTATAGTCGGCGGCGGAAATATCCATTGCTTAACCATGCAAATCCCGCAGTAAAAGGTGTTTTGCATATAAAATATAAATTTATATAGGTGAAAAATGCGCAACGTAAAAATAGCCGCAGTTCAAATGAAATGCGTGCCCGAACGTGAACAAAATATACAAAACGCCCTTAACCTTGCAACCGAAGCGGCGGAAGAGGGCGCAAACATAATATTGCTACCCGAACTTTTCGAACGTCTCTATTTTTGCCAGGAGCGTAACTACGATTACTACTCCTATGCCGAAGAACCCCGCGCAAACGCCGCAATAAGGGCGTTTATGGAGTTTTCGCAAAAGTATAAAACGGTTGTGCCCGTAAGTTTTTACGAGCGTTGCGGCAACCTTTTATTCAATTCGGTGGAGATAATAGATTGCGGCAAATTAAAGGGCGTTTACCGCAAAACGCATATTCCCGACGACCATTATTATCAGGAAAAATTCTATTTTACTCCCGGCGATACGGGCTTTAAAACCTTCAAAACCACCTACGGCACAATAGGCGTGGGAATATGCTGGGATCAATGGTTCCCCGAAACAGCCCGCGCGCTTGCCTTAAACGGCGCTGAAATTTTGCTGTTCCCCACGGCAATCGGCTCCGAACCCATTTTGGGCACGGACAGCTCCGCACATTGGCAGAGAGTAATGTGCGGGCACGCCGCCGCAAACCTCATGCCCGTAGCCGCCGCAAACCGCATCGGCACGGAGGAGGTTACCCCGTCGGCGGCAAACGGCAACCAAAGCTCCTCGCTCACGTTCTACGGCTCGTCTTTCATAACGGACGGCACGGGAAAGATTTTATCTTCCCTCGGCAGGGAAGAGGAAGGGGCAGTTTTTGCAGAGTTCGATTTGGACGAACTCCAAAAACAGCGTTTTGAATGGGGGCTGTTCCGCGACCGCCGCCCGCTTGTCTATAAAGATATAGTAAAAAAATAGCCGTTGCATATGCCGTCAAGCCGGGGCATAATAAAAAAACGCGGTGAGTTATGAAAAGAAGTTTTTTAATCCATTTTTCGGTGTTTGCGGGCGTAGTAGCCGTAAGTCTTGTAATGATGCACCTTGCATTGCTTTTAAATTGCAATAAATGGGTGTTTATAGGCACGGCGATAGGAATTGAAATAATCTCCGTAACGCTCCTCATAGTTTTGCGCAAGCGCAAACCGCAGATTTGGTTGCCTTTAATAAACGCACTCGCTACGGGGCTTGCACTTGCCGGGTTTTATTCTCACTTGGCATTGACCCCCGTAATATGGCAGTCGTTTGCAATTTTCGGGGCGGCAATTGTGGTATATTTTCTCTACGGAGCATTTTTGGCTATTCCCGCCGCCGTCCGCCATCAAAATCTGACGGTTATAATATATCTTTTAATAACTGCCGCCGCAATAATAGTAGGCGGAATAATAACAAGGGATATGGTATTTGCCCTGTCGGCGTTTATTTGGCTGTATGTGGCTTCCTATTCCTTATCCTACATATTCCCGCAGGAACGCGACCACCCTCTGAAATATCCCGTATACGCCTCATTTGCCGCGGCGGCGTTGATAATTTTCGCCGTATTGGTGGTGGTAACGGAAGGCGACGCCTTAAATGGCCTGGCTCCCGACGCACCTTCCCGCAAAAAGAAAAATAAATAACTTTCAATTCCGCAAAAACCAATAAATCATTACATAAAACGCGCGAGGGCGGCAACTTTTCGTTGCCGCCCCGCGCGATTTTTATTGTTTTTCAAGCCCCAAAAGATAATCTGCCGAAACATCAAGGAATTTGCAGATCAAATACAATGTATCAATGCTCGGCACGCTTTTACCCGATTTATAGTCGGATATGCACTGTTTTGAAACATTCGCCGCCTTTGCAAGCGCCGTTTGTTTAACATATGAATATCCCAAAACTTCGTTAAATCTTTCTGTGAACTTAGTAACCTTTTCCATAAAAATATATACAAAAAATACGTTATTGCTTTATAAGATTTATTTATCTTCAATCAAATCGTCCAAAGACACGTCATATAATTCAGCAAGCTTTAAAAAATTTTGCAGTGTAGGAACGGTGAGCCCGCGCTCGTAAGCGTGATATGATTGATAAGTTATTCCCAAAAATTGAGCTACGTCTTTTAAAGTGTAGCCGTATTGTTCTCTCAGCTCTTTTAAATTTTTAGAAAGATTATATAGTTTTTTCATAATTATATCACTTGACATTATGCAGTTTGAAACTGTATAATGGAATAAATTCAGTTTAAAACTGAATTTGGGAGGATAACATATGAAAAAATTCGGTAAATTTTTAGTTACAATAGTGGCGCTGCTTTCGGTTTTTGCAATTTTTGCCGTCGGTTGCGATTTCGGCGGTTCAAATAAAGTACAGGGCGGCGATGGCAATAACAGCGGTGACGATATTGATGAAGACGACGGCTACACGCATATTGCTCAGGAGGAGGCGGTTGAATTTATTGCCGACTATGCCGAACAGTTTTTGGCGTCCGACAATGCCGTGTTGGGTTATAACAACGATGTCGCTTTTACGGGTAAATTCAAGAGTGTGAGCGACAGCAGCGGCAATCTTAAAAAGATAGCCAAAATGAATAGCGCAACAAAGGTGACATACGGGTATCTGAACGGCGAAAAAACATATTTTGAAATGTTGAGCTACAATGACTTTGATGCATTTGACGAAGCGGGGACGAAGATAACATCCGAAAACGACTCGGGTGGAGTTGTGCTGACGGACGAAGTAATCTACGGTTTAAAATATATCGACGGCGACTTTTATCCTGTCAGCCAAGACAGTCATTCTAAGGATCAAGACGGCGATACGGGGGAAAGCTCGTATATCCAAAGTTATGTAGGCAATTATAAAAATCAGGCGGCAATATATCTCTGTGAGTGCGCAATGTTTATATCCAATTCCGTGTATGGCAATGCCGAAAAAGCAGGCGACTTGTTTGCTGAAAAGGAGCTTTTATCGCTCAGTATGATCGATACGCTCAAAACCATGGTAATTGGTGATAGCGGCAGTATATTGCAACATATTTATGAATCTTGGGGCGGAGAGAAGCAGGAAGTCAAGACAAAAATCGGGATAGGATTTATTAAGACGCTTGAGAGCGAGCTTAAAATTCAAATAAAATTGACCCCCGACAACGAGGGGGTTGCCGACCCTGCAATGGAAGGCGAGACTAAAATAACTTTTACTTTCAACTACGCCGCGTGGCTTGACGAAAATCACTTTAACGAAATTATCAATAAAACTGTTCCGCAAAGTTGAGCAGCAGACGGGGGTTTGTAATATATTGAAGCAGATTAATTCCGCCGCCGAACAATTCGGCGGCGGGGTAAAATTTATGCGGCGGCGCGAATTTTCGCGCCGCCATATTTATCTTTTGTATGCAGACTAAACTAAATTTGCGTTAGTCTTTTTTGGCAAGTTTCTTATAGCCGTCAAGTCTTTCCTTTGCTGCCTCTTCGGTCTTCTTGAAGAGTTCAGCCGCAACCTCAGGACCCTGCGTCTTGGCAAGGGAGGTATACCTCGTTTCGCCTGCAAGGAACGCCTGGTAATCGCCCGTAGGCTCCTTGGAGTCGAGGGTAAATACTTCGCCGTCGGGGTTGTATCTGTAAAGCTGCCAGTAACCGCAGTCAACAGCCGCTTTTTCTTCAAGCTGGCTCTTCGTCATGTTAATACCGTGGTTGATGCAAGGAGCATAGCAGATTATAAGCGAAGGTCCGTGATATGCTTCGGCCTCGGTCAACGCTTTAAGGAGCTGTGCGGGGTTGGAGCCCATAGCGCACTGTGCAACATAAACGTAGCCGTAGGTCTTGGCAATCATGCCGAGGTCCTTCTTCTTAACTCTCTTACCTGCGGAAGCAAACTTCGCAACCGCGCCGATATTTGTGGACTTACTTGCCTGGCCGCCCGTGTTGGAGTAAACCTCGGTATCAAGGACAAGCACGTTCACATCCTCGCCCGAAGCAAGCACGTGGTCCAAGCCGCCGTAACCGATATCGTAAGCCCAGCCGTCGCCGCCGAAGATCCAGATAGACTTCTTAGCGAGGCAGTCCTTTTCGGCAAGTATCTCTTTTGCGAGAACTGCGGCTTCGCCGTCGAGATGAGGACATTTTTCCAGCGCTTCAACCAACGCCGCGGCGGCCTTTTTGGAGGGCTCCCTGTCGTTGAACGCCGCAAGATAAGCCTCGCAAGCGGCCTTTCCGTCGCCGCAAGCAAGAGCGGCGAGTTTTTCAACCTTGCCCTTTATGGCGTTGCGCCTTGCCGTGTATGCAAGATTCATGCCATAGCCGAATTCTGCATTATCTTCAAACAGGGAGTTAGCCCATGCGGGACCGCGGCCCTGTTTGTTGGTGGTGTAGGGGCATGTGGGCGAAGAGCCGCCGTAAATGGAGGAGCAACCCGTAGCGTTTGCAACTATCATATCTTCGCCGAAGAGCTGGGTAACAACCTTAACGTAGGGAGTTTCGCCGCAGCCTGCGCACGCGCCGGAGAACTCAAAGAGAGGTGTTGCAAATTGGCAACCCTTAACGGTATCTTTCTTGAATTTGGAAGTATCAACTTCGGGAAGTTCAACAGCGTACTCCCAATTCTTGTCTTCTCCCTTTTCCAGGGATTCAGCAAGGGGTATCATCTTTATGGCGCCGCCGTCCTTTACGGGGCAAACGGTCGCGCACACGCCGCAACCCATGCAGTCGAGGGGAGATACTTGCATCTTGTATTCGTATCCTGCAAGACCTATTGCC
>CANREJ010000060.1 GCA_947629665.1 uncultured Clostridia bacterium
TTGCGCTTTCGGGGGCGCTTATGCTTGTTTTGCAAACGCCCATGCCCATAGCCTTTTCTGTTGGCATACTCACAAGCCTTCTCGCCTATGCCAACCAATATACAAAGCCTTTCAACGAAATTTCGGGCGTTGTAACCGAGCTTCAAAACGCGCTTGCCTGCGCGGGCAGAATTTACGAGATTATAGACGAGCCCGCCGAACTTCCGGACGCGCCTTCGGCTGTAACTCTTTCAAAGGCGGAGGGCGACGTAAACTTCCAAAACGTATATTTTTCCTACGTTGCCGATAAAAAACTTATTGAAAATTTCAATCTCAACGTAAAAGCCGGGCAAAGAATAGCCATAGTCGGCCCCACGGGTTGCGGCAAAACCACGCTTATAAACCTCTTAATGCGCTTTTACGATCCCGTATCGGGCGCAATTTCGGTGGACGGCAACAATATAAGCGGCGTAACAAGAAAATCCCTGCGCTCCAACTACGGCATGGTTTTGCAGGACACCTGGCTCAAACGCGGCACGGTGCGCCAAAATATCCTTTTGGCAAAGCTGGACGCAACCGAAGAGGAGATGATAGCGGCGGCAAAGGCGACGCACGCGCACACATTCATAATGCAGCTTCCGCAGGGTTACAATACCGTAATAGCCGAGGACGGCGGCAACCTCTCGCAGGGTCAAAAACAGCTCCTGTGCATAACGAGGGTAATGCTCTCGCTTCCGCCCATGCTCATTCTGGACGAGGCGACTTCCTCGATAGACACCCGCACCGAACGCCGCATACAGGACGCCTTTGCAAAGCTGATGAGCGGCAGAACGAGCTTTATAGTTGCCCACAGGCTGTCCACAATACAGGAGGCCGACCTGATTCTGGTTATGAACAACGGCTCCGTGGTTGAAAGCGGCACCCATGAACAGCTTTTAAAAAACCGCGGCTTTTACTATAATTTATATAACAGCCAATTTGCCATTTAGCGCACAAAATAAATAAAAGGAGTATTTATGCTTCAAGTAAACAACGTATCACTTCAATACGGCAGTAAAAAACTTTTCGAGGACGTAAACCTCAAATTCACCAAGGGCAATTGCTACGGAATAATCGGCGCAAACGGCGCGGGCAAGTCCACGTTTTTAAAGGTTTTGAGCGGCGAAATCGAACCCAACAAGGGCGACGTTACCATGGATAAAACGGAGCGCATGTCCGTTTTACAGCAAAACCAGAACGCCTTTGACAACGTAACCGTTCTGCGCGCTGTAATGCTCGGCCACAAACGCCTGGTGGACATCATGGACGAAAAGGACGCCCTCTACGCCAAGCCCGACTTTTCCGAGGAGGACGGCGTGCGCGCAAGCGAGCTGGAAAGCGAGTTTGCCGAACTCGGCGGCTGGGACGCGGAGTACGGTGCGCAGACCCTTTTGAACGCCCTCGATATAACCGAAGAATATCACAATATGTATATGCGCGATATCGACGCAAAGCTCAAAATCAAAGTTTTGCTCGCACAGGCGCTCTTCGGCAACCCCGATATACTGCTTTTGGACGAGCCTACGAACAATCTCGACATAAAGACCACCCGCTGGCTCGAAAATTATCTTTTGGACTTTGAAAACACAATAATAATCGTATCCCACAACCGCCACTTTTTGAATAAAGTATGCACGCATATCTGCGACGTGGACTACGGCAAAATAAACATGATGCTCGGCAACTACGACTTTTGGTACCAGACCAGCCAGCTTCTCGCCCGCCAACAGCGCGACCAGAACAAAAAGAACGAACAGCGCGCCAAAGAGTTGCAGGAATTTATAGCCCGCTTTGCGGCAAACGCCTCCAAATCGCGGCAGGCCACTTCAAGGAAGAAGGAACTCGAAAAACTTACGATTGCCGACTTCAAGCCCTCGCTCCGCAAATATCCCTATATCGATTTTAAATTCGAAAAGGAGATAGGCAACGATATTTTAATGGTGGAGGGGCTGACCAAAAAAGGCTACTTTGAAAACGTGTCGTTTACCGTCCAGAAGGATGAAAAAATAGGCATAGTATCCGATAAAAGTACAACCGTCTCCATGCTGTACGATATTCTCACAGGCAAGGCGGAGCCGGACTCCGGCACAATCAAGTGGGGCAAAACAATATCCCTTTCCTACTTCCCCGAAAACAACAACGAGTATTTCCAGGGCTGTGAATATTCCCTTGTGGATTGGCTCTCCCAATTTTCCACCGATCACTACGAGGAGTATCTCCGCGGCTGGCTGGGCAGAATGTTATTTTCCGGCGAAGAGGCGTTAAAGCAGGCAAAAGTACTCTCCGGCGGCGAAAAGGTGCGCTGTATGCTTGCAAAAATGATGCTCGAAGGCGGCAATTTCCTCATTTTCGACGAGCCCACAAACCACCTCGACCTCGAATCGATAACCGCCCTTAACAACGGCATGAAAAACTTTAAGGGCTGTATGCTGTTCACCTCGCACGACCAGGAACTCATGAACACCGTCGCCAACAGGATAATAGAAATCAACGGCACCAAAGTGTTCGATAAAACGGTAACCTACGACGAATACCTCGACCTTACAACTTGACCCACTCTACAATTTTGTACAAAATTAGACAAATAAACGTAAAATATTCAAAAATAAACCACTGAATTTTTTACAATATTCCTTTACATTTTCATAAATTTATTGTATAATGCTGTTGTAAACCAAAAAACAAGAGGTAAAAATCGATGAAAACAGCGAATATCGCAATATTTGAAAATAATGAGGAATTTCTTAACGAATTAAAAAATTACATTGGCAGTGAGGAAGGATACAGCGTATGCGCGGCGACTGCCAACGGCAATTCGGCAATAGAGCTGATAAACCGCACCAAGCCGGACGTAGCCATAGTGGACCTTGTTTTAAGCGGCAAGGACGGGTTGAGCGTTTTAAAATACATAAAGAACAACAACATACCCTGTATTTGCATAGCCATAGGCAGTTATCTGGAAGATAAAATAATAAACTCCGCAATAGAGAGCGGAGCCGTATATTATCTTGTAAAGCCGGTGGAGGTCGAAACGGTGTTCGACCGTATCCGCGATCTCACCGAGGAGCGGGCGGTGGACTATAAAATAAGTTCCAACGTGCGCGACAGGCGCAAAATCAACTCGCTGGACGAAAAGATAAGCAATATATTTGTAACGATAGGCGTACCGCCGCACATAAAGGGCTACAAATATCTGCGCGAGGGGATAAAGATGACGGTGGAGGACCAGAGCATAATCAACAGGGTAACGAAGGAACTCTATCCAAAGATAGCCGAAAAATTCCAGACTTCGGCAAGCAAGGTTGAAAGAGCTATCCGCCATGCCATAGAGGTGGCGTGGAACAAGGGCAGAACGGACGCCGTAAGTTCCATTTTCGGCGCAAAAGTATACATAGGCAGCGAACGCCCCACAAACAGCGAGTTTATCGCGCTGGTTGCGGACAAGCTCCTGTTGGAATCTCTTGAATAAAAAAGCAGGGCGGCGGGGCAAACCCCGCCGCCTATAATTTATAATGTAACCAAGGTATAAACAATAACTCCGCACATGATTGCCAAAATCACAAGCCGTGAAATTATATAGGGCACAATAATTTTTTTTGCCTCCGCACGCCTGTATTTTGGGCGGGATAAAAACGCAAACACTACGTAGCCCGCCGTAGCCGCACAGCTTCCTATCGCAAAATATTTATTTGCGGCAAAGTATGCGGCAAGGGTAAAGCCCACTGTGAGCGCAAGGAATATAATTGCAATAACATAAAACGTTCTCGCCCGTTGTTCGTCGGCGAGTTTTTTGCTCTGCACGTCCTCGTCCGAAATCAAGCTGTCAAGGCTCACCCCGAAAAGTTCGGCCATTTCCTTTAAAGTGTCTATGGCGGGCAAGCCCCTGCCCGTTTCCCATTTGGAAACGGCTGTGCGCGTAACGTAAAGTTTATCGGCAAGTTGCTCCTGCGTAAGCCCGTTTTCCGTCCTCAATTTTTTTATTTTTTCACCGAAAGTCATACTTTTTGCCTCCTTCAAACAAAGTATAACCCACGCCCGCCCGAAAAGCAAGACACTCTCTTTCACACCGCGCAACTCTACCGCAAGTAGAGTTCCAAGGGTAGGTTAAGGCAAAAATATCTTTCGGTATTATGGAATTATCGCGCTTTAAAGCCGCTTTTTATGAATTGACAAGGCAATAGCTCTGGTCTATCATTGAAAATATTTCGCCGTCTGGTAAACTGCCGTCCAAAAAAACCGAAAACCAGCTACGTTTGTTCATGTGGTATGCGGGGTATGCCCGCCCGCCGCCGATAAAGCCGCTCACCGCTTCGGGGTCGTTTTTCAGGTTGATAATCTCTATCGGCTCCTCGCTTTTAAGGCCGAATTTTGTTTTCGGCACCTTCATAACCACGGCAAACCACTGTTTTTTGCCGTGAATACGCAGTGCGGCAAAGTCGGGGTATGCGCTCCACAAAAATTCGGGTTCGGCCTCATATTTTTCCCTTATATATTGCAGAACCCGCCTTGTTTGGCCGCCGTAGCGCTCTGTGTAAAAGCATTTATCCGCAATTTGGCACAGTATTTCGTTGCAGGCGGCCTGAACTTCGCCCACAAACGCGCCCGTTGCGTCCTTGACGCGCGCAAGTACGTATTCCTCGTCGGTGGACAGGTCGTAAACGTTGTAATCAACGTTGCCGTCGCCGCCAACCGTAATTTTTGCTGTGAATTGTCCCTGCATAAGGATACTCTTTCACATAACATTCCCCGCACGGAGCAAATCCCTCCGCAACCAGCTTGCCTTTATCAAGTTTTTTATCTTTAAAAATCGCCTGTAAATCTATCATTCCGCCCCTTAAAGTATAAAATAAACCAAAAATTTTGTTTTGAGTTCTTTTAAGTATTGAAAATATCGTTTTCATCCGGGTTGTCCGGATATTGATTTTTATTCTTTTTCGGTAAGATTATTTTTTTGACGGTATGTATATACCACAAAATTCCCGTAATGGGGGAGACGAGCAGACTCAATACAATGATTCCGCCGCCGCTCGCAATTACGCCTATGCGTACTCCGTCCCTGAAAGCATGATCGGGGGATTTGTCTCCGAAATATTTTATTGCCAATTGCACGGCAAAAAGCACGGAAGGAACGATAAAAAACGCCCAGGAAACAACAATTACCATTGACGTAATTCTATATGCGTCGGGAATAAAAGTCGGGTCGAGAAGGTATAGTAAAACGGTTAATCCCGCAAGAGTAATGCAAATTGTCAAAACAATCAATAATTGTTTTATTTTGTTCATCGTGTTCTCCGCCAAATTGAAATTTATTTCGCGCTTCATCGCAAATTACTGCTTGTCGCTCCATTATTATACCATAAAATAAGGAAAACGCAAATTCTTCCATAAAGCAAAATAGCTCGAACTTATCTTTCACAAAAAATAAGTTCAAGCTATTCACACTTGGTATACCAAAAACGCGTGGCGGGGAAAGTTGTATCCACCGCCGCGCTCGTTTATTCAAGCACCCGCCACAGTGCCATTTTAAAATATAGGGTAATTTTGAATAAATTAAACTATTGCTAAATATGGAGGAGTATGATATAATAACTATGTATATATGAAAACAGAAGCAATTAAGGTTTCAACCGAAAAATTAAATGGGCGTTATTATACACCTGAATTTATTGTGGATAATGTGCTTGACCTGTCAAGTTATCATGGACGGATAATATTAAAAAAACATGCCATTGACAATAGTTGTGGTGATGGTTCATTTTTGGTTGCAATCGTAAGAAGATACTGTAAAGAATTTTTAAAAAATAATTCTGATTTGCATTTACTTTCCGAAGAGCTATCAACTTATATTCACGGGATTGAAATAGATGAAGCCGAGAGCAAGAAGTGTATTGAAAATTTAAACAATACAGTAAGACAGTTTGGTTTAAACAATGTAACTTGGGATATCAACTGTGCTGATGCGTTAACGGTAGATAGATACAATGGCAAAATGGACTTTGTTTTAGGAAATCCTCCATATGTCAGAGTTCACAATTTAGGCAATTCTTTTGACTCTATTAAAAAGTTTTCTTTTGCTCAAAACGGTATGACCGATTTGTATATAGTATTCTATGAAATCGGTTTAAAAATGCTTAACGCAAACGGAATTTTAGGTTATATAACGCCGAGTTCTTTTTTTAATAGTATTGCAGGAAAATATATGCGGACGCACCTGGTTAAAAATAATTTACTTGATAAAATTGTTGATTTAAAACATTTTCAAGTGTTTGAGGCTACTACATACACAACTATTGCAATATTAAAAAAGAACCGCAATCAAAAAACAATAGAATATTTTCAATTTGAAGACAGAAACAAATTTCCGTTTTATGTGGATACATTGGGAGTTGAGGATTATTATATAAACGGTAATTTTTATTTTGCGGATAAACGAAAATTAAATGAATTAAAGAATATATTAACATTTACTACCGCAAAAGATCATTTTGCTGTAAAAAACGGTTTTGCAACTCTTGCGGACAGTTTTTTCATAGGAGAATTTGATTTTAAAGAGTTTACAATTCCTATTGTTAAGGCATCAACAGGCAAACAATATAGATGTTTATTTCCATATAGAAACGGTAAACTTATTTCTTATGAAGAATTAGTCGGGTACCCTTTTATTAAAGTATATTTTGAAAAACACAATGAAGAATTATTAAAACGCAGTCTTGAAAAAAATACTGATTGGTATGGATTTGGCAGGTCGCAAGGTATAAACGATGTATATCGTTGTAAATACTCTATAAATGCTTTAATAAGAGGACTATCTGATTTAAAACTTATTAAATGCGATAAAGGCGTCGGGGTTTATAGCGGACTTTATATTATCACGGAAGTTTCTGAAAGCGAATTAAAAGAAATGTTATATAACGATGATTTTATTTCTTATATATCATTACTCGGCAAATATAAAAGTGGTGGCTATTATACGTTCTCGTCAAAAGATTTGAAAAATTATCTTGAATATAAATACTCACAAAGGAACGGATTTGAAAATGAACAATTCTCAATTTTTAGCTATTCTTAAAAGATCGTTTATTACTTACTTACAAACAGGTGCAAGAAGCAATAAAAAATTAGGAGTTTTGCACGGTGCAATTTCGGAAGATTTGCAAGAAAGGTTAAATAATAAGATATATTCTGTATATTCTTTGGGTTATGGGGTTGGTAAAGAGCATAAAATTAACGGACGATATGTAGATAAAGCGGTTGATATTACAATTGTTGAAAATAATAAGCCTATTGCCGGCATAGCGATTAAATATGTAATGAGTAATTACTTCCTTATTTCCAGATTTTATTATTCCCGACAAAATCCCCTATTTTGATAAAGACGGTAGCATTTCAAAGTGGGAAACAATTAGTGAACATAATTTGAGTAAATATATCAAATTATCAAACGATAATATTGATTCATATATGCATACACCAAACAAAACACTCGTGTTTATCGTCCACATTCAAGAAAAAAATACTGTTGCAAAAATTGCCGATAAGCAAGAATATGAGAATTATTATTTAAATAATGATTTTGATATAACAATTTCATCGTTAAAATTTGATTTTGGTGCCACAATAATTTATAACGATTATGACAAATTTATCGATAAAGTAGCTCACACAATTATAGGATGGTAAATTAATCTTGCAAAACAAAAGAAACAAGATTTGAGCAAAATCATAAGAATTGAAAGATGGTTTAAAAAAATTTTTAAAAAGTCGCACTTTTATGTGCGGCTTTTTATACATAAAAAAACGCAAGCTGAATAATTCAACTTACGTTATGAGTGGTGCGGACGAAGGGACTTGAACCCCCATGGTCTCCCACAGGAACCTGAAACCTGCGCGTCTGCCAATTTCGCCACGTCCGCAAAATCAAAAGAATTATAATAAATTTCCCCGCCGTTGTCAAGTAATAACGGGGAGTAAAGGAGTATTTTTTATGATTGTCTGCGGTACGGTTTTTTAAAGCCGTGCCATAAAATTTTTTATAAATTCTTGCATTTATGTATATATATTGATATAATATTTTTAATTATGGTAGATATGTACTATTTTGTTGCCGTTGAGTTTGTAAACGACCCGAACGTAACGGGCATAACATATTGGTACCTCTGCGATTTCAAAGAGGTGGAAGTGGGCGATACGGTATGCGCGCCTCTGGGCAGGCACAACCGCGTGCAGGAGGGCATAGTCCGTAAAACCGCGCACGCAACCGAATTCGACGCGCCTTTCCCTTTCTATATCATAAAAAAGATTAAAAGTTATAAAAAGGTATAGACGATGTACAAAATTTTAAATAAAAAACCGCTCAATCCCACCGTAACAATGATGGATATTTATGCACCGCTCGTAGCAAAAAAAGCCCGGGCGGGGCAGTTTGTGATTTTGCGCGTGGACAGCGACGGCGAGCGTATCCCTTTAACCGTTGCGGGATTTAACAGGGAGCAGGGCACGGTAAAAATCATTTTCCAGATAGTGGGCGGCACAACCATGCGCTTAAACCAAAAGGCAGAGGGGGATTATATATCCGATTTTGCCGGGCCTTTGGGGTGCGCCACCAAAACGGAAGGCCTTAAAAAAGTTTGCATAGTAGGCGGCGGCGTGGGCTGTGCAATCGCCCTTCCCGTTGCCCAAAAACTCAAAGAGCAGGGCGCCGAAGTCCACTCTATAATAGGTTTTAGAAGTAAAGAACTTCTCATTTTGGAAGATGAATTTAAAGCCTGTTCCCACAAGCTCACCGTTATGACGGACGACGGCAGCTACGGCAGGCAGGGCGTTGTAACCGCGCCGTTAAAGGAGGCGCTCGAAGGGGGCGAACGTTACGACGAAATTATAACCATAGGCCCGCTGATAATGATGAAATTCGTGGTTGAAACGGCAAAACCCTACAATATCCCCGCAACCGTATCAATGAACCCCATAATGATAGACGGCACGGGCATGTGCGGCGGATGCCGTCTGACCGTCGGCGGAAAAACAAAATTCGCCTGCGTAGACGGCCCCGACTTCAACGGCTACGAAGTTGATTTCAACGAGGCTATTGCCCGCTCTTCGATGTACGCCGAATTTGAAAAACGCGAGCGGGAAGCATGTTGCAATCTCTTTAAAAAGGAGGCAAACTGATGGCAATCCAACCAAAAAAACATCAAATGCCCGTTCTTCCGCCGAATGTGCGCGCGCATAATTTCAGTGAAGTTGCCTTGGGCTACGGCGCGGACGTTGCGGTAGCCGAGGCTCAACGCTGTTTAAACTGCAAAAACAGCCCCTGCGTGCAGGGTTGCCCCGTAAATATTTCCATTCCCGATTTCATTTCAAAAATCAAGCAAAGCGATTTTGAGGGCGCCTATCAAATCATAACAAAAAGCTCGTCTCTGCCCGCGGTGTGCGGCAGGGTCTGCCCGCAGGAAACGCAGTGCGAAAGCAAGTGTACGCTCGGCATAAAATTCGAGCCGGTTGGAATAGGCAGGCTCGAACGCTTTGTTGCCGACTACCACAACGCAAATTTTAAGGGTGATATTAAAACGCCCGCTCCAAACGGGCATAGAGTGGCGGTGGTAGGTTCAGGGCCTTCCGGGCTCACCTGCGCCGGCGACCTCGCAAAAAAGGGATACAGCGTAACGGTTTTTGAAGCCCTGCACCTTGCCGGCGGCGTGCTGATATACGGCATACCGGAGTTCCGCTTGCCCAAGGAAATTGTCAGTAAAGAGGTGGAAACCCTCAAAAAATACGGCGTAGACGTCCAGACTAACGTTATAATAGGCAAGACTCTCACAATCGACGAGCTGTTTGACTGCGGCTACGAAGCCGTATTTGTGGGAAGCGGCGCAGGGCTCCCCCGCTTTATGGGCATACCCGGCGAATCGTTAAAGGGCGTATATTCCGCCAACGAGTTTTTAACCCGCTCCAACTTGATGAAGGCCTACCAAAACGGCGCGCAAACGCCCATAATGCACGCAAAAAAGGTCGTTGTTGTCGGCGGCGGAAACGTCGCCATGG
>CANREJ010000061.1 GCA_947629665.1 uncultured Clostridia bacterium
CGTTGACTTTTATGGACGAGAGCAAGAGCCGCGAGTGGGAGCCGTTTGCAAGTCTGCCCGAAGAACGGCTGGAAACGTTGAAGATTTTGCACGACAACGGAATTAAGACGTTTGCCAGCTTCGAGCCGACGATAGAGCCTGCGGAGAGCTTGAAACTTATCGAGAGAACGCTTGCAGACGGCAGTGTAGACCACTACAAAATAGGCAAAATAAACCACTGCGGTAATGAGGACAAGTGGCAGGATTGGCGGCAATATCTGATTGACTGCACCGCTCTTCTGCGCCCCGCAAATAAGCAGGTGTATTACAAATTTTGCCTGCGCCGCCTCGCGCCCGACATTGCCTTGACCAAAGAAGAAAAGAACCCCGACGAGTATATCGTCAGGGCGTAAAGCAAATTAAAAATTTAATAGAATGTCTAACCAACATAGGGTAATATAAAATACCAAATTTGTTAAAGCCGGTGATTTGCGAGTAGTAGTCATCGGCTTTTTGTTGTCTTGAAAAGGCAAAATTAGGTGAAAGTCTTATAAAATGGTAAACTTTTTGGTTTTTGTCTTCCTACCAAGTAACATTATAAATTTTATTGAATAATAATGGAACAAAATGCTTAATTTTTGTAACAATTTGTTTAAATTCACCGTCTATATTATAAAATTCACCTCGGAGAGTAGACCAATGTATACAGTATTTTAAAAAGTTTATAACATCTTTGCACATTATACGGAAAAATTTTTATGGAGATACCAATATGAAAAAATTTATTATCATTTTTAATTCATTAATACTTACAGTTATTTTTAGTTTCTTAGCTATTGGCTGTAATTCAAATGACAATGATATTAAAGATGAGCAAAGTAGCACAACTGAATCTGCTGTACGACTTGAAGCCCCTAAAAATATCTCAATGAGTAATGATTTAGTCTATTGGGATAGTGTATCTAATGCATTGGGGTATACTTTTAAAATAAATTCAAGAGAGATAAACACTTCTGATTTAGAGTTCAAAGTCAGTGATTATATATCAGAATCCTGCACATTTAATTTAAAAGTTAAAAGTCGTGGTAATGGCATCAATATATTTGATTCAGATTGGTCAGAAACTTTAAGTTTTGACTATAAGGCTGTCAATAGAGGCGAAACTACCGACCATGATAATAATGGTGAAACAATTGACGATAAAACTACTACTTTAAGTACAGTAAATCAACTAAATGCTAATAAAAAATTGAATGCTTATATACCCGTAACAAATAACGAACTGCAATCAACTCCTATACAGCCTTTTAATACCATAAATATTGACAATAAATTTTATTACTATTATTTTTATTTGGGAAATATTTCTGATGTGCCTTTATATCATTCTACATATATTAAATATACAGGAATAAATTTCAATCTCGGATTTGAATTTCAGCAACTGAATAGTGAAACATTCCATGAAAATGTATCACAGGCAAATGAGATTATCGATACTCATTCATATACTGGTGGTTTTGACATAAATCTTCATCAAAATATAAAGGCATCTTTTGGTGTACTTAAAACATCTTTCAATTTTACTGAATCCACGGATCATCATTGGACAAACGACTGGGGATCTATAAAAACCAACTCTGTTAATACTGAAAGAGCATTATTGGCACAATATAGCAAAACAGTTACGCTTAACTTTAATATTTCAGAGGAAGCAGGACTTAAAAAAGGGTTTTGTTATAGGGTTGCATATTATAGCCCAGTTCATGCATTTGGAGTTGTCGCTTATGATGTTGAAGCAGATCAATATGCGACGACTAGCGATGTTTTGGTTAGCGACACAACAGGACTAGTGATAGAGGAATCTGAAACTTCACTATTTTCATATGATAAGTCAAGCAAAATTGAATTTGATGTTGATGAAGCCATAAACTATGCTAAGGAGCACCCTCTTGAACAAGTAGATTTATCTCACTCTGAAAAAGAGGATATAGATATCCCTGGAGATAATACGCTGTTCGCTGGAGGGTTTGGAACAACTGAAAGTCCGTATTTGATTAGTAACGAAACTCAACTTAAAAATATTAGTCATTATAAAGATAAAAATTATGCAATAGTCGCTGATTTTAATATTGATGCCAATAGCTTTAATTCCATATCTGAATTCAAAGGTAGCATAGACGGCAAAGGACATATTATTACTTTTAACAATAAAAGAGAAGTGAATTTTATGCGTATTGGAGACGGGCAATACGGTGGGCTTATTGATGATAATTACGGTTTAATCAAAGATTTAGTTTTAAAGAATGTAGATTATCAGAGTAAAGATGCATATCACAAAGATAAATATAAAATTTCAATGGGCGGCGTTGTTGGTTTAAACCATGAAGACGGTGTCCTGGATAATATTAAAGTAATAAATGGTAATTTCGTCTGTGATAGAAATAATTCTGCATTCGGCTCAATTTGTGGGACTAACAACGGCACAATAATGAAATGCTCCGCCGATTGTGTAATTTATGCTACTGGTGATTGCGGAGGTATCGTAGGATATACAGATGGCGGGATAATTAAAGATTGTACTTTTAGTGGCACAATAGGGATTTATATTGCTAATGATGATGGTAATCAATCCTTACGTTCTTGGGGAGGAATAGTCGGCTATTGCTACAATACTCAAATTTCTGCTTGTTATGTTGACTCGGTAATATTTAATTATCATGGTGAAAACAAAATATATCACAGACAACCATGGTATGCATTTGGCGCCCATAATAATTGCAATTTGCAAATTAGAGTAGGGATAATTTGCGGCTATTTTGTTGAAGCTGATATTGGTACTTTTTCGAATTGCACTTATAGTACGGACAAATGTGAGTTGAAATTGGTTTTAATTGCTGGTAACTTTCATTATGGTGGGCACGAAAAAGCCTATCTGTTTGCCAATTTGGATGGTATGGTAGGCAAAAAAGAGTAAATCACTTGTAAATGATTATAGATATTTTGTGAGTTCAATAAACAATGAAGTTCATGGCAATTTGAACAATATATATTGCCGATGCTTATTGTGCATGGCAAAAAGGCACTAATGAAAATCTTAACGGATTATTAAGAGAATTTTATCCCAAAGGCAGAAACCTCTCGCATATCGCAGACAAAACTTTACAAAAAAATCTGGCGCTTTTAAACGCCAGACCTAAAAAAGTTTTATCTTACAAAAAACCTGTTGATTTATTTAACTTTTTTATCTCTTACTGTTGCACTTAGTTTGACAATTCAATGAGACGACGGGATTCGAAGCTGTTGAGGGTT
Source organism: uncultured Clostridia bacterium (assembly GCA_947629665.1). Lineage (GTDB taxonomy): Bacteria > Bacillota > Clostridia > Christensenellales > Borkfalkiaceae > Coproplasma. The sequence continues at coordinate 3,292 of CANREJ010000061.1, forward strand.
TTCAAAAATCTTCAAAAATAAGCCGTTTTTAATCATTTCGGCTAAAATTCACCGTTTTTAACACCTCGTGCCTCGCGCCTACCCCAAATATTTCTGCCCCAAAAATCAATCAAAAAATAAAAATCAAGGAAATTTTCAAAGCCACTATCGGTTAATAGCAATCCACTCGCTTCGATGTATCCCATATGGCGAGAATTAGTATGGACGAGCAAAAGGCCAGTCGAGCGAACAAAAGACCTTCAACAGTTGCCTGAAATACAGAAAACTATCCGCGAGAATCTGCAAAATTCTCCCGGTTAAAGTCCTGTTCGGTGGCGATTTTCAGCAGTACTTTCCCTGCGTCGGGCAGGCGACGTTCATCATCAATTAAGCCGGGATTAACAAGCCCCGAAGTCTTTTCACGCGCATCTTTGGCTTTGCGGGGAGCAAGTTTCAGCCTTGACCGAATCCCCTGTTTTATGATTAAAACTTTGAGGAAGTCCCTTTTAGTCAATAAGGGGTTTCTTTTTTGGTTCAGGGCAGATTTTTGATAAAATGTTGTTTATCGGATTAAACAGTATAAATACGCTGACGGAAGCGCAGATCGTTTGCGGCAACATGGCAAGAAAGCTTGTGTAAAAATAGGCGAGCGTCGCTTCCGCTCCGTAGCCGAGAAAGAGCGGGCCGATTAAATCATCCAACAATGTAAACAAGACCGTGCAGAATGCGGCAAGGGCCGTTATCGAAGCGAGCTCCTTGCTTTTTTTGTGGCATAAAATGAGAATGATATAAACAAGAAGCAGTGCCGCGGATATCCCGAAGAGAATCCAAAACATGATACGGATTTTGTTTTGATATAAAATACTGATTGGAATGCCCGCAGCCGCGAAATAAGCGCTTGCCGCCGCAAGCAGGGAAAGCAAAACGGGGCATATCCAAACGGGAAGTTTATGCTTTCTCAAACTCCCGAACAGAAGCGCGAATAAGTTGTAATAGATAAGATAGAGCAAAACGACGTTCGGCACGAAGCCGAATAAAAGACAGCGGAGCAAGGAAAACGCGGTGGCGACGAGCATCCCGCAAGCCGCGCCGAAGGTATAGCAAAAGCAGAGCAGAAGCACAGTTACGAGTTCTACCCCGGACACAAAACTCAATGCAAATTGTACGGCGATTAAAAGCGCTACGACTATTGCGCACGCCGCGATTTTCTTTGCGTTCATCAGTACGTCGAAATTGTTAAAATATAGAGATATCCCTCAACCATCGGCAAACCGGATATCCCGTAAGAGGCGCTCGCGCACGAAGTGCCCTTATAGTTGTAAGTACCGTATTCCGCGCTCGAATAGGATACGCCCTCATATTCTCCAAGCGTAGTATAGACGGCCCAAAATTCGTTTTTCGAAGCGTCGGGGGTGTAGCCGTTTACCGACGTAATATAAAACCCGTATTCGCTCTCCGAACCTTCGTAGGTGATTTGACCTGCCTCTTTTAACTTCGCAATAGCGTCTTGCATGCTTCCACTCGTAGCCTCGGCCCGAATCACAACGAGCGTTTCGCTGCTTTCGAGAAGGGTCACGTCTGCGTCATTGTCCGTACATGCGGGAAGGATAAATCCCGCAAATGCCGCGATTGCCGCGACAAAGAGCGCAGCAAGTTTTTGAGTGTTTTTCATAAGTTGCCTCCTATAAAAAAGTGCGCCCGCTTTCGGGCGCACAAAAAATACGCTACTATCTATCTCCACTGCCCAAGAAAAGTAACGTGCGATCCAACGGGTAGGCAATCGGACTTTCACCGTAATGACTGTTGCGACGGGCTTTCACCGTACTTCCCCTACTTTTAGCAAAACACTTTGCAATTCAACGTTGGACTATTCGACTGACTTGATTGAATTATAGCATATCGGGGTTACAAAATGCTATCATTTTATTTATAAAAATTGTTTTTTTATATAATTTATTGACTTTTCAAGCGGTTTTTTATATATTTAGGTTACAATTGATTTGTATGCGGGACTATGGATAGATTGTTGAATAAAACGTTTACATCGAGGTTAAAATATGAAATTCGAAACGCTTTGTCTGCATGCGGACGGCAACAAAAAGGACGAGTGGGGAACGCTTACGCAAGCCGTATGCCAATCCTCTACTTTTGTGCATAAAGGAGTGGGTGTGCCCTCGGAATACAGCTATTCCCGCCTTTCAAACCCTACGCGAAGTCATCTGGAAAATACGGTTGCAACTTTGGAGGGCGGCGTTGCGGCATATGCCTTTTCAACAGGCATGGCGGCAATCGCTACGGTAATGAAGTTATTTGGCGGGGGTGAGCATATCATCGCCTCCGAGGATTTGTACGGAGGGAGTTTAAGGCTGTTCAATAACGTCAATTCTCACGAGGACCGATACGGGCGATATTAAAAAGGTTGAGTCGCTTATAAAACCGCAGACCAAGGCGCTCTATATCGAAACTCCAAGCAACCCCTTGATGATGGTTTCGGATATCGCCGCACTCTCCGCGCTTGCAAAAAAGCACAATCTTCTTTTGATAGTGGACAACACCTTTTTAACGCCCTATTTCCAGCGTCCCATAGAGTTGGGTGCGGATATTGTAATACACAGCGGCACAAAGTATCTCGGCGGGCACAACGACGCCCTTGCGGGCTTTGCGGTGGTAAATTCCGCGGAGCTTGCCGAACGTCTCGGCTACTTATATAAAACGGTTGGCGCATGCCTCGCGCCGTGGGAGTGCTTTTTGATAGAGCGCGGCATAAAAACTCTGCCTGTAAGAATGGACAGGATAAATTACAACGCCAAAAAAATCGCCGAATGGTTGCGCGCACGGAAGGAAGTAAAGAAGGTATATTACGTGGGCTTTGAGGATCACGCGGGCTACGAAATATCCAAAAAGCAGTCCACGGGCTTCGGTGGAATGATATCCGTTGAGGTTGAGAGCAAGGAGCTTGCGGAGAGTATTTTAAAAGGCGTTAAAGTGTTCCAATACGCCGAAAGTTTGGGCGGGGTGGAAAGCCTTATCACCTACCCGATGTTGCAGACCCATGCCGACGTCCCCAAGGAGGAGCGCGAAAGAAGGGGCATAAACGACAGGTTTTTGCGCCTTTCCGTCGGCATTGAGAACGTAAGCGATTTGATTGAAGATTTAAAGCGGGTATTCGATAAATGAAATACGATTTCGAAAAGGTTACAGACAGAAAAAACACAAGCTGTTTAAAATATGATTTTGCTGTTGAACGCGGCAGACCTGCGGACGTTTTGCCCCTTTGGGTAGCCGATATGGACATACCCGCCGTAACAGAGGCCTTGAAAGCACGCGCCGAACACGGCATATTCGGCTATACCATGCCAAAAAAAGATTATTTCACGGCCGTAGCAAAATGGTTTAAGGAGCGCCACGGCTGGAACGCCGAGCCCGAAAAATTCATATGTACCCCCGGCGTCGTGTTTGCCATTTGCACCCTTATAAAGGCGGTTACAGAGGAGGGGGACGGCGTAATTTGCTGTCAGCCAGTGTATTATCCCTTTGCAACCTCAATAACCAACAACAACCGCAAACTCGTAGTGAGCGAGTTACAGCTCAAAGACGGCAGATATTATATCGATTTCGAAGATTTCGAAAGCAAGATAGTTTCAAACAACGTAAAGGCCTTTATACTGTGCAGTCCGCACAATCCCGTCGGCAGAGTGTGGGAAAGGGAAGAGCTGGAACGCCTCGGCGAAATTTGTTTAAAGCACGGCGTGTTCGTCATTTCGGATGAAATCCACTGCGACTTTACATTTAAAAACCACACCCATGTTGTATTTTCCACGGTGAAACAGGAGTTCGAAGAGCATTGTGCAATCTGCACTGCGCCCTCAAAATCCTTCAATCTTGCGGGCTTACAGATATCCAATATCTATATTCCAAACGGGGCGGTGCGCAAAAAGTTCGAGAACGAGCTCGACAAGGTAGGCTATTGGGAGCCGGGCGTAATGGGCATGACCGCCTGCGTGGCCGCATATCAAAAGGGCGGTGAGTGGTTCGATTGCTTAAAGGAATATCTTGAAGGCAATCTCGCGTTTGTGCGCGGTTATCTCAAAGATATACCAAAAATCAAACTTATCGAACCGGAGGGCACCTATCTTCTGTGGCTGGACTGCCGTGCGCTCGGCTTAACCGACAGAGCCCTGCAAGACCTCGTGGAGCAAAAGGCAAAATTATGGCTGGACGACGGTTACATATTCGGCGCGGGCGGAAGCGGCTTCGAAAGGCTGAATATAGCCTGTCCCCGCTCAACGCTGGAATGTGCAATGGGCAGACTTGAAAGAGCGGTCAAAGGCATAATATGATTCGGGTATAATAATAACGGATTTTACGAAGTAAATAAGGTATAGGAAAGGATAATGAGAATCAACGAAATTTTAAAGAACAAAAGAACGCTTTCGTTTGAGGTATTTCCGCCTAAAAAAGCCGAAACCGAGACGGAAAAACTTTTTGCAACCATAAGGGAACTCAAAAAGCTCCGCACGGATTTTATCAGCGTAACTTACGGCGCGGGCGGCTCCAATGCCCGCAACGCGGCGGATATTGCGGGGTTTATCAAAGCGGAGGGCATAGAGCCGCTTGCGCACCTTACAGGCGGGCCTTCCACACCTTCCGAAATCGACGCCGTTGCCAAAAAACTCAGGCAGCTCGGCGTTGAAAACGTGTTGGCGTTGCGCGGCGATAGGCCGGTTGAGTTTGACGGAGATTATTGCAAATATTTCAGGCACGCCACCGATTTGCAGACATATCTGCAAAAATACGATTTCACTTTGGGCGGGGCGTGCTATCCCGAAGGGCATCAGGAGTGCGCTTCTTTATACGATGACCTTGAAAATCTCAAAAAGAAAGAGGAGTGCGGCGCAAAGTTTTTCATATCCCAGATATTTTACGATAACGCCTATTATTACAGGCTCGTGAGCGAGGCGCGCAAAATAGGGATAACTTCGCCCATAATTCCGGGGATAATGCCAATAACCAATCCCAAAAACATAGCCCGCATAAAGAGCATGTGCGGCAGTACCATTCCCATAGAGTTGAGAAATATGCTCGAAATGTATTCGGGCAACCCCTCTCTCATGCGGGAAGCGGGCATAAATTACGCCGTGTACCAGATTATGGATCTTATAGCAAAGGGTGCGCCGGGCGTTCATCTCTGCATAATGAACCATGCGGATATCGCGCTTGAAATTTACGACAGGCTACATAATTTTTTCAATGAATTATTCTGATTTGCAACCGCTCATTTACACCTATCTCGGCTACAAGGGGGTAAAACCCGACAAGGGAGTAGACCGCCTTATTTCGGCATGTCTTGAAGAACTCGAAAGTATACAGGCGTTCAAATATCAATATAAGATTTTGGGCGATATTCCCGCTTTTTTGCAAAAGGAGCCATATATGTCCTTTTTAAAGGGTTGTTCGGCGGTTATTTTATGCGTCTGCACCCTCGGCGCGGAAGTCGACCGTAAAATAAAGTATCTCGAAAGGGCGGATATGCAAAAATCGCTCATATTCGACGCCTGCGCGAGCGCATATTTGGAGAGGTGCGCCGACGATTTCGAGGCGGACTTGGGTGAAAATCTCACCTACCGTTTCTGTCCGGGCTACGGCGGAAGCGATATTTCGGATATAAGATATATATTCGATTTATTAAATCCCGCAAAGATAGGGGTAACCTTGCTGAACAGCAACCTTATGTTGCCGCAAAAAACCATGGCGGGGATAATAGGAGTGGGCAAAGCGGCAAAAAAGACTTGCGCAGAGTGCATTAACTTTTCGGCATGCGCATACAGGAAGGAGGGAACAACGTGCTACGGCTTGGGGGAAAAGTAATAGTTTTGGACGGCGCAATGGGCACACAGCTCGAAGAAATTGGACTTGAAGGCTGTCCCGAAGATTTCAATATCACCGCCCCCGAAAAAATCAAGGCGATACACCGTTCGTATTCTTCGGCGGATATAATACTCACAAATACTTTCGGGCTGAACAAAATCAAATACAGGGGTGCATTTTCGGTTAAAGAAGTGGCTTTAAAGGCCATAGAAAACGCCCGCGCCGCAAAAAAGAGCGTGTTCTTCAACATAGGGCCTACGGGCGCAATGTTAAAGCCCTTGGGAACTCTTACGTTCGACGGGGCATATTCCGCCTTTGCGGAGCTTGCCGAAATAACCAAAGACCTCGTAGACGGCTATTTTGTGGAAACCTTTTCCGATTTATACGAAGCGAAGGCGTGCGTACTCGCGTTAAAGGAGCATGCGGACAAGCCTGTATATGTTACAATGACTTTCGATTCATCGTGCAGAACGTTGACGGGTTCCACGCCCGAAATAGCGGCAAATACTTTGGAGGGGCTGGGAGTGGACGCCCTCGGCGTAAATTGTTCGCTCGGCCCCAGGGAAATGGAAAGCGTAGTCAAGAGGTTGCTCGCGGCGACCGCTTTGCCCATAATCGTGGAGCCCAACCGCGGCCTGCCAAAACTACAAAACGGCAAAACGGTCTACGAACTCGGCGTGGAGGAGTTTGATTATTATATCGGCAAATTCGTTGAAATGGGCGTGAGCGTAGTGGGCGGCTGTTGCGGCACTACCCCCGAATTTATAAA
>CANREJ010000062.1 GCA_947629665.1 uncultured Clostridia bacterium
TACAAAGCCCGTTACAAGGGGGAACAGTATGCAAAGTATGCAGGGTATACGCATTTCTTTCAGTGCGCCCGAAGAGGAAATTTCTATGCAGGTCTTATAGTCGGGCAGCACCTTGCCCTCGCGCAGGCCGACTATTTCGTTAAACTGCCTGCGGACTTCCTCTACCATCTTCCTTGCCGCTTTGGCAACCGCGTTTATGAGCATGCCCGAGAACATATAGGGCAACGCCGCGCCGCAGAGCGCCCCGCAGAGCGTCATGGGGTTGATGAGGTTGAGCACAAGCTCTTCAACCAGATTTATTTCCTGGAAGGCGAACAGGTAGCTCGTCATTAGCGAGAGAGCCGCAAACGACGCCGAGCCTATTGCAAAGCCCTTGCCTATCGCCGCCGTAGTGTTGCCTACGGAGTCGAGCTTGTCGGTGATTTCACGTACTTCGGGTTCCAAATAGCTCATTTCGGCTATGCCGCCCGCGTTGTCCGATATGGGGCCGTAGGTGTCCACCGAAACGGTTGCCGCAACAAAGGAGAGCATGCCGAACGCCGCGCACGCAACGCCGTACATTCCCGCTATTGCATAACTGCCGAAGATTGCCACGGCGAGTACTACCACGGGGAGCATACAGCTTATCATGCCCGTCGCAAGCCCCTGCGTTACGGTGAGCGCGGGGCCTTCCTTTGAAGCCGAGGCTATGCCCTTGGTGGGCTTGTAGTCGTAGCTTGTGTAGTACTCGGATATTATGCCTATAACTATGCCGGCTATTATGCCGAACACCGCCGCAAGCCAGGGGCTGAACGCGCCCACTTTAAAGCCGGCGTCCGTATATGCGGCGTTTTTGATGTCGCCTATGCCGCCGCCGACGTCCTTAAACATCAAAATACTTATAACCAATCCCGCAACCACGGTTACGCCCGCCGATATCCAGGTGGCTATATTCAATTCCATGTGTACGTTTTTGGATAGATTCGTGCGGAGCACTATGTAGGATATACCTATTATACATGCCAGAAGGCCGCAGCCCGCAAACACCAGCGGGAACAGGAGCAGTTTGTTTAAAAACGCCGCGTCCGTAAATATCTTGTGCATGAACAGCTCGCCCGCGAGCATTACCGCCGAGAGAATCGCGCCGACGTAGCTTTCCAGAAGGTCGCTGCCGAGGCCTGCAACGTCGCCGACGTTGTCGCCGACGTTGTCGGCTATCGTGGCGGGATTGCGGGGGTCGTCTTCGGGGATATGCTCCTCGGTTTTACCTACGAGGTCGGCGCCCATGTCCGCCGCCTTGGTGTAGATGCCGCCGCCCACGCGGTTGAACATGGCTATGATGGAGCAACCCAGCGCATAGCCCGAAAGGGTCATTGTGAAGTTGGTGGGCAGGCCTATGAAGTTTTTGGCGGCTTGGTAAGTTTTGTCGCCGTAGTGGCCGCCTATTTCAACCACCTGCGCTATCTGCCCCGCGCCCATGCCGAATATGAGATATACCAGCACCGCGCCGAGCAGGGCAAAGCCCGCAACGCACAGCCCCATTACGGAGCCACCCTTGAAGGCAACTTTTAAAGTTTTGCCCAAATCCTTTGTTTCGCGCGCCCTGTTGGTTACGCGCACGTTGCAATAGGTGGCTATTTTCATGCCCACGTAGCCGGCCGCGGCGCTCATTACCGCGCCTATGACAAAGGCTATTGCCGCCTGCCAGCTTATTATTACAAGCACTACAACCGCAACGACCGCGCCGATTATGGCGACGATTTTATATTCGTACTTTATAAAGGCGTTTGCGCCCGTGCGGATTGCCGAACCTATCTCCTGCATTCTGTCCGTTCCCTCTTCTAACTTTTTAACGGTGAAAAAGTTGAAAGCGGCGTAGGCAACAGCAAGCACTACGGCTATGCCCACGATGATAAGGAACAGGTTTTCCCAAGTGTTCATACTTCCCTCCGGTATTTGGATTGTGTGTTAATTTTATCATACGGCAACGCCAATTGCAATATAAAAATCCAATTATATTGCGGTTTTTCGGCCTTTTTTTGACTTTTTTGCCCTCTTTAACCGAACAGCCCCGTCGAAAGATAGCGCTCGCCCGAATCGGGGAGAAGCACAACTATATTTTTGCCTGCGCCCAGCCCTCTTGCCACTCCGGTTGCCGCGTGCAGGGCCGCGCCGGAGGATATGCCCGCCAGCAAGCCCTCGCACCCCGCAAGCGCACGCGCCGTGTTAAACGCGTCCTCATTTGACACGGCTATTATTTCGTCCACTACGGATATATTCAAAATTTTGGGCACAAAACCCGCGCCTATGCCCTGTATTTTGTGCGCGCCCGCCTTGCCGCCCGACAAAACGGGGGAGGAAAGAGGTTCCACGCCCACTATTTTGACAGAACGTGTTGAGTTTTTTAAAAATTCGCCCACGCCCGTTACGGTGCCGCCCGTGCCTATGCCCGCGACAAAGACGTCCACCTTGCCGTCCAGCGCCCTATAAATTTCGGGGCCGGTGGTCTTATAGTGCGCCGCGGGGTTGGCGGGGTTTGTAAACTGCCCCAAAATTACGCCGCCCAATTCCCGTTTAAGCTCTTCCGCCCGCGCTATTGCGCCGCCCATGCCCGCCGAGCCTTCGGTCAGCACCACCTCGCCGCCGTACGCCCTTATGAGGCTCTGCCTCTCCGCGCTCATTGTTTCGGGCATGGTCAAAATAACGCGGTAGCCCTTGGATACGCCTATGGCGGCAAGCGCAATGCCCGTGTTGCCCGAAGTGGGCTCTATTATCACGCCGCCCTCTTTGAGTTCGCCCCTTGTTTCCGCCTCCTCTATCATTGCCTTCGCAACCCTGTCCTTAGAGGAACCCGCGGGGTTGAATCCCTCGCACTTGGCGTATAAATTTGCCTTGATTCCGCATACATGTGCGTATTTTTCAAGTTTTATAAGGGGAGTGTTGCCAACAAGCTCCGCAACCGATTTGAACATTGTACACCTCAAAAAAGTTAAGCGGGCGCGCCGCGCCCGCAATATTATTCTATGCCGCAAAGAGATTAAACGTCCCCGCCGGCAAGCTGTGCCTCACGCTCCGCCACTGCCAACGCCTCTATCATCTCGTCTATGTCGCCCATCATGAACGCGTCGAGCGAATAGAGCGACAGCCCAATGCGGTGGTCGGTTACCCTGCCCTGGGGGAAGTTGTATGTGCGTATCCTCTCGCTTCTGTCTCCCCTACCCACAAGGCTCTTTCGGTGGGCGTCGTACTCGCTCTGGTTTTTGGAATTGTAGTAGTCGTACAGCCGCGAGCGCAGAACTTTGAACGCCTTGTCCTTGTTTTTGAGCTGGCTTCTCTCGTCCTGGCAGGTCACCACGATGCCCGTGGGGAAGTGCGTCAAACGGATTGCCGTCTCCGTTTTGTTTACCTTTTGGCCGCCCGCGCCCGAAGAGCGGTAGACGTCCACCCTCACGTCCTCGTCGCGTATCTCCACCTCAACGTCCTCGGCTTCGGGAAGCACGGCAACCGTTACGGTGGAGGTATGCACCCTGCCCTGCGACTCCGTTTCGGGCACGCGCTGTACCCTGTGTACGCCGCTTTCGAATTTGAGCTGTTTGTACGCGCCCTTGCCGCTTATGTTCATTACCACTTCCTTTATGCCGCCCAGCTCCGTTTCGTTTATGTCCACAAGCTCCGTTTTAAGTCGGTGGCGTTCGCAGTAATTCAAATACATTCTGTATAATTCGTAGGCGAACAGCGCGGCCTCGTCGCCGCCAGCTCCGCCGCGGATCTCCATTATGCAGTTCCTTTCGTCGTTTTTGTCCTTGGGCAGGAGCATAATTTTAAGCTCTTCGCGCAAATCTTCCAGCTTTTGCCTGCACGCCTGCACTTCTTCCGCAAAGAGCGCGCGCATTTCGGCGTCCTTTTCGGTTTTTTCGGCTTCGGCGGCCGCCGCCATCTGCCTCTCGCATTCGGCGTACTCAAAGTACTTTTGCGCCGTCTGGGATATTTCCGCCTGCGCCTTGGCTATCTCCGTCCACTGCTGTGTGTCGGCGATAATCTGCGGGTCGCTCATCTTTTTGGAAAGCTCCTCGTACCGTGCGGCTATATCCTGCAATTTTGATATCATCTTGTCTGCCATAATCTTAAAAAACTCAATATATATTGCTTAAAATACTATTTTTACAAATCTGTCCACGCCCGCAAGGTCCTTCATCACCATGGCGTAGTCGCGCTTTTTGAACATTGCCAGAACGGCCTCCGTCTGGCCTTCGCCGCACTCCATTATGAGCATGCCGCCCTTTACGAGGCGGGTCCTTGCCTCCTCGGCGAGCCGCCTGTAAAAATCCAGGCCGTCCTCGCCGCCGTCAAGCGCAACGCGGGGCTCGAAATCGCGCACCTCGCGCTGGATAAAGGGGATTTCGCCGCTCTTTATGTACGGCGGGTTGCACACTATTATATTGAATTTGCCGCGGACGTTGCGGAACATATCGCCCACGACAAAGTTGATTTTTACGTTGTTCGCCGCGGCGTTTTCCCGCGCGAGCATTATAGCCGCGTCCGAAATATCCGAAGCGGTAACAACCACTTCCCTGTCGGCGCACATTTTGGCAACGGCTATGGCTATACAGCCCGAACCCGTACACATATCCAGCACCCTGTCGCCCTTTTCCGCCGATTTTATGACAGCCTCGGCGAGAAGTTCCGTTTCCGGGCGGGGTATGAGCGCGCGCTCGTCCACCTTTATTTTCAGCCCGTAAAACTCCGTGTCGCCGAAAATATACCACAGCGGTTTGCCCGTGAGCCGCTTTTGCACGATTTCCTCTATCTTTTTGCTCTCCGAAGGCTTGACTATGCGGGCGGTGGAGAGTTCGCTCCTGTTTATTCCCAGCACTATGGAGTATATCCACTCGGCGTCGCTTCCGTCTATGCCCTCCTTAGCAAAGCGTTCCTTTGTTTTTGTAAGGAGCTTTGAAAGCACGCCGCCCGTGGTGAACGACGTTTCGGGAACGGAGGGGTCGGCGTCCATCTCCAAAACCTTTTTAAAGGCGGCGATGGCAACTTCTATCATCTCCCCGTCGGGTTCGCGCGTGGTGAGCGTCTTTTGCAGGAGCATGCCGGGCGCCTTGAAGATTTTTACAAACCAATTGTCAAACCGCGCCAAAAATTTTAAAATTTCGTATGAAATACCCGCCAAAACGGGCAGTAACACTATTTCCACACCCAGCTGGGCAAGAAAACGCAGCGCGCCGTTTGGAATTGTGGCCTCGCTTATGCCTATTGCCCAAAGCACGAGCGAGAGCGCCAGCACGTTTATGAGCACAACTATAAACAAAAAGGAAGTGCCGCACCTGTCGTGTATTCTCGAAGCGTTTTTGACCGACTCCGGGGTGAGTTCCATGCCGTGTTCGTAGGCGTTTATGGTCTTGTGCTCCGCACCGTGATATTTATAGAGCCTGCGTATATCCTTTAAAAGCAGGATAAGGGAGAGATATGCTATAAATATCAAAAATTTTACCGCGCCCCAGATGACGTATTTCCAAACGCCGCCGTGCGCCGTTTCCAGCACGGGAAAGGCGGGAATGAGCCACAGGTCTGTTATTACGCGGGGCAGAACCATAAACAGCCCCAGCGCCAGAATTACGCCCAAAAACAGCGATACGGTTGTTATTACGTCCATTACGCTGACTTTGAATTTGTCGGCGAGCCAGCCCGAAACTTTGCCGCCGTCCTCTTCGTCCTCTCCGTATACCGCCGCCGAGCGCATCAGCACCTTCGAGCCGCGCACAAGCGAAGTTATTAAGTTTACCGTGCCGCGCACGAAGGGAATTTTGGAAGCCCTCTTCAACGCGGGGGAGGGGTTTAAACGCTTTGCCTCTATCTGGATATTTCCGTCGGGGTCGCGCACGGCGCACGCCATGCAGGTTTTGCCCTGCATCATCACGCCCTCCATTACCGCCTGGCCGCCTATATACGTACCGCACTTTTTCTTTTTTGTTTTCATGCCTTATTCCGTCCGAAGTAAAAAATAACGGCGCCATACTTCTATGGAGCCGTATATTTTAGATATTATAACGCTTTTTGAATTTGTCAACACGGCCGCCTGTATCAACCAACTTCTGCTTACCGGTAAAGAAGGGGTGGCACTTGTTGCATATATCCACCTTTAAGGTATCGGTCTTTTTTGTTGTACCCGTGGTAAACGTCGCGCCGCATGCGCATACAACCGTAACCTCGTGATAATCGGGATGTATTTCGGGCTTCATTATTTCACCTCTCACACAATTTCTTAAATGCTAATTAATTATATATAATTTATTCGGGTAAGTCAATTGTTTTTCGGCGGCTTATAAAAATTTTAAGGCAAAATGCGTAAAAATGTTATCTTTTTCTTTTTTGATAAAATCAGTTGCAAATCACCGCAAAATAGCGTATAATGGGCAGTAAGAATGGATAATTGGGTATTGAAAGGTCCGCAAACGCTCATCAACGAACCCACGAGCGTAAATATCACTTCGCCGACACAGGTTAAGGTCAGGGTTTCGCACTTGCTTTTAACCGATTTTGACACGCAGATTTTTACGGGCGCGGCCGAACCCGCCTATCCCAAAACAATAGGTCGTGCGGCGGTTGGCATCGTTACCGAAGCGGGCGAAAACTGCTACGGCATAGAAAAGAACCAGAGGGTGTATTTTGAGCCCACGCGCCCCTGCGGGCACTGCCTTGCATGCCTTTCGGGCAAGCCCAAAAAGTGCTCCTCCGTTATTACCGCAGGCAAGGACTTCGACGGGTTTTTGCGGGATTTCGTCGTGTGCGAATACAACGAAGTGGCTCCCCTGCCCGCCGCGGTGGACGATATTAAGGCGCTGTGCATAGAAGCGGTTGGAATTGCCGAAAATATTTACGATAAACTTAATCTTTCGGCAGGGCAGAGAGTGGCGGTTGTAGGCGCGGACTATACGGGCAACCTGATTGCACAGGTTTTGCAGTACCACAAGGTTATTCCCATCGTCATTGACAACAACCCCGAACACCTTGAAAAAATCAAAAAGTGCGGTATATATTACGCTTTTGCCGCCGACGACGAGCTTTACGGCAATATTTTGAACGCCACGGGCGGGCATCTGTGCGACGCCGCCATTTACAGCGGAAATTCGCGCTTGCCCCTTTCCCTCTCCACAAGGCTTGTGAGCCACGGCAAAACGGTTGTTATTTCCAGCATCGCCGCCGTTACCGCGCCCATGGACGCGCGCGATATCTTGGCTAAAAATTTAACGGTGTTCGGCGTTTCGGACGCATATGACTACACCGACGCGGTTATTAATATGCTTATTCACGGCGCGGTGAATTTAGACGTGTTTGAAAAGGAAATTTTAAAGGAATACGACCCCGTTGCGCTTTTAAAGGAGCGCTGTGCAAACACTTCTTCCGTCAAAAAAACCAAGATGACCGTCCTTAAAATGATTCTTTGACCTGCGCGTTTTATTTATGCGCTTTTTAAAAACTGTCTTTACTTTGAATTTTTTATATATAGTTTTGATTGCGGCGCAGGTTGCCGCAATCATTTTTTTGTGCCTGTATGTGCCCTCGGTCATACCCCTTGCGGCGGCGTATGCGGGCACTTTTTTGCTTTCTGCGATAACAGCCGCCGTGCTGGTTGCGCGGGGCGGCTCGTGCGAGGCAAAGTGCGCCTGGTTTTTGCCCATCGCCGCAATACCCGTTGCGGGAGCGGTGATTTATTTGATTGCCACCGCAGGCAGAAAAAAATACGGCGTTTTAAAGGTGGACGCGCCCGTAAATACGCCCATCGGCGGGTGCGCCAACTCCGTTTGCGGCACGTGCGAGGCGGACTACGAAAAGGCCGTGTATTTTAAGGACGGAGCCTCGCTGTTCGAGCGGCTGTTCTTTGAGATGAAACAGGCGAAAAACTCAATATATGTTGAGTTTTTTATTGTCAGCGGCGGTCATATCTTCGATTTGTTTTTGGCAGCCCTGCGCGAAGCCAAGGCCAACGGGGCGCAGATTAAGATGCTTATAGACGGCGTCGGTTCGGCGTTTAAACTTAAAAGGCGGGACTTGAAACGCCTTAAAGCCGCGGGCGCGGAGGTAAAGGTTTTCAGGCGCATAACGCCCTTCCCGCGGTCGCGGCTCAACTTCCGCGACCACCGCAAAATCGTAACGGTGGACGGCAGGGTTGCGTTTACGGGCGGGATAAACCTTGCCGACGAATACGCGGGCATAACCCGCCCTTACGGGAGCTGGAAGGACACGGGCGTGGCAGTTTACGGCGGGGCGGCAAAGATTTTCGAGGGAATGTTTTTGGCAATGTGGGAGGGCCGTTACCGCATGGAATTTTCCGCCTCCGGCACAAAACTGTGCCTGCCGTTTTGCGATTTCAACGGCGGGGGCGGGTTCTGCGAGAACACTTATGTGCAGTATATATCCTCGGCGCAGAAAAGAATACACATCTTTACCCCCTACTTTTGCGTTACCGAAAAGCTGGCGGGCGCGCTGGGCTTTGCCGCGCAGAGGGGCGTGGACGTTAAAATAATTTTACCGCACATACCCGATAAACGCTACGCCTTTGAACTTTCAAAGGCCTGCGCCCACACGCTTGAAGGCAGCGGCGTTAAATTTTTTGAGTACGCCCCCGGCTTTATGCACGCCAAAACGCTTATTTGCGACGACACCGTGTTTTTGGGCAGTTACAATATGGATTTCCGCTCCATGCGGCAGAACTTCGAGTGCGGAATTATGTTCAAAGGCGGGCCTTGCGGCGAGGTTGAGGCCGATTTTGAGGAGTGCCTGGCAGTTTCCCTTCCGCTGACCGAGGGGAAAATTTCACCCGCAAAACGGTTTTCGCGGTTGATACTAAAAGTGTTCGCCCCGCTGATTTAGCGTTGACAACGCCGCCCGAAAAGTGTATTATAATTATGCAAAATTGCCGCGCGGCGGCAAAAAGGAGCTTACTTTTATGTTTTCACGCAAAAAGGAACGCCGCACAAAACTTTTTATAGCCTCGGATATACACGGTTCGGCAAAGTATTGCCGCGAACTGCTGGCGGATTTCGAAAGAGAAAACGCCGATAAACTTATACTTTTGGGGGATATACTCTATCACGGCCCGCGCAACCCCCTGCCCGAAGAGTACGCGCCCGCGGAAGTTGCCAAACTTTTGGGGGAGTATAAGCAAAAAATTTTATGCGTGCGGGGGAATTGCGACAGCGAAGTTGACCAGATGGTACTGCCCTTCCCCATTCTTTTGGACTGCTCCGTAGTTTTTGCCGACGGCGTAAACATTTATCTTGCGCACGGACACAGGGACGCGCCTCCACTTTTGCCGACAGACGTATACATAACGGGGCACACCCACGTGCCGCTTTGCACCCGCGAAGAGGGCTTTTTGCACCTCAATCCCGGCTCCGTCTCCCTGCCAAAGGACAAGGCAGAAACGCGCGGCTACATCTTGTTTGAAGGCGGAACGTTCTATTTTAAAACGCTCGGCGGAAATATTTACAACAAGGCACAATAAAAACTCCGCGCCGGAAAGCGCGCTTATAGCAACCGTCCGCCGTCATTCCATTCGCCGTACATAATGCCCTGCCGAGTATTGCAAATGAATTTTTCCAATCGGCTTTGAAATAGAGCCGGTATCTTTTTCTTGATTTGAATGGTATCAATCCGAACTCTTTTGTATAGATCGGGGAATTTTTGAAAATTCGCCCATACTTCTCCGTCCGATTGCAATGCATTCAATATGACTTCGTCTATTAAAAAACCGCTTTCGGACATATCGGGAAGAACGGCGCGCCCCGCATCCGTCATTTTTCCGAGCTTTTCCATTCTGCGGCATCGCTCTTTGTTGAGTTCCGACCACAAACT
>CANREJ010000063.1 GCA_947629665.1 uncultured Clostridia bacterium
CCTCCATCGAGGGCGGGGTCTGGGTTCGCCGCGCTTGCCCTCGATGGAGGCCATAAGCGCAGTCTCTTCGCCGCACACAAACGCGCCCGCGCCCAAACGCAGGTGGATATCGAAATTGAAGCCCGTGCCGAAGATATTTTTGCCGAGAAGGCCGAGTTCCCTCGCCTGCTTTATGGCGATATCCAGCCTTTCCACGGCTATGGGATACTCCGCGCGCACGTAGATATACCCCTCGTCCGCGCCCACTGCGTAGCCCGCTATCGCCATTGCTTCGAGCACGGTGTGGGGGTCGCCTTCAAGCACAGACCTGTCCATGAACGCGCCGGGGTCGCCCTCGTCCGCGTTACAGCAAACGTATTTTTTGTCGCCCTTTGCGTCGCGCGTGAACTGCCATTTGAGCCCCGTGGGGAAGCCCGCGCCGCCGCGGCCGCGCAGACCCGAAGCCTTTACTTCGGCAATGACCTCTTCGGGAGTCATCTCCGTCAAAACCTTTGCAAGCGCCGAATAGTCGCCCGCGGCAATTGCCTCGCGGATATCCTCCGCCGCTATAACGCCGCAGTTGCGCAGGGCTATTCTCATCTGGTGCTTATAGAAGGGAATCTCCGCAAAGGGAATTACGGAGCCGTCCTCGTGAACGGTGTCCTTATACAGAAGTTCCTTTACTATGGAGCCGCCCTTTACAAGGTGCTTTTCGGCAACCGTTTTGGCGTGTTCGGGGGTCATCTGCGAATAGAACGCGCCTTCGGGATAAACTATCATTATGGGGCCGAGAGTGCAGAGACCGAAACAGCCCGTTTTTACTATTAAAACGTCGTCCAGACCCAGCTCTTTAAGGCTCTTTTCAAGCTGTTCTATAACCTGCAACGAGTGCGAGGAAGTACAGCCCGTGCCGCCGCAAACCAAAACCTGCTTTCTGTATCCCGTGTTTACGGCAAGTTTTTCCGCCTGTTCGCGCACTATGCGGCGGACGTTGATAAGATCCGCCTTTTCGGCGGCAATTTTACGTAATTCTTCTACCGTCATTCCGTTCACCTCACTCCTCACGGTGCTTTTTAAGTATGCCGGCTACTTCCTTTGCGGTCAACCTGCCGTAAACTTCGCCGTCAACAATCATTACGGGCGCAAGCCCGCACGCGCCCACACAGCGGCAGCTGTCTATGGAAAAGCTCCTGTCCGCCGTGCATTCGCCGCACTTTATGCCCAACTCTTTTTCAACCTCTTCCAACACTTTATCCGAGCCCTTTACATAGCATGCGGTGCCCAGGCACACGCTCACTTTGTGCTTGCCCTTGGGGTTAAGCGTGAACTGCGAATAGAACGTGGCAACGCCGTAAACTTCGGCAAGCGGCACGTTGAGCTCTTCGGCAATCACAGTCTGCACTTCAACGGGCAGATATCCGTAGATATTCTGCGCCGCATGCAAAACGGGCATCAGGGCCCCCGCTTCGCCGCGGTGTTCGTCAATACAGCTTTTTAAGGCCGCCATCTGTTCGGGCGTGCCCTCAAAGGTTATCTCTGACATTTATTCACTCCTATGATAAAATTTTTTTACGGATTTTATTATAACAGACAAAATATAAAAACACAAAGCAATTTTAGGCATAAAAGTACAAATTATGGCGGCTATTTTTTGCCTTATGTGGGGCTTGGTGCCGCGTTTGGATAGCCTTTCCACAAAAGCGCAAACAAAAACCCCGCACCCTGCCGTTTTTCCTAAAAATTACCATTCCGCCCTGTTTATTTACTCAAACAACGCCGAAAAGTCCTTTTCACCCGTTATCCGATACACAACATTATCCTCACCGCCATCTATCATGAACAGGTCGTGGGATAAAATCAACAGATCGGCAACAGAGCTTTTCAAACTGTATTTCGGCGCACTATCCGCCTGACCGTCATATGCGCAGAACTCAAATCCACCCAAGCCGTCAAAATCCCCTACCTTACTTCCGTCTGCGCAGACGTAAATTTCGTATTCGTCCGTACCGGGAAGCAACGTGTAAAACGAATAGCAATCAAGATTAGGATATAGGAAAGCATAATAGAAAGTATTTAAAAATTTATAGTGTCTGTCTTCTATCCGCACCATGTTGGAGCCGACGGTAAGGGAATATGATTTATCCGCGGTGTAAAAATCATATTTCACATATCCGCCTCCCGCAACATGGCTCTCCTCCTCGGTGATTGCCTTCAAGGGGGCGGACAAAAGACAATAGGCATTTTCTATGTCAACGCTGTTCGCCGAATAGGAAATTTTATTGAACATGCCGGGAATACAGTTCGAGGTCTCGCTACGGACCCCCACGATATCCTCCACGTTCAATTCACCGATCCAAGGATAAAATTCGTTTAAGGCGACGTAGCCGTCCGTATCGCCGTTATTGTTTTCGTTGGGGACGCAACCCGCCAACGCGATTATTAAGGCAAGTATCGCACAAGCCAAAACGGTAAAATCTTTTCTCATAAGCTACTCCTTCTTTAATATATAACGATATAAAACCGCACCTTGTCCCGCCGGCTTTGATTTTTTTGCGGATACGTTGCAGAATTATTATTTACAGACCTTATCCGGCATGAAAAACTTAAAAAACGTAGCAGAAATAAGTGTTGCGGGGCAAACCTTTGCCCCGCAACACTTAACGTATTAAAAATCAGAGTGAATGTGTATTATTTTTTATCTTCCTTCTTTGCTTTACATGCCGGGCAAGACTCACACGATGAACCGCACCCGCAATCGCAGCCGCAGTCGCAACCGCCCTTGTGTTTGATTTTCCGCCAAACCGTGTAGCCCACGGCGGCGGCAAACGCCACGGAAATTATCACTATAACCGCAATGTCGAACGCGCCCATAATTATTCCCTCTTTTTACGCCTGAAAATTTTTACAATATCGAACTTGCCGAGGTTGCGCAGCACGATGAGCGCGATTACCGCCGCGGCGACAGCCAGCCAGATAAAGCAGGTCCACCACCAGCTGCCTATTGTGTAGAACGCGCACGAAACAATGTAGCTTGTGCATATCCAGAAGAGGAGCGTCCACTTGAACTTGCCTTCGGGCAGTTCCGCGCGCGCCGTTGCGCACGCCGCAAAGCAGGGAATTGTAGTCATATTGAAGATTATAAAGGATATGACCCCCGGAATGGAGATGCCCGTTCCGCCTATCATTGCCGCGGCCGCCTCGACTGCGCCCTCTTCGGCTTCCCAGTCTATGTACTGTCCCGCAACTATCGCCGCCAGCGCGCCGAAAGTGGCTATGACGTTTTCCTTGGCAACCAGCCCCGTGAGGGCCGCCGCCGCAAACACCCAGCCGAACGCCGTAAGTTGCGAACCGAAGCCCAAAGGCGTGAACAGCGGCTGGATGAGCATGCCTATCCCGCCTAAAATGGACTCGTTGGCACGCACGTTTACAAGCCCTTCTATGTCTTGTAACGACGCCCACTTGACGGGGTCGGCTTCAAACAGCTCCTGCGCGTCCTGCAACAGGAACTCCCAGCCCCAGCTGAACGACTGTAATATCCATATTACCACCGTGGAGGCAAATATGATAGTGAACGCCTTTTTTACAAAGTGTTTGGTCTTATCCCACAGGTGGAGCATTAAATTTTTAAATCCGGGCAGGTGATAGGCGGGCAGTTCCATTATGAAGGGAGGAGTTTCCCCGCGCTGGGTCGTGTTGCGCATGAGCAATACGGAGAGTATCGCCACGCAAACGCCGGCTATATACATTGCATAGGTTATGGCGTCCACGTTGCCCACGCCGAACACCGACAGAAGTCCGCCCGCCATTGAAGTGAGTATGGGCAGTTTTGCCCCGCACGAGAAAAACGGGATTACCCTTATTGTTGCGGTGCGCTCCTTGTCGTCCGCAAGGGTGCGCGTGTTTATGGTTGCGGGAATGGAACAGCCGAAGCCCATTATCATGGGCATGAACGCCCTGCCCGAAAGCCCGAACCTGCGGAAAATTCTGTCCAGCACAAAGGCTATTCTCGCCATGTAGCCCGTGTCCTCCAAAATCGAGAAGAACAAAAACAGGCAGAGTATCTGGGGTAAAAAGCCCATAACCGCAAATATACCGCCCAAAACCGCGTCGCACACGAGGCTGTCTACCCAGGCCGCGCCGCCGCACACCTCTATCAGCATGGAGAAGCCGAGGGTGATATTGTCGGTCAAAAGCCCCATAAGGTTGGTTAAAATTACGCCCGGCGAAAATACCGCGCCGTCATAAATCAGCCCCAGCGCCATTTCGCCGCCTGCGGAAAGCCCCAAATCGCCGAGCGCGGGCAGGGGATTGCCCGCCGCCTCCGCTATTGCGCCTATGTAGAATAAATCTTCCGAAAACGTCAGGTGGAAAATGGCGAACAGTATCACTAAAAATATGGGAATGGCCCACACCCTGTGGGTTAAAACCCTGTCTATTTTATCCGATTTGGTAAGCTGTCCTTCCTCCCCCTTCACCTTTGCCGAAGCCAGGTTGGAGGATATGTACTTGTATCTCTCGTCGGCGATAACGGCCTCCATGTCCGCGCCGCCCGCCGCCCTTGCAAGAGCCTCCTTTGCGCCCTTTTTTTGGAGTTCGAGTTCGTCGCTTTCAAGCAGTTTTATGGCGTGGAAGAGGGGCGAGGACTGCCCTTCCTGTTCGTAAAAGGCCTGCGCCGCCGCTATCTCCGCGCCCAGCGCGCCCTTCAAAACGCTTGTGCCCTTCCTTTCGGCGGGCATGGCAACCGCCCTTTCCATCAATTGCTTTATTCCCGTGCCGCGCAGGGCGGAAATTTCCACAACGGGCACGCCCAAAACCTTTTCCAGTTTTTTTGCGTCTACCTTGTCGCCCGCCTTTTCAACGGCGTCCATCATGTTGAGCGCAACAATTACGGGGACGTCCATTTCAAGGAGCTGGGTGGTCAAATACAGGTTCCTTTCCAGGTTGGTTGCGTCCACTATGTTTATTATCCCGTAGGGCTTTTCGTCTAAAATATAGTTGCGCGAAATAACCTCTTCGGGCGTGTAGGGCGATAGGGAATAAATGCCCGGTAAATCCACTATGGACGCGTGTTCCGCGCCGCCCTTGTATATGCCCTCCCGCTTATCCACGGTTACGCCCGGCCAGTTACCCACGTGCGCCGTGGAGCCCGTCAGCGCGTTAAAAAGAGTTGTTTTGCCGCAGTTGGGATTGCCCGCCAATGCAAAATTTTTCATTTGAGTTCCACCTCCACGCATGCCGCCTCTACCTTGCGCAGGGTGAGTTCGTAGCCGCGTATTGTAATTTCGATAGGGTCGCCGAGTGGCGCCTTTTTTCTCATTGTGAGTTCCGCGCCGGGGGTAACGCCCATATCGAACAGTCTGCGGCGTATCCTGCCTTCGCCCGTAACTCTCACTATTTTACCGCTTTCACCAACGGTAAATTCACTTAAAAACTTTGTTGCCATAAATCCTCCATTCAACTTTTCACAAAATTCTCGGCAAGCCGTGCCTGCGAATTTTCGTGAGTTTGGGCGGTTGACCGCCCAAACTCACGGAAATTCGCAGCGCGCGCAACCGCACGAGAATTTCGTGAACAGCGTAGCTTATAATCCGCTTGCCGGGAGTCCGCGGAATATTAACCGAGGTTAACATTCCACCCCAAAAAATTAAGCGGCTTTAAGCCACCATAATTTTTCCCGCCAGGGTTCTGTCCAGGCAGAGCCGCCCTTCCTTTACGATAACTATTACGTTACCGCCCGCCGACGAAATGAGTGTTATTTTACTGCCCTCGCAGATGCCAAGTTCATATAAATGCTTTTTAACTTTTTCCTCCGCGGCGACCTTCCTTACAAACAGTTCCCGCCCCGCCGGAGCAATTGCAATAGGCATAACCCACCTCAAAACTTAATTAAGGTTTATTTTCACTCTATATTATACGCTTGCTTTTTTATTTGTCAACAAAAAAATAACCAAAGTTTACTTTTTTTTGAAAAATTGTTAAAAACACATTTTTTTGTGCAAAAATTTCATCTCCCCGCCCGTTGCGCAGGCACGGGGTTATTGGCTTATGCGGCAATCCCCGAAAAATTATATCGGCTTAAACTTTAAATAAAAAACGCACCCGGAATTACATGCCCCGCGGTGCGTATTTAATATAGTATATTTAATATATATGTGGTTTAAGCGATTTAACCTGCGCAGAGCTGTTTTATGTAGCGCTGTTCCTTTAAGGATACTTTTCCGTCCACCGAGGTTACCAAAAGGCAGAGCATAACGATATCCCCCGCCAGCTGTTCGTCCGCCGCGCCCAGAACGGCAAGCAGTTCGGCCGTGTAGCTTTTAACGAGTTTTTGCACGTCCTTGGAAACTTTTAACTTTTTGTCAATGCCCGCAATGTCGCATGCCTCGCCGAGGGCCTCGGTGAGCGCGGGATAGACGTTCAATAAATCTTTGTCGCTTATGGAGCCGTCGGCTATAACCGAGCCCAAAATAAAGGCGGCAAGCGTTTCAACGGGGTCCGTTCCGTTCATATCGAGGGCGCGCAACCCGCCCACAACAGCGGCGGCCTTGTCCGCCATAAGCGCGGCCCTTTCGGTTACGGTCAGCTTTTCCACTGCGTTGCAAAGTTTTTGAAATTCAAACATATCCTACTCCTTTCAACGGCGCAGATTAAACGCCGTTTTCTCTTTGTTTTGGATAATTATACTACACTTTGTTTTATAACACAAGCCAAAACGCACCGCCGCCGTCAAAAAAGTTCATTCAAAACTTCACATATATCGGCATTTATGCAGATTGCGCGGCTTTTTATGTTTTCGGGGCAGATAGCTTCGCCGTAGTTTACGCAGGCGTAAGTCGCCCGCCCGTTCTGTGCGGTGAGCTGCCAGAAGGGATACTTTATTATAGCGGGCGTGTTGTACCCCACCCCAAGTTCCAGATAGAGTATATTGCCCCGCTTATGTTGCATTATAAATTGCCGGTACCGCCCGCAAGATACATACCAACCCTCGTCCTGCACGAATTTATCGTCGGCGCGCAGGTTCATCGCCATGGGCTTGCCGCAGACGGGACAGCGCGGAATGAGCGCAGCCGGGATTTTCATGTCTTTTTGCTCTTCTGCCATGCGGCGGATTGCCTCTTCGTTGTCATACGTCTTGTTGTGGCAGGGCACGGAGCATTGGAACAGCCCGTAGTCGCCCTGCGTATAAAAGAGGCGGTTTTTGTCGAACCCCGCCTTTTGGAAGCAGTGATCGACGTTGGTGGTGATGACAAAATAATCCCTGTCCTTTACAAGTTCCAAAAGCCGTTCATACACGGGCTTGGGCGGGTCCGCATAGCGGTTGACGAGGACATATCTCGACCAATACGCCCAAAACTCTTCGGGCGTTTTATATGGATAGAACCCGCCCGAATACATATCCTTAAAGCCGTATTTTTCCCCGAAGTCGGCAAAGTATTTTTTAAAGCGTTCGCCCGAATAGATAAACCCCGCCGCCGTGGAAAGCCCCGCGCCTGCGCCGATAACGATGGCGTCGGCGGAAGCAATAGCCGCTTTCAGTCTATCGGTTTGCGCCGAGAAGTCTTGCGTAAATTTCATAATCTTGTTCCTTGAACACGTTGAAAATCACCTTTATATTGCTCTCCGTTTCCCTCTTGTATTCC
This sequence comes from uncultured Clostridia bacterium, assembly GCA_947629665.1. GTDB lineage: Bacteria > Bacillota > Clostridia > Christensenellales > Borkfalkiaceae > Coproplasma. The sequence continues at coordinate 7,620 of CANREJ010000063.1, forward strand.
CGCACCGTTTGAACGGCAATTTCGGCGGCGCGTTCGTTCGGGAAGTGAAACTCGCCCGTGGAAATACAGCAAAAGGCAAGGCTTTCAAGCCCGTTTTTGTCGGCAAGAGCAAGACAGGAACGGTAACAGCTTTCCAAAAGCCGCCCGTGCTTTTCGGTGAGTTTGCCATATACAATGGGCCCGACGGTGTGCAGAACGTATTTACAAGGCAAATTATAGGCGCGTGTGATTTTTGCCCCGCCCGTGGGTTCGGCGTGTCCCTGCGCTTTCATAATTTCGGCGCACTCCCGCCGAAGCTGAACGCCCGCAAACGTGTGAATGGCGTTATCTATACAGCCGTGGTTGGGGCAAAAACAGCCGAGCATTTGCGAATTGGCGGCGTTGACTATCCCGTCGCATTTAAGCGTGGTTATATCGCCCTGCCAAAAGTATATGCCGGGCGCAACGGGCGAAAGCTCTGCAATATCCGTTATGCCTTTAAGCCGCAGTTCTTTCCCAAGATATTCGTCCTGCACGCGCAAAAACTCCCCGTCCGCTTCCCCCGGCTCCCGCACGTTCAAAAGACCGCGGAGTAGCCGTTTTTGAGAATACCCGTCGTCGGGAATTTCCGCCCGCGCGTTTTGCTCTTTAAGCAGATATTCAATTAAATACTTCCGCCTTTGCCCCTGTTGCATAACTACACTATTTCCGCGTCCGTTGCCGTGTAATTTTTAAGCGAGCCCGCCTTTACCTGTATGCAGATATACTTTATGGGGCTGTTTTCCGCCGCAAAAAATCTGCGTTTGGCGGCAGGGGCAACCCTCAGCCAGTCGCCCGCGGCAAGCGGAACGCTCTCGCCGTCTATTTCGGCCCTTCCACAGCCTTCGAGAATACCGTAAATCTCCTCGTTCTCCCTGTGTGAATGTACAAAGGGCACACCCGCCCCTTTGGGAAGCTCGTTTATGCTCACTTCCGCTCCCGTAAGTTCCAGGGCGTCGTGCAGTTCAAAACGCGCGCCTTGTTCAACTTTCACCTTTTTAAAGTTTGACATTTTAAAATACCTCCAAATAATTTTTGCAGTCTTTAAGGCTACGCACACAGTATAGCAAACCGAAAAAATTTTTTCCCGAACGTTACAAATCTATTATCCAATAATAAATTTGATACTTAGTTTCTTTTTTGAACTATTGACAATTTTGGGGGATTATGATATAATAGCGGCAAATTTAAATAGGCGGGGTGAAAGACATGTTGACCAGGGACGAACTGCCCGAATGTCCCGTTGCCACAACGGTGCGGCTTATCGGCAACAAGTGGAAACTGTTGCTTATCCGCAATCTGTTGTACAACGGCAGACAGCGGTTTACGGATTTTATAAAATCGGTGCCGTCCATAAGCAAAAAGGTGCTCACGGACAATCTGCGCGCGCTTGAAGAGGACGGGCTTATCCAAAGAGAAGTGTTTGCCGAAGTGCCGCCGCGCGTGGAGTATTCCCTTACGCCGCTGGGAGAGTCGTTGAAGCCCATTCTCGACGCCATGATGGAGTGGGGAACGGAGTACAAGTGCAGTTTACAGTGAAAGCTAAAAAGGCGAGGGTTTTCCCCGCCTTTTTTGGTGTGCCCGCCGGGGCTCTACTGTTTCCCGCTTGCGGAAACTGTAATTACGGAGTTTTTTGTAATTACGGAGTAATTTGCTTTTACGAAGTTAGCAAGTGCGCAGATACGAGCAGAACGAGGCGCCTGCGGATTTTGCGATGGGAGTTTACTTAATGGTAAATGACCGAGCAAAAACGCAAAGACAACAATGTTATGCGACGTATATCCGCGCTTGCCGCGGGAGCTTGCGGTGGGTAGAAGCGAGTTATGCAAGGCGCGCGAGGATAACTTGAAGGAGCGTACTAAAACGTACGTAACTGAAAGTTGCCGCAGCGCAACACAGCAGAACGACGCCTTATGCACGCCGCTCGGTCGCTACGCGCGAACTGTTCTCGCCCTAAACAAAAGGAGCAAGCTCTTGCTTGTTCCTTTTGCGGCGTACACTGGTGTGCCCGCCGGGGCTCTGCCGTTTCCCTTTGGGATCCCTCGGCAGGGCGTCGCTTCGCTCGCGCGAACTGTTCTCGCATTGAATTGTCAAACTAAGTGCAACAGTAAGAGATAAAAAAGTTAAATAAATCAACAGGTTTTTTGTAAGATAA
>CANREJ010000064.1 GCA_947629665.1 uncultured Clostridia bacterium
GCGTTTGTGTGCGGCGAAGAGACTGCGCTTATGGCCTCCATCGAGGGCAAGCGCGGCGAACCCAGACCCCGCCCTCCCTTCTCGGCGCAGTGCGGCGTGTTCCAGAAACCCACCGTTTTGAACAACGTGGAAACGTGGGCGTCCATTAACCCCATAATCACAAAGGGAGCCAAGTGGTTCTCCTCGATCGGCACCGAAAAGAGCAAGGGCACCAAGGTGTTTGCCCTGGGCGGAAAGATAAACAACGTCGGGCTTGTGGAAGTTCCCATGGGCACCACGCTCGGCACAATAATTTACGAAATAGGCGGCGGCATCCCTAACGGCAAAAAGTTCAAGGCCGCGCAGACGGGCGGGCCTTCGGGCGGCTGTATCCCCGCCAAATATATAGACGTGGGCATGGACTTCGACAACCTCGTGGCAATAGGCTCCATGATGGGAAGCGGCGGCCTCATTGTTATGGACGAGGACAACTGCATGGTCGACATCGCCAAGTTCTATCTGGAATTTACCGCAGACGAGAGCTGCGGCAAGTGCACTCCCTGCCGCGTGGGCACAAAGAGGCTTTTGGAAACTTTGACAAAGATAACCCAAGGCAAGGGCGAGCCCGAAGATTTGGTTAAAATAAAGGAAATCGCCGAGCACATGAAGAGTTCGTCTCTCTGCGCTCTGGGGCAGTCCGCGCCCAACCCCGTACTCTCCACAATGGAGCATTTCGGCGACGAATATAAGGCGCACATAATCGATAAAAAGTGCCCTGCGGGCGTTTGCAAGTCGCTTTTGAACTACTATATAGACCCCGACAAGTGCCGCGGTTGCACGCTGTGCGCAAGGAATTGCCCCGTAAAAGCCATAACGGGCACAGTTAAAAACCCGCACACTATCGACCCCGCAAAGTGCATAAAGTGCGGACAGTGCATGGCAAACTGCAAGTTTGGCGCAATTTCAAAAAAGTGAGGTGAGGCAGATGGTAAATCTTAAAATAAACGGCATACCCGTAAGCGTACCCGAAGGTTCCACAATTTTGGAGGCGGCAAAGCTCGCCAACGTTAAAATACCCACCCTTTGCTATTTAAAGGACGTGCAGTGCGTCGGCTCCTGCCGCATGTGCCTCGTTGAGGCCACGGGCGCAAGGGGGCTTGTGGCGGCGTGCGTATATCCCGTGTCCGAAGGCATGGAAGTGCAGACCAACACCCCCAAGGTGAGAAAATCGAGAAAGACGACGGTGGAGCTCATTCTCTCCACCCATAAAAAGAAGTGTTTAAGCTGTGTGCGCTCAACCAACTGCGAATTGCAGAAGCTGGCGCTTGAATATAACGCCGAGGAGGACCGTTTCGGCACGGACTACAACGACGCCGCAATCGACGACCTGTCTCCCTCGGTTGTCCGCGACAACTCCAAGTGCGTAATGTGCACCCGTTGCGTCGCCGCCTGCGCAAAGCAGACCATAGGCGTAATAGGCCCCAAGCACAGGGGCTACGCAAAGGTTATAGGCTCGCCCTTTGACGCGGCGCTTGCACAGACCTCCTGCGTGAACTGCGGACAGTGCATAGTTGCCTGCCCCGTCGGCGCGTTGTATGAAAAGAGCGACGTTGCAAAGGTCTGGGAGGCGATTGAAAATCCCCAAAAGAAAGTAGTGTTCTTTACGGCTCCCTCCATAAAGGCAACGCTGGGCGAGGCGTTCGGCCTGCCCGTCGGCACAAACGTGGAGGGCAAGATGGTTGCCGCCATAAAACAGCTCGGCAATGTGCAGTGCTTCAATATGGACCTCACGGCCGACCTCACCATAATGGAGGAGGCAAACGAGCTGTTGCAGAGAATTATGAAGGGCGGCAAGCTCCCCATGTTCACAAGCTGTTGCCCCGGCTGGGTCAAGTTTGCCGAACATTACTATCCGCAGATTCTCCCCAACATTTCCACATGCAAATCCCCGCAGGAAATGTTCTCGGCGGTATTAAAGACGTACTATTGCCAAAAGCACAACATAAAGCCGGAGGATCTGTACGTTGTTTCGGTCATCCCCTGCACAGCCAAAAAGTTTGAGGTAACCCGCGACGAAATAGGCCACTACACCGACGCGGCAATAACCACCCGCGAACTTGCAAAGATGATAAAGGAAGCGCACATAGATTTTGCCAATCTTGACGGCGCGGAATACGATATGCCCTTCGGCGAAGCGAGCGGCGCGGGCATAATCTTCGGCGCGACGGGCGGCGTTATGGAGGCGGCTTTGAGGACGGCGGCCTATGTGCTCGGCGGCGAGGGCGCACCCGTGGAATTTAAGGAAGTGCGCGGCACCGAGGGCGTAAAGGAGGCGGAATATCAAATAGGCGGCTCCAAAGTCAGGGTTGCGGTGGCAAACGGACTCGGCAACGCCCGCAAGGTCATAGAGCAGATTTTAAACGGCGAAAAGGAATATACCTTTGTGGAAGTGATGGCGTGCCCCGGCGGCTGCATAAACGGCGGCGGCCAGCCCTACGTTCCCGACGATGTGCGCAACGCAATAGACTTGAAAGCGGCGCGCGCGCAGGCTCTCTACACCGCCGATAAAAACGCAAAGATTCGTTGCTCGCACGAGAACACGGCCGTGGATACCCTCTACAAGGAGTTCTTCGGCAAGCCGCTCTCGGAAAAATCCCACGAGCTGTTGCACACACACTATCACCAAAGAAACAAGTATTAAAAAGCAAACGCCCCGCGTCTGCGGGGCGTTTTAATTTTGCAGTGAAATAAAAAAGCGAATATATTATTGCATAAAAGCTCCCGCTAAACGGCGGGAGCTTTTATGACGCGTGATTGTATGACCGTTGTTATCCACCAAACAAATGTTACTGCGGACATTGCAATATAGTAAGGTAAGAGGTTGACAGACCAGCCCATGCCTATTTCCGGGATATGCAATATGGCTATTATTGCCGTGCATAATGCGGAAACAATGAACAGAAAAATAGGGTTGCTCTTGCGCTTTTTTGTCTTGCGTTTTTTTGAGGGTTTTGACGGGGCGCCGAATTTCAATTCCCTTTCGTCAAACAGGTTATTTACGGAATATTTAAAGTTGAGATTTATTTTTTCAAATACAGTTATCGAGATTATTAATATAAACAGATTGGAAACAGAAAATATAAGGCTTATAGAGGAGAAAGAGTTTGTTAAAATCGCAGAGAACACCGAGGAGATTGAACCTGTAATAACGTATTCGCAAATTCTGAAAGCCGGCATAAGGGCATAGATTATCCATATAGAAAAACCCGCGGCAAAATTTAAGTAAAGTTGTAATACTTTGGATTGTAGTCCGTTATCTTTTATGCTACTGCGCAAATTTATACTTTGCAAAACCACGCATGATACAAACGCACCTGCCGCCAAAAACATTCCCGCATCCATTGCAACGGAGGGAATGTCGCCTATATAGTAGTATGTGCTGTCCTCTCCGCCGGAAACGTTGCATAAGAAATTAAATATAACGTAATCGCATACGTTCCATTTTACCGCCGAGAGCAGTAAGCCCGGTAGCAACCTGTTTTTTTGCCGGAAAAAGCAAACAACCGATTTTATGAGAATTACAGACTGTATAACAAAAACAAAGGCGCTGAAAGCAAAAGCAACCGCGTTTTGTATAATTCCAAAAACGCCCAAAATATCTTCCGCTTCTGCGTTGGCAAGCCCGCTGACCGTTTCCTTCATTTTATTGTAGGCGGAGCTTATAAACGTAAATATATTTACCGTTTTACCGTGAATTGCGGTTCCGCCCATGGTTATAACAGGGCGGGAATAAAAAAACATGGTCAATATATATAACAGGGCTGTGGCGGACAGGGCGATTATTCCGTATAAAAACTCCGTTTTATTTCTGTTTTTTGAAACAAAACTATGCTTGTGCGGGTCTCCGTACAGCGCGCACAACTCTTCATATGTTAATTCGGTATTTTTTTCGGTTCCGTCGGACATGGGTACCTCTTTATTTCGGCAATACGATATTTGTGGTTCCAAAATCTTTAAACTTGTGTGCATTTCTATCGACATAATATCTTTGGGGTCGTCGCCTATAATTCCTTGCAGTACAAAATCTATTTTGGAAAGCCGCCCTTCATAAACATAATATTCAATATCGATATTTTTTACGTTTTCGTCTATTTGCAGGCGCAATTCGTATTCATCCTCGCCCATTTCGCCTGCGAGCGCATAAATAGCTTCCTTGAACTTGTCCGCGGACATACGGAACCCGTATTCGGTTTTCTCAAAAAAGGAACCGTCGAAATTTGCGGCGTATATAAATGTGGAAAGTTCGGAGATATTTTTAAAAGAATCTAATTTATAAGTCTTTCCGCCTTTATACAAAGCATAGCCTTCAAAATAATAGTTTGCCCCATATTCTTTTTTAATCCAATCGTCAATTTCTTCGTTGGTAAGATATTCCGTTTGTCCCGCAGATGGCAGTTTGGAGTAGTAATCAAACCCGTTTTCAGTCTCGGCCATGTAAAAATCTACCTGCATGGCGGGCAGTGTTTGTTTAAAATATGCCTTGTCCCCGTCAAACATAAATGTTTGGTAATACGTTGAATCTATTGAAAATATATGCCCGCTGTAAGTAGTTGTAACCGTACAGTTGTTGTATGCGGGGTTGGATAAAACGGAATTATAATAGCTGTTTGTCAAGGGTTCTCCCGTTTTGGGCAACGGGGCAAAATATCTGTAACCTTCCTGGTTTTGCAGGACATAAGCCGAAACTGTTTTTTCTGCGGCAGAATTTTTGTTCGAATATTTAACGGTTATTGGATATACTGCGGTGTTTTGGTTTATATTTTGTATGCCGGATTCCTCTGCGGACATCTTTTTGCCCACTTCATAATCGCGTAAAATATAGCTTGTACCGTCAACATTAAGTTCGTTATCCACAAATCCGGTTACTGCGGAATATTCGGTGGAATAAATATTTTGCGAAACGCAACCCGTAAAAGTTTCGCCGTATGTGTCGTATGCGGAACATGCCGAGCTACCCAATAATAATGCGTACAATCCGGTAACGGCCGATAATATATATGATATATTTTTTAAAAATGTACGTTTTTTCATTTTACGCCTTAATAATCACATATAGTGGTGTTTAATTTTTGGAGATTTATAAGACTGCAACGTTTATAGCACAGCACAATTTCTGCAATAGACCAAACCCCAAGCCCAAGCGAAATTATAATATTCATAAAGGCAAAGGGTATAAGAGCCGAAAGTATGCCCAATCCTACCGTCAACGCAATTTTAACAAGAGCAAATTTCCAGTCGCCCAAGTAAAATCTCCCTGCGCATATGCCTCCTAAAAACAAGGACAATAAAAGTGTAGCCGTTCTGCTTTTAAACGGTGCGTCATTTAAAAGTTCAAAAGCGTCGTCCTTGGCATTATCAATCTTTATTTCAGCCGAGTGATAATCGTATGCGTTAAAATATTTTTTTATTTTTTCTTTTATGTAGTGCGCCTTCTGTTGTTCCATAAGTTAAGCTCCTCTGTGTTTTTACAGCAAAACGCTGTATTTGTGAATATAATACAGCGTGGGGCTGTAAAATGTCAAGTGAATTATGAAGATTTTTTCAGAAAGATTGAGGGAATTGCGTAAGGCGGCAGGGCTTACGCAGCAGCAAATTTCCGAAAAATTGCATATAAGGCAACAGTCATACACCCGTTATGAAAACGGAACGGGGGAGCCCAATCTTGAAACGGTGGCAACAATCGCAAAGATATTCGACGTAAGCGCGGATTATCTTTTGGGGCTTTCGGAATTTTGAAAAACGGAAAATATCTTTACAAAACGGCGGAAATGTTATATTATATAGTCAGGCAAGAATTTTAAGGAGGCAAGGCGATGGCAAAAGATAAGAGCAAATCCGTTGCGCGGGTGGCCGAACAGGCGGCCGCACAGCAGGAGATAAACGCCCGTATCAAGGCGGAAGCCGCCGCACAGGACGACGGCAAGACGGCTAAAAACAAAAAAAATAAATGCGATCCCTCCAAAATGACTATTTACGAGTACGAACAGCGCTATTCCAAGCGCGAGAACGTGCGCGGCGCAAGGCTGCTTTTGGGCTTTGCCGCGGGCGTCATCGGCGTGTTTTTGTTTGTTGTGCTTCTTTTGGTATTTTTCAGGGTGTACGACATAAACCAATACGTGGGCTACGGCGTAGGCGCTCTCTGCCTTTTGGTATACATACTTGTATTTATAGTGCCGCTTGTAAAAATTTTGCGCACGGGGTACTTTGTTACCAACGTAAACGCCTATAACGCACGCAAGGCGCAACGCCACAACAAAAAACTGCGCAAGGAAATCGCCCAAAAAATAATAGACTTCACCGCAAAGGTGGACGGAGTGGGCTGGTACGATTCCGAAACGGTCGGCAAGCTCGCAATTTCCGTGAACACGGGCGACAACGAGGGCATAAAATATAACCTCACCGCGCTCTACAACGGTTCGGTCAAAAAGTCGGCAAAACAGCTCATATTCAAGGCCTCGATGAAGTCTGCAATGTATTCTGCTCTCTCGCAGACGTCAAGAATAGACTCCATGCTCGTTGTGCTTGTAAACATGCAGCTCATCAAGGATCTGGTATATCTCTACGGTTTCCGTCCGTCGGACGCAAAACTCGCAAAGATATTTGTAAGGGTGATACAAAATGCGCTCATTGCCTACGGGCTGGGCGGCATGCAGATAGGAAATTCGGTTGTGCGCACCATGGGCGACGCGGTAAAGGGCATACCCATACTCGGTTCCGCCATAGCCGCCATTGTGGACAGCTCCGTGCAGGGGCTTACAAACGGCACGCTCACCACCGTAATAGGCTTCCAGACGCTGAGGTTTATGAACGACGAATATAAGCTCCAAAACATTTTGGACGGCATACAGGTTGCCGAAACGCAGGAGGAATTCAACGAGGCCTGCGCCGAACTCGAAAAGGAGCTCAAAAAGGAGAGAAAGGGCAAAAAGGCCACGGCGCCTGCCGTCGCTTAAACGCTTTCCTTAAAACGCAAAAAAAGCGGGCTTACAGCCCGCTTTTATCATAAAACATTTCAAATAATCAACGTTGCAAGCAAAACCGCGCATTTCTATCCCACTAAAACGCTACGCATTTTTGTGAACATGTCTATTTTTTGCAACGGTTGTTTAGATTTTCCTTAACGTAAACAAGGCAATCGAGGTCGGCGTTGTACTCGTCCGTCTTTTTATAGCCGCAGGCCTCAAAGAAGGGCTCCGAACCGAGGGCGGGCAGGGCGTAGCTTTTTTGGGTTCCGCTTTCGCGCAGTTTCATCTCCGCGGTATATAGAAGGAGAGTGCCCGCGCCCGTGCGGCGGAGACGGGGCACAACGTAAATTTCACGTATATCCCCCCAGCCCTCTTTAAAGTTCCAGTCGTTGTCTATGTCGTCCCTTTGGTAAATGACAAACCCGGCGGCGTCCCCGTTTTCAAACAGCACGTCTATATGTATGAGCCCCGCCAAAAGGTCGGGCACTATATATTCGTCAAGCAGGTGGGCGCAGTCGTCGTCGCAGCCGAGTTCCCCGTAATATCCGGTGAACAGCTCTTTGAAATCTTCCAGAATATTGTCGCGCAGCGGCGTAACTTTAAGCATAATTGTCCTCCTTAAAAAAACAAGCGAGAGCCGAACGCCCTCGCTTATAATTTTGTTATTCGGCAACTTTTTGTCCGGCAACGGGATAAATGGAAACCTGTTTGCCGTCTTTGCCTACCCTTTCAAACTTAACAACGCCGTCGCAGAGCGCAAAGAGCGTATCGTCCTTGCCAATCCCAACGTTGTTGCCGGGCTTGAATTTGCTTCCGCGCTGTCTCACAAGGATATTGCCCGCAAGCACAACCTGACCGTCGGAGCGCTTAACGCCGAGGCGTTTTGCGTTACTGTCCCTGCCGTTGTGCGACGAGCCTGTACCTTTCTTATGGGCGAATAAACGTAAAAATAACATTATATTATTCCTCCTTGAAAATTACTCCGCCGCAACGTCTGCTGCTTCGGTTTTTTTGGCTTTGGCGGGCTTTTTAGCCGCGGGCGCGCCGATAGCCGTTATTTTGATCTGTGTATAGGGCTGTCTGTGGCCCTGCTTTTTCCTCTCGTTCTTCTTGGCTTTGTACTTAAAGACTATAATCTTCTTTTCCTTGCCCTGGGAAAGGACTTCGGCGCAAACCTTTACGTTTGCAACTTCGGCGCCCACCTGGATACCCTTTTCGTCCGCAGTTAAAATAACGGGGAATTCCACGGTTTTGCCTACTTCGACGTTGAGTTTTTCAACCTTTATAACGTCGCCAACGCTCACTCTGTACTGTTTGCTGCCGTTCTCAAAAATAGCGTACATATGTTACCTCCTCTAAACCAGTCTCGCCGGATACGATTATCCAAAGGATTAGGCGGCGCAGGGCGCACTTAAAAAAGCCCGTTCCGAGCGGCTCGATTATTAATTTATCATAAACCGCGCGGACAAGTCAAGCGTTTTGTGCATAAATTTATTTGTGTTTTGCAAACCGTATTGTTTTATATTTAATGCAAGTCCTGAATGGGCTTGCAGTTTTCTTTATATGCGGGTTTTGACAGGGCAAATAAAAAATTTTGCTGACCTATCGGCAGAACGGGGAAAGGACGGTAATAAAAATGGCAAAAGTAAACGGACAGAATGTAACGGACGGAACGACTGAAGTCAACGGAGCAAATGAAACGGCGGTTGAAACGGTTACGGAAGAAACGGAAGTTACGGCGGCAATGAAAGGACGGCCGGTGTCGGGGTTCAAAGTAAAGCGTGAAAAGTTCAAGGCAGACGACGGGCGCGAAATGTGGTCTTATTACATAGACGGCACAGTACGTGAGCGTAAAGTGCGAGTCTCTTTTGTGGCTTATGACAAAGGCGGCGCGGGTTATGAATTTCTTGACTTGATTTTTGATACAAAACCCGAAGCTGATTTAGTAATGTACGACGAAACACAAAGAGACTTTAATGGCAAAATCATATCTAAACGTACGGTTTACGAAATTCAAGACGTCGACGCCGATACGGGCGTTGTGTATAGTTACAAAGTTAAGCCTTACCGTGAGACGGACAAGGCGTATATCAACATTATGCTTGCAGAGCAGGCGGCAAAACGTAAAAAGGACGGTGATTAAAAACTATGGCAAAAAAGCGATATACTTCGGCAGAACGTAAGGCTTATTGGATAGGTGTTGGAATTAACGCCGAACGTTATGGCGATAGCGATCGTTTATTGGAACATTCAAACTCTAAAATAAGAACCTCGGCAAGACGTGGTTATAACGATGAAAATATGAAAGATTTAACAAGAATAAAATTTAAAAAATAATTGCTTTATGACGACAACAGGAAACGAAATAAGAAAACCGTTGTTTATTTCGGGATATTAAAGGACGGTAAAAAAAATAAAAAGTGAGGTAAAAAGGAATAAATGAGTAACAGAAATTTACAGTCGCACTGTAAGAGCGACAAAATCAAATGGATAGTGACGGGGTTAGCGATATTTTTAATCGCAGTAACTCTTGTTGGACTGTGCTTACAGCTTTTCGGCAAAGGTAAAGCTAAACCAAGCGAATGGTTTAACAAAAATGAACAGAAGCAAGAACAGGTAATACAGAACGGTCAAAGCGGGCTTGTAAGTCCGGAAGAAGTTGAAATGAACGGATTAAAAATAACGGCGAAAACAATATCGGCGCCCATGTATGAAGCATACGGAGCAACCAGGGGCGCAGAGGCCGCGCTGACACTTACGGTAACGCCCACG
>CANREJ010000065.1 GCA_947629665.1 uncultured Clostridia bacterium
CGGCACGGGCACCCAACGCGTTGTTGCGGATTTGAACGTTCTGTTTCCCTCCGCCCGTATTCTGCGCATGGATAACGATACCGTTTCGGGCAAGGACGGGCACTATAAAATTTTATCGCAGTTCGCCTCGCACGGGGCGGACATACTTGTGGGCACGCAGATGATAGCCAAGGGGCACGACTTCCCCGCAGTTACGCTCGTGGGGATATTGGACGCGGACATGAGCCTGCATTTTTCCGACTACCGCAGCGGCGAGCGCACATTCCAGCTCATCACGCAGGTTTCGGGCAGAAGCGGCAGGGCGGGGAGCCCCGGCAAAGTGGTTTTGCAGACCTACTCGCCCGAAAATTACATACTCCGCTACGCCACCGCCTACAACTACACGGGCTTTTTCGAAAACGAAATAGCCATACGCAAGGCCACGGACTTTCCACCCTACGCGCTGATTTGCAGGGTGATGGTAACGTCGCCGGGGGAAAGTTGCGCCCTCGCCGCCTTAAAGGAAGTATATTTTTCCTGCGTGGAGCTTAAAGAGCGTTCGCCGGAGGAATTTATATTTTTAAACCGTATGCACTCCCCCATAAAGCGCATACAGGGCAAGCACCGCTACCAGGTTTTAATGAGGCTCAAAAGCCAAAAATTATTGCCCGAAATTTACGATATAGCCGTAAAAAACTCCACGGCGGACGTTCTGTGCTACGTGGAGGAAAATCCGGGCAATCTTTCATAAGGAGTAATTATGTCAGTGAGATATGTTGTGCAGACGGGCGACCCCGTTCTGCGGCAAAAGTGCGAACCCGTAAAAAATTTCAACGCCGGACTCTGGGCGCTTCTGGACGACATGAAGGCCACCGTGCGCGCCGAAAACGGCGCGGGACTTGCCGCCCCGCAGGTCGGGGTTGCAATCCGCGCGGTGGTAATTGACGTGGAGGAGGGCTTTTTCGAGCTTATAAATCCCGTTATAATTTCGGTTAAGGGCGAACAGACGGGCCCGGAGGGCTGCCTCTCGGTAAAGGGCAGGCAGGGCACGGTTACCCGCCCCCAAAGGGTCAAGGCGGAGTACCGCGACAGGAACGGCAAAAAGCACAAGCTCACCGCCGAAGGCTTTTTTGCGCGCGCGGTCTGCCACGAGCTGGACCATCTTGACGGCATACTCTACACCGACATTGCCGAGGAAGTTTACGATCTTCCGCCGGAGGAATGATATGAAAATAGTTTTTGCGGGTTCGCCCGAATTTGCCCTGCCTGCTCTCAAAAGGCTATATGAGGGGGGCAATGATATAATTGCGGTAATTACCCAGCCCGACAAACCCGCCGGCAGAAAAAAAATCTTAACGCCCACTCCCGTAAAATCATACGCGCTGGAAGCGGGCATAAAAGTTTACGACTTTGCAAAAATCCGCGACCATGCGGCGGAAGTCGCCGCGTTGGGCGCGGACATAATGATAACCTGCGCCTACGGACAGATTTTGTCAAAGGAAATATTAAACTGCTTCCCCATGGGCGTGTGGAATCTGCACGCCTCGCTCCTGCCAGAATTTCGGGGCGCAAGCCCCGTGCAGGCGGCAATTCTCGCGGGGAAGGAGTACACGGGCGTAACGGTTATGAAGACCGAACCCGCCCTCGATTCGGGGGACATCTTGCTTGTAAAGCGTTGCCGCGTGGACAATAAAACGTGCGGGGAACTCTCAAATGAGCTGTCCGTGCTCGCCGCGGAGGCGGCTGTCGAGGCGGTAGGTTACCTCGATGCGGGCAATGTTCAGTTGCTTTTGCAGGACGAATCAAGGGCCACCTACTGCAAAAAAATCCAAAAAGAGGACTGCAAACTCAACTTTGCGGAGCCTGCGGAGGAAGTTTTAAAAAAGATAAAGGCGTTCAGCCCCCAGCCCGCGGCGTATTGCGGCTTCAACGGCGCGCCCCTCAATATTTTAAACGCCGAACTCTCTGCGGAGGAAGGCCGCGCGGGCGAGGTCTTGTGCGCGGACAAGTCCGGCATAGCGGTTGCGTGCGGCAAAAACTCAATACGTATCACCTGTTTACAGCCCGCAGGCGGAAAAATCATGCCCGCACGGGACTTTGTGAACGGCAGAAAAATAAAGGCGGGCGACGTCCTTGACTAACCCGCTGTACGACCCCTTTTTAATACTTACCAAGGTTTACAGGGAGGGCGCGTACTTAAAGCAGGCAATAGCTTCCACGCCCGCCGAACCCCTCAACAAGGCGCGCACCGTAAAAATATGCTACGGAGTGCTTGAAAAGGACGTATGGCTGGAAGCCTTGGTTTCGGCAAACGTGCAAAAAGCCCCCAAGCCCGCCGTAAAACTTATCATAAAAATCGCCGTATACATGCTTGAATTTATGGGCAAGCACAACTACATGGTTGTGGACTCGGCGGTGGAACTCACCAAAAAACTCGGCAAATCGGGCGCGGCGGGCTTTGTAAACGCCTTTTTGCGCTCCTATAAACCGCCCGCGCTCCCCGAACGTGCAGACGAACGCCTGTCGCTTACAACAAGCGCGCCCCTTTGGCTCGCAAAGCGCATAAGGCGCAGTTACAAGGGCGAGGCGGAACAGATTTTATCTGCGCCCAGCCTTGGCGTGTGCGTGCGCTTTGTTCGCGGCGCGGAAAATTATTTAAATAAGCCCCATATCCAAACGCCCTTTAAAGACGTGTACATATTTCCCAATTTTGTGCGCGGGGAAGATTTTTTCAGCGGCGGCTACACCTTCCAGTCGGTGGGTTCGGTGGCAATTTGCGCGGCAATATCCCCCTGCGAACGCCTTTTGGACGCCTGCGCCGCGCCCGGCGGCAAGTCCGTTCTTCTCGCCTCGAAGTGCGGCGAAGTGATTTCCTGCGAACTGCACCCCCACAGGGTAGAACTCATAAACTCTTACAAGGAGCGCATGGGCGCAAATAACGTCAGGGCGGTTTTAGCGGACAGCTCCGTTTTCAACCCCGAATTTGAGGAAAAATTCAACGCCGTACTCGTGGACGCGCCCTGCTCTGGCACGGGCGTAATAAACGAAAACCCCGACATAAAACTCTTCCGCAGGGAGAGCGACATTGCCGCCCTCTCATTGGAACAGCTCAAAATTTTAAACAACTGCGCAAAATACGTTGAACGCGGCGGCTCGCTCTACTATTCCACTTGCTCCGTTCTTCCTGAGGAAAACGACTCGGTTGCATGCGCCTTTTTGGAGCAAAACCCGCAGTACGTGTTGAGTATTCCGCAGTCTCCCCTCGGCCACGCAACAACAAAATACGGCTTACAGTTTTTGCCGCACATATCCATGGGCGCGGGCTTTTATTTAACACGGTTCATAAAGCGATGAAAAAAATTTTGCAGGATCTGTCCTTTGAACAACTCAAAACCGTCGTGCTGGAACTCGGCGCAAAGCCTTTCCGCGCCAAACAGCTTGCGGAAGGGCTTGCAAAGGGCAAAAAAATTTCCCAAACCAACGTTGACGCCTCCTTAAAGCAGGAGTTGCTCAAAGAGTATGAGGACGAGCCCGTAAAGGTGGAAAAGATTTTCCGCTCCGTGGACGGCACCGAAAAATATCTCTTCCGTCTTGCCGACGGCAACATAATCGAGGGCGTGTTTATGCAGTATAAATACGGCAACACGCAGTGCGTATCCACGCAGGTGGGCTGCCGCATGGGCTGTAAGTTCTGCGCCAGCACGCTGGGCGGGCTTGTGCGCAACCTGACTTCGGGCGAAATTTTATCGCAGGTAACGGTAATAAACGCCATGCACCAAAGGGGAAGCGTGCGCGGCGTAACAAATATAGTGCTGATGGGCAGCGGCGAGCCTCTGGATAACTTTAAAGAGGTAACCGGTTTTTTAAAAAACGTAACTGCGGCGGAGGGGCTGAATATTTCCGCAAGGAATATATCCCTTTCAACCTGCGGCATAGCGCCCAAAATTTACGAGCTTGCCGACCTCGGTATCCCCGTGAACCTCACAATATCCCTCCACCAGACCACTGACGAGGGCAGGCGCCGCACAATGCCCATAGCCAACAAGTACACGATAGCCGAAATTTTAAAGGCGTGCGACTACTACTTCCAAAAGACGGGCAGGCGGTATATTTTCGAGTATTCATTGATAGACGGCGAAAACGCCGACGCCGCTCATGCCGCGGAGCTTATCGCCCTGTTGAAGGGCAGACCCTGCCACGTGAATTTAATAAGGCTGAACGAGGTAAAGGAGCGCACGCTCAAAGCCGCAAGTTCGGCCATGGCCTACAAGTTTGCCGCCGCGCTCAACGGCGGGGGAATTTCCGCCACGGTGCGCCGTTCCATGGGCGGCGATATAGGCGGCGCGTGCGGCCAGCTCAGGGCGGGATATTTAAAAGCGGAGGACTGAAATCAAATACATATGCGCAAAACTTACTCAGGAGGCAAAAATTATGCAGATTAAAATAGCCCCGTCCATACTCGCCGCCGACTTTTCGAAAATGGCTTCGGCGGTGAAGCTGATACAGGCTTCGGGCGGAGATATGATACATTGCGACGTGATGGACGGCAGTTTTGTGGAACCCATAACGTTCGGCGGGCAGATGGTAAAAGATATCCGCCGCCTCACAAAACTCCCGCTGGACTGCCACCTCATGACGGAGCATCCCAAAACGCAGATAAAATTTTTTGCCGAAGCGGGCGCGGACATAATAACCGTACACTACGAGGCGTGCAATAAAATATCCGTAAACTATTTGAAGGAGACCCTCCAACTCATCAAAAGCTACGGCGTAAAATGCGGCGCGGTGGTAAACCCCGACGTGCCCGTGGAAAACATTTTCGAAGTTTTCCCCCTGTGCGACATGGTGCTGATAATGACCGTTTTCCCCGGCTATGGCGGCCAGAAATTCGTCCCCGAAACGCTTGAAAAAATAAAAAAGGCGCGCGCGTATGCAATAAAAACGGGCAAGCCCGACCTCGATATAGAGGTGGACGGCGGCGTAACGGAAGAGAACGCCGCGCTGATAAAGCAGGCGGGTGCAAACGTTTTGGTTGCGGGTTCTGCGGTGTTCCGCTCCAAGGACCCCGCCAAAACGATAGCGGCGTTAAGAAGATGAAGGGCATAATTCTTTTAAACGGCATGCCCTACAACGGAAAAATAGACGCTTCGGGCGCGGTTGTGTATTGTTGCGACGGCGCTTACAATTGGGCGCGGGGCAGGGTGAAAATAGATAAGACGGTGGGCGATTTCGACAGCTTGGGCTATATCCCCGACCCTCCGCCGGAGGAGATATATCCCGCCGAAAAAAACTGTACGGACGGCGAAATTGCCCTCTTCAAACTGCTTGAAAGCGGCGCGGACGAAATTGAAATTTACGGCGGCGGTGGCGGCAGGGAGGACCATTTTTTGGGCAACCTGCACCTGATGTACCGCGCGTTCGAACGCGGCACAAAATGCACCATGATAACCGAAAACTCCATAATGTTCCCCGCGTCTGGCAAAATAAATCTGGGCGGATACGCGGGCAAAACAATATCGGTGTTACCTTTTGGCGGCAAATTGAATATAATGGATTCCAAAGGGCTTAAATATTCCTATCCCAAACAAATCTCTTATGGCGAGTGCCGCGGAATATCCAACATTGCGGAGGATGACTGCGCCTTTTTGAGCGTTGAAGGGGTTGCCCTCATAATAGTAAACAGGGGGGAAGTATGACCATAATATGCGTAAAACCGCCCAAACCCGTGCGCAAAATCCTCAAACTTATCTGCCGCAAATAATTGCGGATATGCACTGCGACGCGCTCACGTGCGCGCGTCCGTTAAAAGGGCAGGTAAAGCCGCGGGAACTTGCGCCGGGCAACTTTTTGTGTTTTTCGGTATTCACCAAGGACAACAGCGCCGCGGCATACGCCGCGGCCAGGACTTTATTTATAAAAACTTTTTCGCACGGAAGATACGCCGCCGTAAAAAATTACGGCGATTTTTTAATTGCGCTCAAACAGGGCAAGGTCCCCTGCGCCCTCACCTGCGAAAACATAGGCTTTACGGGCGGGGATACACATAGCGTGCTCAAATTGCGCGCCGAAGGGGTGATAATGGCGTCCCTCGTGTGGAATTTCCAAAACGCGCTCGCCTACCCAAACGTCCGCGCGGACGGCAGAGCGGAGAAGCGCGGCTTAAAGGAGAAGGGCAGGGAGGCGCTCGCCGCCCTCGACGCCTGCGGGATAATAGCCGATATATCCCATCTCTCGGATGGCGGCGCCGCGGAAATTTTAAAAAACCGCAAAATCCCCGTGGTTGCCAGCCATTCCTGCGCCCGCGCGTTGTGCCGCAACCCGCGCAACCTCACAGACCCACAGCTCAGACAAATAGCCGGCTGCGGCGGGGTTGTGGGCGTAAATTTTTACAAAAAATTTTTGGGCGGCGGGGGAGGATACGAAGAGATCGCCGCGCACATAAAGCACATAATAAACGTCGCGGGCGAGGAAACTCCCGCGTTCGGCAGCGATTGGGACGGCGTTCCCAATGGGGAAATAGCCGTTTACCCCCGTGATATGCCGCAGTTATTGGAATTTTTGCACGGCCAAGGCATAAGTTGCGGCGTTCTGGAAAAAATAGCCTGCAAAAATTTTCTGCGGGTATTCAAAGAGGTATGCAAATAAAAATTTCACTTGATTTTTACGCGCATATATGTTAATATAATGGCGTTATGAAAAAATCGATTGCAATCGTTGCGGCGCTGGCGGTGGCCGCGCTTTCCGTGCCCGTAATTTCGGGCTGTTCGGCAAGCGTGGGCTACATAAAAAAGACCGACGCCTCCGGCAACGAATATTATTCGGTAAGCGTTGACGGCAACGCCTCCGCATTGAGGGGCGAGCTCGTGATCCCCTCCCAATACGAGGGTTTGCCCGTAAAGGAGATAGAGGCGACCGCCTTTTCCAACGCCATGTACACCAAAATCACAATCCCCGCAAGCATAGAAACTGTGGGCACGGCGGCGTTTTCCTACAACTACGCGCTGGAAGAGGTTGTGTTTGAGGAGGGCAGCGCCCTCGAAGAAATTGCCTGGGGCATGTTCGGTTACTGCGGCAAACTCCAAAAAATCAACATTCCCGATTCGGTAAAAATCATAGACGGCTTCGCCTTTTATAACTGCGCCTTCAAAACCATAGAGTTCCCCAAGGAGCTGGAACGCATAAACGTAAAGGCGTTCGAGGGCTGTTTTTCCCTTACGGAGCTTACATTTCCGCAGACCCTCCAAAAAATAGGCAACTTTGCATTTTTCGGCTGTGAATCGCTTACAAGTCTTGTATTGCCCGACAGCCTCATAGAGACGCAGGAGCCTACGCTTGACGAAAACGGCAACGAGGTAAAGGACGAAAACGGCAACACCGTAACGGAGTTCGTACCCGCGATAGGCGTGGCCGCCTTCCACACATGCACCTCGCTTAAAAGCGTAAAGGTGGGCGCGGGCGTAACGGTTTTGGAGTCGGGCGTATTCGGCTACTGCACCGCTTTGGAGGAGATATATCTTCCCGCAGGTCTCAAAACAATTTACGGCGCAATCATGAACGGCAGCGATATAATTGTGGGACATGCCTTCCACAACGACGGCGCGCTTTCTCGCATATATTTCGGCGGCACGCAGGAGCAGTGGCAAGAGGTTAAAACAGAAAACGATTCCGTTTCAAGCAACGGCGTGGAGTACAGCAACAAGGCGGTGTTAAACGCAACGGTTACTTTCGGGGCGGAATATTGAGGAGGCGTTTATGGAACGGTTCAACGGTAAAATTTTTGTTGTGGGCGACTCCACCGTGTGCGAGTACCGCGTGCCCGACAGGATATATCTTCCCCGTTGCGGCTACGGCGCGGAGCTGTACAACTATTTCGACGTCAAAAAGGAACAAATAGTAAACCTTGCCCTTTCGGGGCGCAGTTCGCTCGATTTTTTAACCGACAAATCGGGCAATTACGCAACGCTTATGAGCGGGCTTTCTGCGGGCGACTACCTCATAATAGGCTTCGGGCACAACGACGAAAAAAAGGAGGACGCGGCGCGCTACACCGACCCCGCCAAGGATTTAACCGACAGCGGCGTGCAGGGCGGGCCCTCTTTCAAATATAATCTTTATCAAAATTACATAAAGCCCGCAAGAGAGAGGGGCGCCACGCCTGTACTCTGTACGCCCATTGTCAGGTACGACCTGTCGGGGGAGTACGGGGGCACGTCCGTCCACATAACCCCGTCGGGCGACTACGCGCAGGCCATACGCGAGTTGGGCAAAGCCACCTGCACGGAGGTAATCGACCTCACCGCAATAACGCGGGCAATATATATTGCCGATAACGCAGGCGCGGCGTATTTCCACTCCCACGCCACCTACACGGACGAAGAAACCAGGGAACCGCTCGGCATGGACGGCACCCACCTCAACAGCTACGGCGCAAAGCGAATCGCATACGCCTTTGCCAAGGCGGTGGAAGCGTCGGGTTGCGGTCTTAAAAATCTTGTTAAAAAGGACATTACACCGCCCGAATTTAAAAAGGACTTCCGCGGGGCGGTTTGGGCGGACTATAAAAAGCCCGTATACACGCCCTTTGAGCCCTCAACCACGGCCGCAAAACAGGTTGCGGAGGGCTGGTATGCCACAGCTTTCGGCGATTTGGGCGGCAACGGCTTTTCGCCCTTCGGCGCGGAGTATAATGGCGGCGTGTTTACCGTTTGGTCGGATCCCATGCAGACAAAGGGCAAAATAGCCCCGTCGGGCGACGGAATTGCGGCGGCGTTTACGCCAATCCCCTCAGGCAAAAATTTCATTGCCTCGGCAACCGTAAAAATCGTAAAGGCGGGCGGCGGCGCAAACGGGCAGAGCGGCTTCGGGCTGATGCTCCGCGACGACATATACGTCAACCGTCTGGACGTTGCGGCGCTTTCGGACTACATTGTATCGGGAGTTTTGGGCTATCCGGAGGGCAACGCGGTATTTTACCGCGAGGGCTCCAAACTTAATTGGGCAAAGAATCCCGTAACGGTAGGCGAGGGAACAACGCTGGAATTGAAGCTCGTGCGCGAAGGCCAAAAAATAACCGCCGAAGTGAGGGCGGAGGGCAAAACTTACCAAAAACAGTTCTTCGATTTCAAGCTCGACTCGGTCGACGGCAAATATATGTATCTTTGCCTGTTTGCAACCAAGTGCCTCAAAGCGGAGTTTTCTGGCGTCGTGCTGAAAATTACGGGCGACTTTGCGGGCGCATAGACCCAAAATAGAACAAAAAAATTTGCGGCGGGAGCAATTTTGCTCCCGCCGCTTTAAAATGTATTGGTGAATTATCATAACAAGTGCAACGGGTAAGGGTAAAAAAGTAGTTCATATAAATCAACTGTGTTAGAATAAGATT
>CANREJ010000066.1 GCA_947629665.1 uncultured Clostridia bacterium
TATCTTACAAAAAACCTGTTGATTTATTTAACTTTTTTATCTCTTACTGTTGCACTTAGTTTGACAATTCAATGTATTTACGCTCTTTCAACGGTTTTAAGGCACCTTGCGCAAACGTAACCCGTTGTTACCTTGCCGTTTGCAATATAGGAAACCTTCTGGACGTTGGCTTTAAAAGTTCTCCTCGTCCTTCTCTTGGAGTGGCTCACGTTGTTGCCGCTCGTCTGGCCCTTGCCGCACACTTCACAAACTCTTGACATATTATTTATACCTCCGTGGGATAAAATCGTTAAAAATAAAGCCGTTTAAAATTTACGACCTTTCTAAATATAACACGGCTTTTAAAAAAAATCAATCAAAAATTGCCGCAAAGTTTTATTTTTTTATATTTTTCAAAATAATTTTATATAAGAACTGCACGAAATACCGATAATTGTCGGGAAATACTTGCAAAAAACTTTCAAATGGTATAAAATAGCAATCGGACGGTAAAAGTTATGTCGGTAAACACAAGCAACGTGTACGGTAAAATTTCAATATCCGATTCGGCAATCGCAAAAGTGGCAAAGAGCGCAACGCTCGAATGTTACGGAATAGTGGATACCGTGTCCCGCAACATCACCGACTCCATTTCCGAGCTTTTAAAAAGAAAGACGGACGGCAAGGGAGTCAAGGTTGTAACAAACGGCGATAGGATTTTTATCGACGTAAACGTTATTATTAAGTACGGCGTATCCATAAACGCCGTGGCAGAATCTTTAAAAGAGAGTATTAAATACAGAGTTGAACACTTTACGGGCATGATAGTGGACACCGTAAACGTCAACATCATCGGCGTCAAGCTGTAATATTATCGCACGGTCTTTTTGATTGTGCGAATTTTGCCGTAGTGCGCGGCAAAAAAAAGGAGTACCATGCAAAAAACAATCAACAGCACCGAATTCCGCAAAATGGTTGCGTCCGGTGCCAGAATGCTTGAAATAAACAGGGCAAAAGTCGACGCCCTCAACGTGTTTCCCGTTCCCGACGGGGATACGGGCACAAACATGTCGCTCACGCTTCAATCTGCCGTAAAGGAAATGAACGCCTGCACCTCCAACCGCTTCCAGGAGATATGCGACGCCGTTTCCAAGGGCGCTTTAAAGGGCGCGCGCGGCAATTCGGGCGTTATTTCCTCCCAGATATTCCGCGGCATATGCTCGGTTGTGAGGGACACAAAGGACGCGTTTGACACAAAAACTTTCGCAAAGGCAATGGAGGCGGGCACCAAGGTTGCCTACGGCGCCGTTTCCATTCCCAAGGAAGGCACAATTCTCACGGTAGTGCGGCTCATGAGCGAGTCGGCAGGCAAACTTGCAAGCAAACATAAAGATTTTGTAGACTTTTTCAAAGCTCTTATAGAGGTAGGCGACGACGCCCTTGCCAAGACTCCGGAGCTTCTCCCCGTACTCAAAAAGGCGGGCGTAGTCGATTCGGGCGGCGTGGGTTTAATGCAGATAATGCGCGGCTTCCTTGCGGCGATTTCGGGGGACGACAGCGAACTCGGCGATATCCCCACAGAGGCTGCGGCAGACGCCAAAAAGAGCGAGGACGACCTCTTCGGCGACAATTCGGATATAATAAATCTGGACTTGGGCGACATTGAATTTGCCTACTGCACCGAATTTTTCGTAATAAATTTAAAGCAGATGACCACGCTTGCCGATATAGACAGGCTCAAAGAAAAGCTGATGCAGATAGGCGACAGCGTAATTTGCATAGGCGATCTGGAACTCATAAAAGTACACGTACACACCAACGCGCCGGGGCGCGCCCTCTCGTACGCTTTGGAGCTGGGCGAGCTGGACAGAATTAAAATAGAAAACATGCTCGAAGAGAACCGCGCGTTGAAGGCCAAGCTCGAAGCCGAAAAAAAGGAAATGGGCATGCTTGCAATCTGCGCGGGAAGCGGTCTGGAAGAGATATTCAAGGATTTGATGTGCGACAGGGTTATAGAGGGCGGACAGACGATGAACCCCTCCGCGCAGGATATAGCCGACGCGGTGCAAAAGATAAACGCCTCCAACGTGTTCGTGTTCCCCAACAACTCCAACGTAATTTTGGCGGCGGAACAGGCAAAGGACCTTGTAACAAAGCGCACCATTCACGTAATCCCCACCAAAAACGTTCCGCAGGGCTTTGCGGCGGCGCTCGCGTTTGACCCGGAGGCATCCGTGCCCGAAAACAAAACCAATATGACCCACGCAATAGACAACGTCGCTTCGGGGCAGGTAACTTACGCCGTGCGCAACACCACCATGAACGGCTTTAAATTAAAGGAGGGCGACATAATAGGCCTGGACAACAAGCGCATACTTGCCAAGGGCGAAAACATTGCCGAAACAACCCTCAAACTCATAAAGGCGTTAAAGCGGGAAGAGCATGAAATGATAACCCTGTACTACGGCGAAGGCGTTACCGAGGAGGAGGCCGAAGAGCTTGCGGGTAAGGTGGGCGAGGAGTATCCCGACTGCGACGTGGACTTCCATTTCGGCGGCCAGCCCGTGTATTACTACATGGTTTCGCTCGAATAAAAAACAGAAAATTATAAGGCGCAACAGTTTCAAAAGGTTTAAACGCTTTTTGGAACTGTTTGTTTTTAAATATGGAATTAACTTCTTTAAAGTACATTTCCGAAAAACGGGAAAAGGACTTCAACAAACTCAATATTTATACGGCGGAAGAACTTTTGCGGCACTTCCCGCGCGACTATCTCGATTTGACCCACGTTACGCCCATAAAGGACGCCTACCACAACGACGTTATTTTAACCGCGTGCGAAGTTGTAAGCGTGGAGCAGAACCGCTTTACAAAGCGGCCGGTCGTAAAGGCGCTCTGCCGCCAGGGCAACTTTATTTTCACGGCAATCTGGTTCAACCAGCCCTACGTCGCGCAAAAATTGCAGACGGGCGAATACCTGTTTTACGGCAGAGTGCAAAACAAGTACGGGTTGGGTTGCCAAATGGTAAACCCGTCCTTTGAAGTTGCGGGCGCGGACAGCCGCTTGCAGGGCATAATTCCCGTGTACCCGCTTGCGGGTTCGCTCACGCAGGGGGTGGTAAGGCAGGCGGTCAGGCAGGCCCTGCAAAAACTCAATTGCCCCTCATATATCCCCCAATCAATACAAAAAAAGTATGAACTCATGCCCTTAAAGGAGGCGTATATAAAGGTTCACGCCCCGCAATCTCAGGAGGATATAAAGTCGGGCTCGCGGCGGATTGCGCTGGAAGAGTATTTTTTGCTTATTTCGGCGTTCAAAGTAATAAAGGGCGGGCGTGATGACGCGCGCATGAACGCCTATTCCGTTACCCGCGCCCAGCTGGACGGGTTTATTTCCCGCTTTCCCTTTGAGTTTACGCCGGGGCAGAAGCAGGCGGTGGGGGATATATACAACAACGTTAAATCCCCGCACAATATGAACAGGCTCCTTCAAGGCGACGTGGGAAGCGGCAAAACGGCGGTTGCCCTCGCGGGGATATATATGGCGGTCAAATCGGGCTACCAGGCGGCAATGCTCGCCCCCACCGAAGTCCTCGCCCGCCAGAACGCCGCGCTCATCGGGCAATATTTCCCCGAATACAATTCAGCTACGCTTACGGGCTCCACGCCCGCCGCCGAAAAGCGGCAGATAAAAAAGGGGCTTTTAAGCGGCGATATAAACATAGTTTGCGGCACCCATGCCGTTTTGGAGGAGGACGTGCAGTTTAAAAACCTCGCCTTTGCCGTGTGCGACGAACAGCACCGATTCGGCGTGGCACAGCGCTCCTCGCTCACGCAAAAGGGAGATGGTTGCGACGTGTTGGTAATGAGCGCAACCCCCATTCCGCGCACGCTCTCGCTCATTTTTTACGGCGATCTGGATATAACGGCCATCAAGGATAAGCCCCAATCCCGCCAACCCGTCTCCACGGCAATAATCCCCGAAAGAAAGTACGCCGATATGTACCGCTACGTTGCAGAACAAGCAAAACAGGGCTTGCAGACCTACTTTGTTTGCCCAAAAATAGAGGGCGACGACGAGGGCACCGTGATGTCGGTTACCGAACTTTACGAGGATTTGCAGACCAAAATGCCGGGTGTGCGCATAGCCCTTTTGCACGGCAAAATGAAGGACAAGCAAAAAAACGAGGTCATGGCGGCCTTTAAAAACAGGGAGTACGACTGCCTCGTGTCCACCACCGTCATAGAGGTGGGCGTGGACGTGCCCAACGCCACGACCATGATAATTTACAATGCCGAGCGGTTCGGGCTTTCACAGCTTCACCAGCTCCGCGGCAGAGTGGGCAGGGGGGATAAAAAGAGCTACTGTTTCCTGTTGATGGGGGCGGATACGGACGAGGCGCGGGCGCGCTTAAACGTTATAAAGAACAGTACCGACGGCTTTGAAATAGCCGAAGCCGACCTCAAAATCCGCGGCGGGGGAGATTTTATGGGCACGCGGCAATCGGGCAGGGTGCTTTCGGAAATAAAGAATTTAAGGTTCCCCGTGCAGACGATTTTCACGGCAAAGGCGCTTTCGGACGAAGCGTTTTCGGGCGCGTTCGACATAAACCTGCTGGCGAAGATAGCCGTCGAAAAGTATAGGAGTTTAAAGGACGTTATTTTAAACTAACTACCGAGCGGCGTGTATAAGGCGTCGTTCTGCTGTGTTGCGCTGCGGCAACTTTCAGTCATTTACTATTTAGTAAACTCCTTCAAGTTATCCTCGCGCGCCTTGCATAACTCGCTTCTACCCACCGCAGGCTCCCGCGGCGTTATGTATAAGGCGTCGTTCTGCTGTGTTGCGCTGCGGCAACTTTCAGTCATTTACTATTTAGTAAACTCCTTCAAGTTATCCTCGCGCGCCTTGCATAACTCGCTTCTACCCACCGCAAGCTACCGCCAAGTGCGGATATACGTCGCATAACATTGTTGCCTTTACGTTTTTGCTCGGTAAGGCTAACGCCTTCGGTACGACATTTACGTATAAGTAAACTCCCATCGCAAAATCCGCAGGCGCCTCGTTCTGCTCGTATCTGCGCACTTGCTAACTACGTAATAACAGCTCCCGCAATAAAGAAACTATGATGCAACGTAACGTCGTTTGACTTGTGGTAAAGTGGGTCAACAACTACTGCAATAAAGATACCCGGCCGCAGCGACACGCCGCTTGAATTGCGGTAAAGTGGGTCAACAACTACCGCAATAAAGAAACTTGGGTGCAGCGACACGCTGCAAGAAACTATGATGCAACGTAACGTCGTTTGACTTGTGGTAAAGTGGGTCAACAACTACTGCAATAAAGAAACTTGGGTGCAGCGACACGCCGCTTGAATTGCGGTAAAGTATGTCTACCGCCAAAGTAATAAAGAAACCCGGATGCAACGTAACGTTGCCCTCGTGGATTGGTCGAGGCTCGATGAAACGGCAGCTTAATTAATAAACCCGTATTGACTTTAAATTGCTTTTATGTTACAATTTTTTAAGATGAAATAAGGCGTGAAGAAGGACTTTTAAATGATTAACAGAAACGCGCTGTTCAGCGACGAAACCCGAAGATACAAGACCCCTTACGAGCCTTCCGCGGGCGACAGAGTAACCGTGCGCATAAGAACGCTTGCAAACGACGCCTTGAAAGTTTGCGTTGTTGTAAACGGCGTTAAGCACGACATGAAATTAATGACCTTAAAGCAACGGCGCGAGATTGTGTCCGTAAGAAAGGACGTTTATTTTGACTACTACGAATTTTCGTTCAAGTGCCCCGAAAAACAGGTAAAGTATCACTTTGAAATCTCCGACGAGGACGACGTTGTGTTCTACAACCGCCTCGGCTGTGTGGAAAACACCCAGGCGGAGTACGAATTTTCCTTTGTGCCCGGTTTTAAAGTGCCCGATTGGGCAAAGGGCGCGGTTTTTTACCAGATATTCCCCGACCGCTTCTGCAACGGCGACCCCTCCAACGACGTGGAGGACAACGAGTTTTACTACACGGGCGGGCACTCCAAGCGGATAAGGGAGTGGTATAAATTCCCCGACGAGTTAGACGTGCGCTGTTTTTACGGCGGCGACTTGCAGGGCGTAAAGCAAAAGCTGGACTATTTGCAGGATTTGGGCGTGGAGGCAATCTATTTCAACCCGCTGTTTGTATCCCCCTCCAACCACAAGTACGACACGCAGGACTACGACTATATCGACCCCCACCTCGCGATAATCGAGGAGGACGTAGACCACAGAATGCAACATTGGGAAAAGCACAACGGCTTTGCCCCCAAGTATATAACACGCACTACCGGCCGCGTAAACCTCCAAAAGAGCAACGAATTTTTTAAAGAACTTGTGCAGGATATCCACAGCCGCGGCATGAAAGTTGTTATAGACGGCGTGTTCAACCACTGCGGTTCCTTCAACAAGTGGATGGACAGGGAGGGCATATACCTCAACAAAGAGGGCTACGCTCCGGGCGCGTTCCAGTCCGCGAAGAGCCCGTACAGGAGCTACTTCAAATTCAAAAAACCTCACGAGGCCCACAGCGAATACGAGGGCTGGTGGGGCTTTGAAACTTTGCCCAAGCTCAACTACGAACACAGCAAGGAGCTGGAAGGTTATATAATTTCCACGGGCGGAAAATGGGTGAGCGAACCGTATAACGTGGACGGTTGGCGTTTGGACGTAGCCGCCGATTTGGGGCACAGCGCACGCTATAATCATAGATTCTGGAAAAAATTTCGCACCTGTGTGCGCGAGGCAAATCCCGAAGCCTTTGTGTTTGCCGAGCATTACGGCTCCCCCGAAAGCTGGTTCAACGGCAAGGAATGGGATTCGGTTATGAATTACGACGCCTTTATGGAGCCCGTTTCCTGGTTTTTGACGGGAATGGATAAGCACTCCGAGGCGTTTGACGAAAGCAAACTGTGGGATGGCAAGGCGTTTTTTGCCGCCATGTTCAAAAGCATGTCAAAGTTCCCCCGTCCCGCGCTGGACTCGGCTTTGAACCAGCTCTCAAACCACGACCATTCCCGCTTTTTAACGCGCACCAACCGCACGGTGGGAACGCTCCGCACAAAGGGCCCGCACGAGGCGGGTTATAACGTGGATAAACGCGTAATGGAGCTTGCCGTACTCATTCAAATGACCTGGCCGGGCTCCCCCGGAATTTACTACGCGGACGAGGCGGGGCAAGTCGGCTGGACGGACCCCGACAGCCGCAGAACATACCCTTGGGGCAACGAGGATAAGGAGTTATTGCAGTTCCACAAGGAGGCAATCGGCCTGCGGAAAAAAATCAAGTGCCTCAAAATGGGCAGTATTAAGGAGCTGGACGCGGGCAACGGCTATATAATTTACGGCAGGTCGGATGAGGAAGAATGTTGCGCCGTAGTCATAAACTGCTCGGACGCGGAAATCAATCTCAACGCGCCCGTTTGGCAGTTGGGCGTTCCCAGAAACGAGGCGTATATGACGCGTAAATTCTTTTGTTCGGAGTGCAGTCTGGACTTGACCGAACAAAAGCAAAAGATACAAAACGGCAGACTGTTTTTAACTTTGCCGCCGGAGACGGGGTGCGTGTATTACTACAAATTCGACAATTAAAATTATTCACAAAAATCTCGCGCCGTTGCGGGCGCTGCGCCCGAGCGTAGCGACGGTTTGCGCACCTTATTATAAATATTTCAGATAATAAGGCGCAAATTTTTCGTGAGTTTTGGCGGCTCTGCTTCTCACACGGCGTAAGGACAACGCCGTGTTCGGGCACCGCCTGCGCCTTTCTCTTTGCGCAGGCTCATCTCGCGCGGCAAAACAGCGCACTGTGCTGTTTTGAATACTCCGCGCTCGCCCTTGCCGCCATATTTAAGGGCGCACAATAATATAATGGCGGCAATTCCCACCGCCGAGGCGCAGGTATGCGCAAATTGTGTTGCGCTGGCGCAGGGAAACCCTGCTTGCGCCGTAGATTATTTTAAAATAATAGAAAAGCAACTTACTTATTGTCATTTCGAGACGAAGGGAGACGAGCGTAGCGAGCGAGAGAATCTCCCTCGTGGGTTGGTCGGGGTGCGATGAAACGGCACAAAAAATTCTCGTTTGACCTGCGATAAAGTAAGTTAAGTGTAAAGCAATAAAGAAACCCGTCCGCGGCGACCCGCCGCCACGAAAATTTTTGTGAACTAAAACAATTCACGGCGCAAGCAGGCTACGCCTGCGCCAGCGCGACACAATTTGCAAACACTTTTGCCTCGGCGAGGTGAATGCCTGCGATTATATAATCGTGGGCGCTTAAAAAATCGCAGGCAGAGGACGAGTAGTCCTAAAACTCACGAAAATTCGCAGGCACGGCTTGCCGAGAATTTTGTGAATAACTTTCTTTGGAGGATTTATGGAAAAATTTTTCGGCGATTTGGACAGATACCTGTTCCACCACGGCACGCATTACGAGCTGTACAACAAAATGGGCGCGCATTTGCGCGAAGTTGACGGCGTTTGGGGCGTGCAGTTCGTTTTATGGGCTCCGCACGCGCGCGCCGTATGCGTTGTTTCGGACGGCAACGGCTGGACTCCTTGGAAGGACGTTATGCAGAAGATGGACGACGAAATTTGGGAGCTGTTCGTTCCTGGCATGTGCGAGGGCGTTAAGTATAAATACCTCATCGTCCGTGCCGACGGCAGTGAAGTCCAAAAAATCGACCCCTATGCCTTCCGCTCGGAGCTTCGCCCCGCAAACGCCTCCATAGTGTGCAATCCCGACCGCTTCCAATGGGAGGACGCCGACTGGAAAAAGGCAAGGCACAACGAAAACTTTTTGGAAGAGCCCATGTCCGTGTACGAGGTGCACCTCGGCAGCTGGAAAAAGGACCTCTCCAAGTGGGATGAGGATCAATATTTCGACTACCGCAGGCTTGCACACGAACTCGCCGAATACGTAAATTATATGGGCTATACCCACATAGAGCTCATGGGTATATGCGAATACCCCTTCGACCCGTCATGGGGCTACCAAGTAACGGGCTACTTTTCGCCCACCTCGCGCTACGGCTCCCCGGAGGACTTCCAATACTTTG
>CANREJ010000067.1 GCA_947629665.1 uncultured Clostridia bacterium
TTTCAGCTGTACGGCGTTTTCCGCCTTGCATACTCCTATGCTGGAACCGAGCGTTGCGGGCTTTACTATAAGCGGATAGGGCATGCCGCACTCATAGTCGCCGTCTTTTAAATAGCCGTAGGGCACGGTGGTTACCCCAAGCCCCGCCAGCACGATTTTTGTGAGATACTTATCCATAAACGCGGCGGATTCAAACGCGCCCGCGCCCGCAAGCGGCAGTCCAGCCGCCGCGCACACGCCCGAAAGTCCGCCGCCTTCGCCCCAGCCGCCGTGGCAACAGTTTAAAACGCAGTCGCAAACAAACCTCTCCTTCACTTTGCCGCGGGCGTTGAATATGTTTACCGCACCGCCGAAAATTTGCGCGGTTCTGCACTTTTTATAACCGTTTTGCCTGAACGTGTTGAGTTTTAACAGCTCTTCGCCCGCATAAAACACGCCGTCCGGGGATATGTACACGGGCAAAACAAGGCAACCGCCCGAAAGAAGTACGTTTGCCGCCATTACACCCGTTATTACGGAAATTTCGTTTTCGTTGGATACGCCGCCGAATACAACAGCTATTTTTTGTGGCATAAAAAAATCACCTCCGCCAAAAATTTTTCAGCTTTGGTGAATGGAATTTTTTGTTGAAAACTCAATATATATCGGGCAAATCGTTTAAAAACAGCACGGTATCGCCGCTGTTTATTACGCCCTTTAAAAGTTCTTCCGCCGCAAATAAGGTGGGCGCAACTTTGAGTTTTGCAGGGTCGCCGCCCCCTTTGAGATAGCCCTCCTTTACGGGCGCAACAAGTGTATCGCCCACAAGAATTACGAAGTCCAGCCCCACAAGTTCGCCGCCGAGGGCGTAGTTTTCGCTCTCTTCCAGCACGCCAAGCTCCACAAGCCCCGGCGTTACGGCGATTTTTTGTCCGCCGAAGGTGCGCAGAACTTTAAGCGCTTCCGCCGCGCCCTTTACGTTGGAGTTGTAACCGTCGTCCAAAATGTTTACGCCGCCCGACTTTATAAGTTGCAGCCGGTGTTCGATATATTCGAGCCCCTCCGCCGCTCTTGCTATTTCCGCGGGAGTCATGCCGAGTTCAAACGCAACCATGGCGGCAAGCGCGATGTTTTCCGCCGAATGTTCACCCAAAAGTTTGGTGCGCACGCGCAGTTTTTCGCCGCCCAAAGTTAGGGTGAAAGCCGTGCCCGCGCAGTCGCTGTCTATATCCGTTACGCAGTCTGCGGGGGACTTTTCGCAGGGGCAGCCGCCAAACTTTTTAAAACAGTCGGGGGCGATAAACGCCCTCTTTTTTGTGGCGGATAAAATTTCGCCCTTGGCGGCAATTATATTTTCAATGGAGCCGAAACTTTGCAGGTGCTGGGGGCAGACGCCCGTGATTACAGAATAATCGGGCGGGCAAATTGCGCACAGCTCGGCAATGTCGCCGTTGTGGCGCGCGCCCATTTCGGCAATGAATATATCGTAATCTTCAAGATTGTTGGAATTGAGCGAGAGCGCCAGCCCCATGGGCGTGTTGTGCGAACGGGGGGTTGACAGCACGCGGTATTTTTTTGAGAGGATTGCGGCAAGTATCTGCTTTACGCTGGTTTTGCCGTAACTGCCCGTAATGCCTATCACCGTGAAGGGGGATTTTTTGCGCTCTTCCAGCGCCGCCTTCGCCTTTTTTACAAAAGACTTGTTGTGAGGCACTTCATAAACTTTGGCGATGAGATTTGCAAACGCCGCAAGCGGAAGGGTCAAGAGCGGGAACAGTGAGAGCGGAAGATATCTCAAATAACTGAATATGGCGTTGCCGAGAAGGACGTCGGCAAAGTTTAAGAGGGTTATGGCCGCGTAGGTACATACCGCCGTTATAAAAAACAGCACTACGTACAGCCGCTTTAACCGCGGCGTGAACGACGCGGGGGAGCGGAGCGCCTTCTTTTTGTCCGCAACGGCGTAGAGTATAAAGAACAGCAGATACGCCGCCAATGCGGCAACCGCCGACCACCTGCCCGCAAAGGAAAAACAGAGCGCGATTGCCGAATACGACAGCGCGCAGAGCATAAACAGGAGCGTTTGGCGGGGAAACATTTGGTTGTTCTTTTTGCGCGCCCAGCCGAACAGCTTTTTGCCAGAATAGCCGAAGCTCTGCAAAATGCCCAAGGGCCTTATATATGTTGCGGAAAACGCACAGGCGAACAGTATTGCGGCAACTATGCACTCCGCCGTAACCTGCGCAGAAATAAAAATACCCATTTATTGCTCCCTGAGGAAGTTAAAAATTTTTTCGTTGAATTCTTGCGGATATTGCGAAAAGCAGAAGTGCCCGCCCTCCGTTAATTCCAGACGGCTGTTTTTAATGAGCCGACCGAAAGTTTCGCCCTCCTCCGCGGCGGGCGTTACAGCGTCCTCCCTGCCGTAAATCAAATACGTTTTGCACTTGATTTGCGCGGCGCACGCCGAAAGATCCTCGTTTACAATCTTTTTGTAGCTCTCGCGCATGACGGGCGGAAGCCGCCTGTACTCCTCGCTGCCGAAGTGTTTTTGGGCAAACCGCGGGAATATTTTTTTTACCCGCCTGTAAAGCCGCACCTTTTTTAAATATTCCGCACTGCGCGGCTTTACCAGCCCCGCGCCGCCCGTAACAATTAAACTTTTGGCGATTTCGGGGTGGGCGGATATGGCCTTAAAAGCTACGCGCGCCCCGAACGAATGTGCCAAAATGTGCACCTGTGTTGCGTTTTGCGCCCTTAAAAAACTTATAAACCACTCGGCGTAGTCGCCCACGGACCAAGCGGAAACAAGCGGCCCGCTTGCGCCGAACCCCGGCATATCGGGCGCGATTACGCGGTAGTATGCGGATAAAAATTCTATCTGGTAATAAAAGCTCTCTTTTTGCGAGAGATAGCCGTGCAAAAGCACTATTTCCTTGCCCGCGCCCCTTACTATGCAGGGCACGAACGCGCCGTTTACTAAAATTTACAGCTCCTTTGCCATTACGAGGCAGTCCTCGCCGTCCGGATAGTAGCGCGCACGGGTGTAAACGCCCGTAAAGCCGCTCTTCAAATAGGTTATGAGGGCGGGCGTGTTGGAGACACGAACTTCCAAAAATACCTTTTTGGCGCCTTTTTTTTGCGCAACCGACAAAAGTTCGTTTAAAATTGCGCCGCCCACGCCGCTTCTGCGGTAGGGCTCCGTTACCGCCAGATTGGCTATATCCGCCGTGTCAAAGGCCGAAGTTATGCCGCCGTAACCTATAATCTCCCCTCCGTCCTCGGCGACAATTGCCGTGAACGTCTCCGTTTCAAAACTCGAAACGAGCATCATATACGACCACGCCTCCTGCCCGAAACACTCCTTTTCGAGCTGGGAAATGCGCAATATGTCCTCATATTTCCACTGCCGCAAAGTCATTTTCTGCCCTCCTCCGCCTGCGATTTGCGGACGTAGAGCGCGGAAACAGAGTTTGACAGGTTGCCCTTGCAACGCTCTATTGCAACGGGCAAACAGCGGGATATGTTGAGTTTTGTATAGTTTTGCAGGGGCAAATCCTCAAACCCGTACAGCGGACAGCCGAGGCTATTGACCTCTTCCAGGCTCAAATACGCCGCGCCGAAGGGGCGCTCGCCGTAGCCTTGGGCATAAAAGTGCGAGTGTGCCGCGTCGATGACCGCACAAAAATTTTTGCTGTTTACATTATATGCTATCTCGTCGAAGGCGGTTAATCCCAAAAGCGGTTTGCCGGCTCCCAGCGCAAGCCCCTTTACGGTGGAAATGCCTATGCGTATGCCCGTAAACGACCCCGGTCCCGTTACAGCGCAAAAGAAATCGCACTCCGCGGGGGTGAGTTCCGCCTCGTTTAACGCGGCGTCTATTTCATCCATCAAAACAACCGAGTGCCGCATGGCGCAGTTTTGCGTGAACTTCGTTATTAAATTTTCGCCCTTCTTGGCAATCACCGTCAAGTGCGCCGAAGAGGTGTCCACCGCCAGATAATTACTCATATACTATACGTCTTTGGTTCTTTGAAATAATTTCTATATTGACGCTGCGGCAGTTGGGGGGAAGGACGTCGGCTATGTTCTGCGCCCACTCCACAAGGCATACGCCGCCCGCGTAAAAATAATCGCACAGCCCCAGCGCCTCCGCTTGCGCGCCGCTTGTAAGGCGGTAGCAGTCATAATGGTAGAGCTTGCCCGAATAGTCGTTCATATAGGCATATGTGGGGCTTAAAATCTCGTCCTCTATGCCCAGGCCCTGCGCAACGCCCTTTGCAAACACCGTTTTGCCCGCGCCCATGGCGCCGTTTAAAAGCACCACGCTTCCTGCCGTAAGGGTTTTTGAATATTCCCGCGCAAAATCCATTGTGTTTTGCACGCTTTTGGAAATAAATACCGCCATACGAATATTATAATATCCGCGGCGGTATTTTGCAATGATTATTTTATTGACTGCGGGATTTTTTTGTAAATTTGGCGTTTGTAAGTTTGATGAGGCGGGATATGGACTTGTACAAAATCATTACGGCAACGGTAACCAGGAGGCTCTTTATGAGATTGAACAGCACCGCCCAATACCATACGCCGAGATAGAACTGCATGCCCGCCGCCCATTCGCTGTGGGTGTACAGATTGAGATAGAAGGGGAAAGTCAAAAGATAGTTTACGGGCACCGACCAGACCACCTGCGCCGCGCACGCGCCCGCCATCATCAGTAATACCGCCTTTATGCCCTTGCGCTTTTTATAGATGAGCGAGGGTATGAGTACATACGGCAACATTATGAGTATATTTGCAAGTTCGCCTACCCCCACGGTCTGCGAAAACGTGAGCGCGTGCAAAATTTCTTTAAGCACGCCCACCACAACGCCCGCGACAGGGCCGAGCGAGAACCCCGCAATCATCACGAAAACGTTTGAAAAATCAATCTTCATGAAACTGACGGCGGGAAAGATATAGAACTCGAACCAGGGCAGATACAGCACATATGCGAGCGCGGTGAATAACGCCAGATATGCAATCCGGGTTGCCGTAAAATAGCCCGCCAAAAACTGTTTGGCGGTGCGCTTTTTTGTTTTTCCGCTTCCGTCCAATGTTTCCCCGTCTACGCTTCCGGTTGAAGTTGCGGCTTCGGTTACGTCCGTACCGGCGGAACATTCCGCCCGGCTGTTTTGTTGTTCCATACAAAGAATCTCCTTTAAAATATGATTTTTTTCAAAGTAATTCCTTGTATCGCCCCAAACTTTCGGGGAAAACAGCCCCGAAGAAATCTTCGGGGCTTTCTGCAATCTTTTCCTCTCCCGTGGGAAGAACCGTCCCGCCGCACGCGGCGGGCTAGTATGCCATGCAGTAAAAAACGCAACAAAAACGCCCCGAATTTCTCGGGGCGGAAAACACAAAACTCAATATATATTGGCTTTAACGTGCTTTCGGTTTCCTTTTCCTATCCGGACTATACCGTCGGTACGGGAATTTCACCCGTTCGGGCGTAACTTGTTACGCTTAGCAGACTTTACTGCCGGTGGGGAATTTCACCCCGCCCCAAAGAAAAACCTTGAATTTTTATCTATTATACTATACGCTATTGCGCATGTCAACACTTTTACGGCACACTATTCGGTTATAAACAGCACGCCCAATGTGTTTTTGCCGCAGTGCGAGGTTACCACGCAACCAGCCTTTGTTTCGAGTATTTCGTCGAAGGTGAACAGCTCCTCCACCTGGCGGCGGGCCTTTTCAACAACCTCCGGCTCGCAGTTGGAATGGGTGATAAAACAGCGCGTTTTATCGTAGGTTTTATATTCCTCCGCCAAATCTCTTATGTATTTTTTGAGGCACGCGTCCAGCCCGCCCATGTACTTCCTTTTGGCGTACATCTGCCCTTCCTTCATGGAAATGAGGGGGTGCAACTTCAATACTTTTGCGCCTATCAAAGACGCCAAAGAGCATCTGCCGCCCTTGTGCAGATAGTCCAAAACGTCGGGCACGAAGGAGGTGTTCAGCTTGGGACGGAGCGCGTTTACCGTCTGCACGATTTCCTGCGGCTGTTTGCCCTCCGCGGCAAGGTCGCACGCCTTTAAAACGAGCAAGCCCTGGCCGGTGGACAGCGCCAAAGAGTCCACAACGTATACCTTTCCGTCAAAATTTTTGGAGGCGATTTCCGCGGCGGAATAGGACGAGGACGCCTTTGAGGAAATATCAAAGTGAATGAGCGCGTCGTAGCCGCTCAATTCCCTTGTAAAAAACTCGGTGTATTCCTCCGAAGAGTGCGCCGCAGTCTTGGGCAGAACGCCCGTTTCGGAAACATATTCGAATATGTCCTGCGGGGTTATGTCTACCCCGTCCTCGTAAGTTTTGTCGCCGAGCATAACTTCGAGGGGAAATATGGTTAAATTGTACTTTTTTACAAGTTCTTCGCTTAAATCGCAAGTTGAATCGGATGTTATTTTTATTTTCATGTTATCACCTGTCAACAATCATTATAGTATATATTCTAACAAATTTCAATACTTTTGACGGGGATATTTTAATTTACGCAGTCTGCATACAGCGGGAAGGCCTTGCAGAGCGCGGCCACTTCCCCACGCACGTAGGAGTACGCCTCCTCACGACCGTATATTATATGCGCTATGAGGCGGGCGATTTCGCGGGCTTCCTTTTCGCCCATTCCGCGGCTTGTGATAGCCGGCGTGCCCACGCGTATGCCCGAAGTTACAAAGGGCTTTTGTTTGTCGAAGGGGATTGCGTTTTTGTTTACCGTCATATGCACCTCGTCCAGCATGCTTTCAAGTTCCTTGCCCG
This sequence comes from uncultured Clostridia bacterium, assembly GCA_947629665.1. GTDB lineage: Bacteria > Bacillota > Clostridia > Christensenellales > Borkfalkiaceae > Coproplasma. Next base: position 6,787 of record CANREJ010000067.1, read on the forward strand.
TGAGCTGTTTGTCGGTTAAATCCAAAAGTATGAGGTGATTGTCGGTGCCGCCCGAAACCATTTTTATGCCGAGCCTTTTGTATTCGTCCGCCATTGCCGCGGCGTTTTTTACTATTTGCCGCTGATATTTCTTGAATTCCGGGGTGAGGGCTTCCTTAAACGCCACTGCCTTGGCGGCTATTATGTGCATGAGCGGCCCGCCCTGCACGCCGGGGAACACAGCCTTGTCTATGGCCTTGCCCCACTCCTCCTTGCACATTATTACGCCGCCGCGGGGACCGCGGAGAGTTTTGTGCGTGGTGGTTGTTACAAAGTCGGCGTAGGGCACGGGCGAGGGGTGTAACCCCGCCGCAACAAGCCCCGCTATGTGCGCTATATCCGCCATCATGAGCGCGCCGCATTTATCGCAGATTGCGCGTATGCGCTTGAAGTCGATTATGCGCGGATATGCCGAAGCCCCCGAAATTATGAGCTTGGGTCTGCACTCCATGGCGGTTTTTTCCATTTGGTCATAGTCTATAAGCCCCGTCTGCTCGCTTACGCCGTAGGGCACGATATCGAAGTATTTTCCCGAAATGTTTACGGGCGAACCGTGCGAGAGGTGCCCGCCGTGCGCCAGATTCATGCCCATAACCGTGTCGCCGGGGTTGCAGGCGGCAAACAGCACGGCGAGGTTTGCGCTCGCGCCCGAATGGGGCTGGACGTTGCAATATTCGCAACCGAAAAGCTCCTTTACGCGGTTGCGCGCCAGCTCTTCCGCCATATCCACAAACTTACAGCCGCCGTAGTAGCGGTGGCCGGGATAACCTTCGGCATACTTGTTGGTGAGATGGCTGCCCGCCGCGGCAAGTACTGCGGGGGAAACAAAGTTTTCGCTTGCAATAAGCTCTATGTTGTTTTGCTGGCGGTTAAGTTCCAGCCGCAACGCCTCGGCGAGTTCGGGGTCGGTGCGCTCAATCAGGGAAATATCTATCACGTCTGCCTCCAAACAATAAATTTATTAATACTATACGTTATTATACCATATATGCGCGCGCTTTACAAGTTTTTAAAAACAAAAAAGGCGGAACAATTGCCCCGCCTTACTTTGGTTTGGTTTAAATGTTTTTATCCAGAAATTCCTTCATTTCCGTCTTGGAGCCGAAGCCTATGGTTTTATCCGCCTCTTCGCCCCCCTTGAATACCGCCACATAAGGTATGCTCATTATGCCGTAGCGGGCGGCAAGTTCCATGTTTTGGTCTATGTCGACCTTTACAAATTCCGCCCTCCCTTCGTACTCCCCCGAAAGTTGCTCCATTACGGGGGCAAGCATCTTGCAGGGGCCGCACCAGGTGGCAAAAAAGTCGCACACTACGGGTTTTTCACCCTTTAAAAGTTCATCGAATTGACGGGTGTCTATCTCTTTCATATCAAATCTCCTCCATTAAGTATTCGTATATTTGACCTATTTTAACCGTGCTGACGGTGCCGAGAGCCATATTTTTTATGTTGACCTCGCCGCTTTGAAGCTCGCTTTCGCCTATCACCGCAACAAACTTTGCGCCGAGCTTGTCCGCATATTTAAGCTGTGCCTTCACCGAACGCGCCATATGGTCTATCTCGGCGGATATGCCCTTTTGGCGGAGGTGGGTTGCGATTTTAAAGGCCTCCAACCGCGATTTTTGCTCCATTCCCGCAATATATATGGCGGGTTTTGGCTCTTCGGGATAGTCCGCGCCCGTGTTGTCCATAAGTAGCATGAGCCGCTCTATCCCCGCGCCGAAGCCTATTGCGGGGGTTTCGGGGCCGCCGAGTTCCTTTACGAGGCCGTCGTATCTGCCGCCGCCGCAAACCGTGCCCTGCGCGCCTATGGCGGTTGACACAAATTCAAACACGGTGCGCGAATAATAGTCCAGACCGCGGACTATGCGGGGGTTGACGGTGTACTCTACTCCCTGCGCCGATAAAATATCCTTTACCGTTTGGAAGTGCGCGGCGCAGTCGGGGCAGAGGTAGTCGGTTATTTCGGGCGCGCCCGCGGATATTTTTTTGCACTCCTCTTCCTTGCAGTCCAACATTCTCAACGGGTTTGCGTCAAAGCGGGTGCGGCAGGTTTCGCACATTTCGTTAAGGTGCGGTTTAAAATACTCCTTTAACGCCCTGTTGTATTCCGCGCGGCAGGTTTTACAGCC
>CANREJ010000068.1 GCA_947629665.1 uncultured Clostridia bacterium
TTGACTTGTAGTTTATTAAGTCAAGAATCAATGCAATTAAGATACCCGGTTGCAGCGACACGCTGCGCGCCGCTATGTTTGAATAGCACTAACGTATGTCAAGATCTCCCGCAATTAAGATACCCGGTTGCAGCGACACGCTGCGCGCCGCTATGGTTGAATAGCGCTAACGTATGTCAAGAGTTCCCGCAATTAAGATACCCGGTTGCAGCGACACGCTGCGCGCCGCTACGTTTGACTTGTAGTTTATTAAGTCAAGAATCAATGCAATTAAGATACCCGGTTGCAGCGACACGCTGCGCGCCGCTATGGTTGATTTGTGATAAACTTCGTTAAATTTTACTTTGCGTAGCTGAACAGCCACTTGCCGGTATTCATTTTCAACGCGGCGGCGGAGTTGATTTCGGGACCTACTTCGTTGCCTCTGCCTGCGCCGCCCGAATTGAACGCCAGCCAGCTTGCCTTCTTTGCGAAGTGCGCGTTTGTAATGGCGGAGCACCCCGCAAACGCGTTGGCTTCTATAAGTTTAAGGTTCTCGCCAAAGGTTATGTCCGTAAGTCCCTTGCAGCCGCTGAACGCATATGCGCCTATCGTTGTAAGGTTTCCGTTAATAGTAAGCGTTGTAAGCGCCGTACAACCCTCGGCGGCGTATTGGGCTATAATGAGGCAGTTCTGCTCAACATTCAAAGTTTGCGTTTGAGCGTCCACCGAAATAAGGTAGCTCACTTCCCCGTCCTCGGTTGTAAGGTACAGCGCGCCGTTCTTGCGTGCGGTTTCCGTAAAGAACCTGGTGTCCTTAAAGGCGTCCTTTCCTATAAAGGTTATATTTTTGCTCTTCACGGTTATTGTTTGAAGATTGGTGCAGCCCGCAAACGCGTTTGCGCCTATATAGGTAACACTTTCGGGAATTTCAACCTCGGTAACTTCGGTGTTGTCGCGGAAGGTGCCGTCGGGAATGGAAGTGGTGCCGTCGGGAATAACAATTCCGCTTTCGGCGTTTGTAATGTTGAAGGTTTGGGCAGATTTAACGGGATTTGCGTGTTCGTTGATAAAGTTGATTGCCAGCCACTGGGCAAGCGTGCCGTTGAAGGTAACGCTCTCCAACGCGCAACCGAGGAACGCGTCGCCGTCCACCGTTTTAATGCCCGCGTGCATGGTCAGCCGCTTCAAAGAGCTTGCGTTCTTAAATACGCCCGCGCCCACGGTAACGGTGCCTTCGGCAATTTCAAACTCCGCGCCTACGTTTTCAACCGCCAAAAGGTGCTTGTTGATATACAGCGCGTTGCCCGTCCAGTGGGACTTGTTTTTGACAAACGCCGTATCCGCAAAGGCGTAGCCGCCGATAACTTCCACGCCCATGGGAATGGTAATTTCCGTAAGCGCGTTGCAGTAGCGGAAGGCGCTCTCGCCTATAATTTTTAAGGTTTCGGGCAGGTTCGCCGCCGACCTCAACTTTTTGCAGTTGGAGAACGCGTTGTCCTCTATCAATTGAAGGGAAGGCGAGTATTCGTTGTCCTCCTCGTGGCGCACCGTTACTTTAACAAGGTTCCCGCAGTTGGAGAAGGCGTAACTGCGTATAACTTCAAGATTTTCGGGCAGTTCAACCTCTTCAAGGTTTTTGTTGTTTATAAACCCGTTCAGCTTGCCGTTTGCCGAGGTCATTCCGGAGGCAATTTCCTTAACGGGATAGTTATTTTCGCCGTAAGTTTCGGGAATGATAATCTTTTTGGCGGCCTGGACGTTGTTGTCGCTCAAAACAATATAATATGTTCCGCTGTCGTTCAGTTTATATTCAAGCCCATCGTGGCCGCACAGTGCGCAGATATTGGTTTCGGAGTAGTCGTGCGGGCCGTCAAACTCTTCCCCGCAGCGGAGGCATGTGTTTTTGTGAGTGCCGTCGGTTATCTCCCATTCGCTCTGCCATTCGTGCCCGAACGCGCTCGAACCGTCGTAAACCTTGATTTCGTTTTGGCACGCGTCGCACTTTTTGAGGGTGTGCCCCATCGTGGTGCAGTCCGCAGGCACTATCGTTTCGCTGTAATTGCAGCTCTCTTCAACCTGCTGTTTGCAGACACTGCACTCGTGGTAGTGGTTTTCGGTGCCCTCGCGGTGCAACCAACTACCCCAGGTGTGTCCTTTGGACGGTTCTCCCTCGCTCGTTTTGGAGTTGGAGCAGTAGAGGCAACTCTCGGTTATTGTTTCGTTCGCGGTGCAGGTGTAGGGGGTCTTGGTCGTTACCAACTCGCACGGGTTTGTTTCCGTCTGTCCGCAATTTTCGCGGCGGCAGGTGCGGGAGTGGGTGTCCGTGCCCTCGTTGTGCTTGTATTCCTTGGGGAAGTCGTGCCCTAACTTTTGGTGAACGGTAACAACGGGCGTTCTGTCGCACTCGGAGCATTTAACAACCGTCTGTCCGTCGTGTTCGCAGTCCGCCTCGGTTATCTCGGTAACCATATGGCAGAGCTGGGAATTATCGAGTTTGCACACGGTGCAGGTTCTTGTGTGGTGGTAGGGCTTTCCGTAGCCCACTTTCCAGGGTCCCCATTGGTGATCGCCCCTGTCGGTGGGATTTGCGGTGTAGGTGCCGTTGCACTCGTCGCAGGTGTAGGTGGTGTAGCCGCCCCTGCTGCAATTGGGCTCCGTTACAACGGGAGTGCTGTCGGTACATTCGCCGCTCTCGGTGTAGCCGCACTCCGCGCGGTTGCAGGTGCGCTTATGGACATGTTTGCCGTTTTCTTCCCCAAAATAGCTCCAACCGCCAAAGTCGTGGGGCAGTATTTCGGTTATATCCTCTTTGGTTTCGCCACCGCATTCTTCGCAGACAAGCAGGGTATATCCCTGTTCGGTGCAGGTGGGCTCAATCTTTTGTGAAAATTCGTATTGGCAATATGCCGTCTGCCTGTCGCCGCAAACAAGACATTCGCGGCTGTGTTCAATGGAGCCTTCGATGGGCTTCCACTTGTCGTAAGTGTGTTCTGTGGGGTCGGTTAAATCGTCCTTATAGCTGTGGCTGCAACCGTCGCAGGTGTAGGTGGTATAGCCGCCCGTCGTGCAGGTACTCTGTTCGGTAACGCCCGTAAAGTTGCAGGTTTCATAGGCCTTTTCGCCGCACACGTCGCACACGTGATAGTGCTTGTGTACGCCCTCAACCTCTTCGTAGGTCCAGCCGCCCCACTTGTGTCCGGCGGACACTTCGTCGCCCGCCGCGTTTTTGGAGTTGGAACAGTATTTGCAGGTCAAAGTAACAACTTCGTCGGCAGTGCAGGTGGGCGGCGCGCTCTCCGTTTCAACAAGCTTGCAGTTGTCCTCCTGTCTGTCCTCGCACCTGCGGCAGAACCTCTCGTGGGTATCGGTGCCGGCTATGTGCGTCCATTCGTCGGGGTAATCGTGCCCCAGCTTTTCCTTTATTTGTTTATCGTGATAGTGGTTGCATACGGGGCAGGTGTACTCGGTATATCCGTCCTCGGTGCAGGTGGGGTCTACCGTATTGGTGGAGAAGGAGCAAACGCCCTCTTCAAAAATTCCGCAACGCGTACAGCTGTTTTTGTGGGTATGAACGCCGTCGGGGTTGTCGTGGTCGCCCGTGAACAGCCAGCCCGTCATTTCGTGGCCGAGGGCTTCTTTGCCCTCCTCGGTGTAGGCGTAGCCGCAGTCGCCGCAGGTGTGGGTTATATAGCCGGCGTCGGTGCAGGTGGGCTCTGTTTCAACCGAGGTATATTGGCACTGCGCCGTTACAACTTCGCCGCAGTTGGCGCGGGTGCAAACTTTAAAGTGGTTGCCCTGTTTATCGCTCTGCCAGCCCGAAAAATTATGTTCGAGCGGCTCGGTTATATCATCATTATAATTAAATCCGCACGCGTCGCAGGTGTAGGCGGTGTAGCCGCCGTCCGTGCAGGTGTTCTGCGCGGTGAGCGCCGTAAAGTTGCAAGTTTCGTAGACCTTTTCGCCGCAAGCGCCGCATTCGCGGTAGTGCTTGTGAACGCCGTCAACCTCTTCGTAAGTCCAGACGCTCCACTTGTGGTCGATTGCAACTTCTTCGCCCGCCTCGTTTTGTGAGTTGGTGCAGTACTTGCAGGATTTGGTTATTGTTTGGCCGTTTGTGCAGGTGGGAGGAACGGTGGTTGCCTCCATTTCGCAGGCGCCTTCCTCTTTGTTTTCGCACCTGCGGCACAGCCTTTCGTGCCTGTTTTCGCCCAGGTACGTCCACTCGTCGGGGTAGTCGTGTCCAAGCGCGGGCTTAACTTGTTTGTCGTGCAGATGACCGCATATATCGCAGACGTATTCGGTATATCCGTCCTCGGTGCAGGTGGGGTCGGTGGTGCGGGTGGAGAAGGTACATTCTCCGGGCACCGAATAGCCGCACCCATGTGTGCAAAATCTTGCGTGGGTGTGAACGCCGTCGGGGTTGGTATGGTCGCCCGTGAACTGCCATTCGCCCAATTCATGCCCAAGTTCTGCCTTTTGGTTGTCGCGGTATTCGTAGCCGCAAAGCGAACAGGAATGGCTGTCGTAACCTTCCGCAGTGCAGGTGGGCGCGACGGTGGAGGTGGCCATATTGCAGTCTTCAACGGCGGAATATCCGCAGTTTTCGCGGGTGCAATGGGCGGTGTGTTTAAGTTCCTCCCCGCTGTGAGAGTAGGACAGTGCATGCCCAAGCGCGGGTATGGTTTCGGTCTTTTCATCGCCGCAGACCGTACATACCCATTTGTCCAAACCGTCCTCGGTACACGTGCGCAATTTTACATGTACGGGTTCGCCGTACGTGTGCGCCGTGTGAGGCTCGGCTTTTGGCGCGCAGGCAGAAAAAGCCGCCGCAACACAGGCGGTGGCTATGCAAAGCAGTAAAAACGTAAATAACTTTTTCATATTCTGCTCCATAAGTTTTAGTGCGGTCATTATATCATACACTCCGCATAAAATCAACCGTTTTTATGTAAAATGGCTCCGTGCGCATGTTCCAATAATGCCCAAACGGCTATTTTGCAACAAAAACCCCCGCCGCGGGCGGGGGAAGGGGCTATTTGTTCAAATAATTTATGCTCCAATCGTAGCTCTTCAAAAACAGGTCGGGCGGAGTTCCGCCGTTTTCGAGATAATCCCAATAATCGCAGGATATGTTGGTTTTATTGAGCGTGAGTTGCGCCCTTTCAAAGTTGACGCAGTTAAATCCTATCTCGTTAAAAGTTTTCCTCAGCCGCCACACGGCGTCCCGGTACAGGGGCTTGCTCTTGTCCGTTTCCATATCCGGCCAAAGCTGTGAGATGGCGTCGTCCATGGTCAGCGCCCTGCCGTTGTAGGTTAAAAGCAACGCAAACAGTTCCTTTGATTTTTTGGAGGAAAACCTCACCAGCGTGTCGTTGAAAAAGCAGTCGAACGCCCCGAACATATTTGCGCACAGCTTGGGCGATTGCCGTTCGATGGAAATAAGCAGTCTTGTGAGCTGTTCGGCGTCGTACGGCTTATACAAGAACCCCGCCGTGCGGCTTAAAACGGGCTCTTTTAAATCCCTTGCGGAAACATCCAGCCCCGTTACAAAAACAATCTTTATTTCGGGGTTCAGCCCAATCAGTTTTTCCGCGAGCGCAATCCCGTTGATTTTGGGCATATTTATGTCCAAAAACGCCGCCGAAACATTGTTTTTCGTAACGTATTCGCAGATATTTTCCTCGTCGTCCTTAAAAAACTTGTAGTCCACGTCGGTGCGGCCTATAACGTCGTTCAAAAAGGTGTGCAATGCGCTCACCTCGTCGTCAACTATTATTATCTTCATCGTTCGCCTCCGTAAGCGGAATAAAAACCGAAACCGTTGCGCCGCCGCCCGGTTTGCTGAAAATTTCCGGCTCGACGCCCATAAGCACTTCAAACCTCTCCCGCGAGTTGCGTATCCCGCAGGAGGAGGCGGGCACCCCGTCCGGGTCGAACCCAACGCCGTTGTCGCTCACTTCCAGAACCACCCCGCCGTTTACTGCGCGCGTGGAAATTTTTATGTAGCCGTCGGGCTTTTCGTTCACGCGGCTGTAACGCATGGCGTTTTCTATATAGGGTTGAAGGGAGAGTACGGGCACATCGAAATCGGCGTAGTCGATATCGAATATAACGTTGAATTTGCGGTCGTATCGCATATTTTCAAGGTCTACGTACACCTCAATGTTGTCCAGCTCCCGCTCAAACGGTATAAGGTCGGTGTTCGCCGCCTCCACGTTGGCGCGCAGGTGCCGCGAAAACAGGCTGGTTGCCCTGTCGCCCGCTTCAAGACTGCGGTGGTAGAGCGACTGTATCGCCGCAAGCGAATTGAAAATAAAGTGCGGCTTAATCTGTCCGCGCAGAGCTTCGGAGCGCACGCGCTCGTATTTCAGCTTGTATTCGCTGGCTTCAAGGGCGGTTTTATCGGTGCGCATGGCATACGCTACGTAGATGAGCGCAAAAATCAAAATAAGCACGCAGGCGTAAAAGGAGGCAAACCCCAGCGGCGTAAACTTAATAACTCCTTCGCCGCAGAGAGTATCGGCAAGGCAGCACCCGCACGCGGCAAAAAAGTATGCCTCGGTGAAGTAAAAGGGCAGGTCGTCCCTGCCGTGCTTGCAGATATTAACATATATGACCGCAAACGCGGCAAACAGCCCTGCGCCGTAAACTATCAGTGCAATAATTTGCAGGTTGACAAACACAAGCCACGCGTAAAGCGCAATGCACGCCGCCGCGCCCGCAAGCGCATATGCGGCTGTCCTTTTTGAAATTTTGAGATTATATGTGTAGTTCCAAAAATATATCAGCGCAAGCGAAAGCAACACAAAAAACGCAAAGTTGAGGCAGTCGAACGTCCTTATGTCCACTTGCACGCCGTAGCCCGCCAGAAAGGTTATAAAGTCGTTGGAAAAAAGGCAGAACCCCAGCGTGGACGCGGCAATGTACACGGTGTGCGCGGTGGAGTCGGAAATTTTGAATACCGAAACAATTTCAACTATGAGTATTGAAAACAAAAAGCACAGCGTAATCATGCACAAAAAAGTTACGTTGTAGGAGTAGTCCTGCGCCGGAACAACGCCGCACGCGGCAAGTATTGCGGCAACAGCCGAGCCGGCGGCAAGCAGTAAAACGCCCACCGCGTTGCCCGTTATTCTTTTTTTAAGTACGCCGTCCATACATTGAATATATCATTTTTGGGGCTTTAATGTCAATAATTAAAAAAATTTAGCCGCAAATTTTTGAAAACGGCGCGTTTTTTAGCGCTTTTTTAGCGCTCTGTTTGCTATAATACCTGTATATTGACATACGGCGCGAAAAAGTTTAAAATATAAATGAAGCGGGTGGGTCCCGCAAAATTGTACGGGGTGCGGTTATGAATTGCGTAAAATGCGGAAAACAAGTGCAAAGCGTGTGGAAATTTTGTCCGTTCTGCGGCGAAAAACTCAAAGTAACGGCGCAGGCAAAGAGGGCGGATGCGGAAAAATTGAAGAGCATAATCAATAAAATAACCGCCGAAAAGGAACAGGCGGCAAAGACTGAGCCCGAAAACCAAGAGGAGAGCGCGGATTACCAGTACTCCATGGGCGAAAAATATTACAACGGCATCGGGGTGGAGCAGGACTATGCCGAAGCCGTCAAGTGGTTCAAAAAGGCGGCGAAGCAAAACCATGCGCAGGCGCAGTACTATCTCGGCTGGTGCTATGACAACGGCAGGGGAGTGGGGCAGGACGCCGTGCAGGCCGCAAAGTGGTACAAAAAGGCGGCGGCGCAGGGCGAAACGCGTGCGCAGTTCTGCCTCGGTTACAATTATTTTAACGGCGTCGGGGTGATGCAGGATTACGCCGAAGCCTTCAAATGGTACAAAAAGGCGGCGGAACAGGGCGAAGCGCGTGCGCAGTGCAACCTCGGCTATTGCTACGCTACGGGTAACGGGGTCAAACAGGACTACGCCCAAGCCATCAAATGGTACAAAAAAGCGGCGGAACAGGGCAACATGCGGTCGCAGTGCAATCTCGCCTGGTGCTACGATGTGGGCAGAGGGGTCGAGAAAAACGAAGCCGAAGCCTTTAAGTGGTATAAAAAGGCGGCGGAACAGGGCGATATGTCCGGACAGTTCAGCGTCGGCTACGATTATTACAACGGCGTCGGGGTGGAGAGAAACTATACCGAGGCGGTAAAGTGGTACAAAAAGGCGGCAAAGCAGGGGGAAGTGCGTGCGCAGTGCTATCTCGGCTTGTGCTATGAGGCCGGCAACGGGGTGGTCCAGAGCTACGCCGAGGCGGTAAAATGGTACAGAAAGGCGGCAAAGCAGGGGGAAGTGCATGCACAGCGCAATCTCGCCTGGTGTTATGAAAACGGCATGGGGGTTGCGCAAAGCGCCGCGGAAGCAAAAAAATGGTATAAAAAAGCGGCGGAACAGGGCGATAAAACCGCGCGGGAATGGTGCAAAAACAACAATGTTGCCTATTGATTAAAGGGCCGTTTTGCCGTGCGGCAACCGCAACGCACGATAAAGCGCGCCGTAAATCTTTTATTTATAATTTTTGGTTAAACTGTTTTAAAATAAGTTGACAGTACTTTTTTGATTTGATATAATTTTTGAGCATTGAGTAGTACAAAACCCTTTTGTATTCCATAGGGACAATGCGGGTGTAGTTCAATGGTAGAACACTAGCCTTCCAAGCTGGTTGCGTGGGTCCGATTCCCATCACCCGCT
>CANREJ010000069.1 GCA_947629665.1 uncultured Clostridia bacterium
ACAAAACTCATTTTATAATCCTTTATTGAACCGTCTTTAAAAGTTACTTTATAATTAAATTTCATACTCATTGCCCTTGCCTCCGCGTTGGGATTACACCACTTTAAATTCACTCTTTGTGAACATTATATATGATAGTTTTCAAATTGTCAACACTGTAACTACAAAAAGTTTTCATAGCGAAAACATTTAAAAATTTATATATGATAAAATTTTTGTGAGGAGGTATTATGAAATTAAAAGAATTAAGAGAACAAAAAGGAATTTCCCAAAGCCAACTCGCTAAATATTTAGGCGTTGTTAGAAGTACTGTTTGCCAATACGAAAAAGGCAATAGGCAACCTGATACTGAAACATTGATTAAAATAGCAAATTTTTTAAATGTTACTGTCGACGAGCTTATCGAAAGAGAGCTTATCACACCCGAAGAACGGGCGGCAGGCGCTTCCGAGACAAAAAAAATAAGCGTTTCGCCCATTGAGGACGAAATGCTGTATCTGTTTCGGCAAATAGGCAACAAGCGTGGAGAAGATGCCCAGAGGGCGCTTTTGGCTGTTGCCGAAAAAATGTTATAAAAATTTATGTTACCAAAGGTATAATAACCCGCAATAATCGTGTTACTTTGGAAGAAAAATTTGGGGGAATTATACTTTGGATACACAGAATCTGCTTACCCTTGCAAGCCGGCTCATACTTGCAAGTACCACGGGCGACGGCGAGGAGCTTAAAAATATTATAGGGCTACTCACCGCCGAACTTAAAACAGAGATAACGGACGAAGACACTTCGGACGATCTCCATAAAGACACAACAGGCTTTTTAAAATTCACTAATAAGGAGATTTTAAAAATGCCAAAATATTTTAAAAAGACCTTCCGTGCAGAAGGTCAAACAATTTGTTACCGCAAACGTAAGCGCGGAAAGCACTCATGTAGCTATGAAGCCCGTTTCCGTCGGCACGGATATAATTTATCCGTTTCGGCAACTACTTTGGAAGAACTCAAACTAAGATTTACGCAAGCAATAATCGACGCGGAATACCAAAGCAAATATCAAGTGCCTGTTACATTTCACGAATTTGCCATGTATTATTTTGAAAATTTCCGTAAGCGTAAAGTAAGACCGTTGACGCTCGAAAACGATATGTACAGGTATAACAACCATTTAAAACCCGTTTTCGGCTCAATGCAAATAAAACTTATCACTCCCGGTCAATGCCAAAAAATAATTGATGATATTCTAAATAAAGGGCATGGCAAAACCGCCGACGAGGTCTTTTCGCTGTTGAATGTCATTTTAAAAATGGCAATCGCACACGGGATTATAGATAAGAACCCGCTTGCAATAGTTGTAAAAGACAAGCACCAATGCGAGCATGGAAGAGCTTTAACCAAAGCGGAGGAAGAGTATTTACTTCAAAGAACGGCAGGAACACGCTATCAGTTGCTTTTTGCCGTTGCGCTATACACGGGAATGCGCCCCAACGAATTTTATACGGCGCGAATAGAGAATAATTTTATAATTTCAGTGAACAGCAAACGCAAAACCCAGCATGTAGAATATAAAAAAATTCCCATTTCGCCCATGCTTGAACCGTATATGAAAAACGTTAAGGAGCTGAAATTTCCGCGGGTGGAGTACCTACGTGATAAAATCAAAGAAATTTTGCCCGACCATAAACTTTACGACTTGCGGACAACTTTTTACACGCGTTGCCAGGAGTGTGGAGTAGCGGAAGTGGCAAGAAATGTTTTTGTGGGTCATTCTCTCGGCGTTCTGGGTGATACATACACCGATTTATCCGATGAATACCTGCAAAAAGAGGCAAAAAAACTTAAATATTAAGGGTTTTGCCCCCGTCATTGACCCACAGGGAAGCATTTATCGCGTTGCAATTTTGGATAATTATTAACAATTTCTTAAAAATAGCCCAATATGTGCATTTTTACACAAAAGGTCGAATTTTTATACAATAAATTTAGCTTCGAGTCCCTGAAGGTGCACCAGAAAGAAGCGCAAGTATGCGCTTCTTTTTTTGTTCAGCCACTTTCGAACCACTCGTTCGTGCGAGGCGGCAATGCCGCTTTTATTATTGCTTGATTTGCTCTCTTGCAAAACTACCGCTATCGCTTTTAAGATACTTTGGTCAAGCGTTACGCTTGCGACGCTCTGCCGAAGGTTCACGTTTTCGGGAAACGGCAGAGTACCGCAGGGCTTGATTCGCAGGGCTATAATATGGTATAATCATGCCATAAAAGAGATTCAATCGTGGTGAATAGGTGGGGTTTATATCGTTCAGCTTGGAATTTTATAAAAATGAATTGCAAAAATTGCAAACGTCTGCCGTAAGCGGGGAAACAATATATCGGGCAAAACAGCTGTTGAAAATGCTTGACGACCTGCTTGACGAGGGGTATACGGAGCTTAATAATAAATTGGAGCAAGCATGTTCGGGTGTATCACAATTAAGAGCGTATTTAAAAGAAAACCGCGCCGAGCCGTTTCCTGTTTACTGCAAGCCATACCCGTCAACAGAAATTACGTACGGACGCCCCTGTGAACTTACCGAGGCAATAGAAAAACTTGTCGGTAACGCCGAAAAAAGTACAGACATATGCAATGACGTATTCTTGTCGGAGTTGGTTGATTTTTGCAAATGGATAGGCTATGAAGAAGATACCGCATACATTTTTTTGCTACGCGATACGTTACTGCCGTATATTTACTATCAAAGCAAAAACCGAAAAAATATTTATCCCTGGTTATTGGGCAGAAAAACAGTTGCAACATTAACGGGCACGGATAATGCAGACGACGAAATACGGGCTTCAATTATCAAAGCACTGGAATTTGGTAAATGCAACAACTATGACGGTTTTTGCGGTATGGTTTTACCCGACATGCGTTCCGTTTTGAAGAAGTATCCCAAATTAGAGCAAAGTATAATCACTTTGCTTGGGGAAATTAAGGATAAGCATATCATTGTGGTTGAGTCGGGGTGTTCGGGCACTTTTCCTATGATGCTAATGAGTTTGGATAGCCGGGTAGATATGCGCATGTTCACAACTTATCCTTACTTGCTAAACATATATGGCAATAAAATTTATTCGCCGAAATATGAAGATAGCCGTTTGTTTGAAACTTTGTATTCGCAGGATTTATATTTCCGTTTTTCCGGTTTTGGCGGCGGCAAGTTCTTTGTTGAAAAATGCAGTAACAAAGAAATAGAAAAACATGCTGCCGCAGAAATAAAAGCTGTTTTGAACAAATGTAAATAAACAAGCGGGTTTATGCTGTTTTCCCATTCTATGCGTGCGCGTGAGGTTATAAAAAAATATCGCCTATCTTGACGGGCTTGAACTCACTTACACGCAGTACATAGCCATGCGGAGGAGCGGTGAGGTTGAACCAAATACGGCTTGCATTATTTAATATGCAAAGCGGATATTGACAAAGGCGGGCAGTTATGATAATATCAAAGGCGTAAAGCGGCGCAAAAAAGCGGCCGCCGCGCAAATATTTTTTACGGATGAAAATGATGAAGTTCAGGTCTATCAATTATTCGGACGGCGAGTTTTACGGCGATACCGATTGGAAAAAGAAGCCGCACGGGTTTGGCGTACTGAGGTTCAAAGACGGCGACGAGTTTTCGGGTGATTTCGTCCACGGCGTTGCCCATGGCAGAGGCAGGTGGGAATACAGCAACGGAGACGAATTCAGTTGCGATTACGTCAACGGCGTAGCGCACGGAATGGGCTATTATTATTGCAAGGACGGAAGCGAATACCAAGTCAAAATGTCGAACGGAAAAGTTGTTTCGTCGGAAAAAATAGTTTAAAAATCCAATAAAAATTTACAAGGCAAGCCGCACGCGGTTTGCCTTTTTACATAGAAAAAGACCTCGCTTGATTTTTGTGTGAGTTTATGGTATAATAGAAGCGATAAACAGGAATTTGGCAGAGAAATTATGTATTTGGAAGATATCCCTTGTTATACGCAGTTCGAGGACGTAAGACGAATCGTTACAAAAACGGTGCTATCCTTCTGTGATACCGCCGAATTTTTGGGCAGCGATATTTACGGACTGAAAGATATTTACGATTTATACGGCACACAATATGAAGATATCATTCCTGCCTTTTTGAATTGTCGGCACGGAGAAAGCGACGGAGGAATGCGGGGCAATCTTTTCCGCTTCCGATTGACAGAGCCGCTCAAAAAGCATATTCTCGACGAGAGCCTTACCTGTATGTTCGGGGGCGAACCGCCTTTGCTCGAAAATTTAGCTCTGTTTCAAGGCGAAAAATGTCTGTTCTCCTGCGTCTCGCACGAGGTCTTTTCGCTGTACCACATGGCAGAAGTAGACGACAGCCTCAAAGACGCGGTGCTGTCTGCCGTAAACGATACCATCAAGAATATGCCTCTCTATGGGCAAATGCAAAAAATCGCATTGGGCTTGAAGAACAAGGCCAAAGCCGATTTGAAAAAAGAAATTCGTATTCTCCGCGACCTGTGCTGGTATGTCGATGAAGCGGTTCACTATTATTTCTATATGAAGCCGTCGAAGCCGTGTAGCTTCCCGAAGTTTCGGCAAATTGCAAAAAACTACCTGACCGAAGAAACATATTCTGTCCTCGCTCCGTTGAACGATTTTGCCGACCTGCAACCGCTTCCCATTCCCAAGACAGCAAACGAGGCGATTTCTAACAGAGAAAAATTCGCACCGCAATATCTGCAAAGTGAATATTACAAGCAAGTCGAGCGGGAACTGAGAATGTTGGAATACATGATGGATTAAATAAATATATGCACTTTGATAACTGTCTTGTTCAAGATATGGGCTACCTGTATAGGGATAAATAATATGAGATTTTTTGCCTCATTTCAACGCGTGGTAAATTTGTTAAAAACAAAATATAAGGCTAAGGAAATTTCGCTTAACGAAATTATAAAGTTGTTCCCTTGTTGCGGATATGAAAACGGGAAGATTGTTGAATTATCGGCGGAAGAGCAAACGATAACCTTATATACCGAAGAAGAAATCACCGTGCCGAACTTCAAATGTTATTTGATGGACGATAAAGAGGTTATAAAACGCTATACAGATACCAAAAAAACCGCAGGCGTAATTCCTGAAAGAGTTTTAACAGTATTAGGATTAAATTCGCAAGGGGACAAGACGTTACAGTTATATACTTGCTTTGGCAACGGGTTTCAGTGGTATAATGACTTAATGGAGTTAAATAATTAATAACACTTTATATAAAAAACCGCCGACGGAGCGTGATGCTCTGTCGGCGGTTGCCGTTCGGCTTGCCTTGTGATTTTTTAATCTAAACTTATTGTTACCGTAATGGGGTTGCTTTCCGTAAGAATTTCCTTGATTTCGTCCGCAGAGCCCTGCATTTTGCCGAGTTTTGTGTACTCCCATGTGTTACTGCCGTAGAACAGCACAATCTGGTTCCCGCAATATAAGACCATGTCGCCCGCCTCCGTTGTAATTTGCGTATCGCTGTGCGGCAGTGAAAAGCCCAAACTTCCAACCTTTTCAAAACCGCCGTAGTCGCTTGCTGTGTAGGAAATATCGCCCTCTTTCAAAAGTTCGGCAAGCGCCTTTGTCGCAGTATTTTCTTCAAGTTTTACTGTAATTTTATGAGTTCCTACCGTCAAATAAATCGTATCCACAAATTGTTCCTCCTCATTTTTGTTTTTGTTTGGTTCTTCGGGCAACTGTTCATTTTCGGTCGCGGTCTGCTCCGGCGATGAGTGTTCCTCTTTCGAACCGCAAGCTACAAGCGCAAATATTGCCACACATAGCGATAAAATCAATATAATTATTTTTTTCATAACTTTGCTTTTATAAATTAGTTTTGAAAAACGCCTCGATTTTATCGAACGGAATAATATCTTCTCTGTCGTAGAGGTCGGTATGCACGGCGTTCTGGATAATCAAAAGCTCCTTATTTTGCGCATATTTGCTGTCCTTTATCATTGCGGCGTAGGCGTCCTTCGAGAAATAGCAGGAGTGCGCCTTTTCGCCGTGGATGAGAAGAACCGCGCTCCTTATTTCGTGCGCATATGCAAGTATGGGCATGTTTATAAAGGACAGCGAGGAAGTCTTGTTCCAGCCGCCGTTGGAGTTTAGCGAGCGGGGGTGATAGCCCCGTTCCGTCTTATAGTAGTCGTAATAATCCTTTACAAAGAACGGCGCGTCGTCTGGGAGCGGGTCGACGACTCCGCCTGCAAGTTCGTAAGTTCCGTTTTTATAGTCGAGTGTGCGCTGTTCGTTCAGCGCTTTTTTCGTTTCAAAGCGCGCCTCTTCGCTGTCCGCCGCGTCAAAATAGCCCTTGGCGTTCACGCGAGTCATATCGTACATTGTGGAAGCCACCGTCGCCTTAATTCTCGTGTCCATAGCCGCGGCGTTTATTGCCATGCCGCCTCAGCCGCAAATGCCCACAATGCCTATTTTTTGAGGGTCTACGTCCCCGCGGCAGGAGAGATAATCCACCGCCGCGCAGAAATCCTCGGTGTTGATATCGGGAGAGGCAACATAGCGGGGTGTTCCGCCGCTCTCGCCCGTAAAGGAGGGGTCAAAGGCTATGGCGAGGAACCCGCGCTCTGCAAGTGTTTGCGCATACAGTCCCGAACTCTGTTCCTTCACCGCGCCGAATGGCCCGCACACTGCCACCGCGGGCAGTTTTCCGCTTGCGTTTTTGGGGGTGTACACGTCGCAGACAAGCGTGATGCCGTAGCGGTTACGGAACACGTCCTTGCTGTGGTTCACTTTATCGCTCTTTTTAAAAACTTTATCCCATTTTTCCGTCAAATTCAATTTTTCCATTTCAATACCTCGCTTTTAAATTTTTTTGATTATTTTTGCGGGAACGCCCGCAACCACCGCGCCCGCGGGCACGTTTTTTGTAACCACCGCACCCGCGGCTATCACCGCGCCGTCGCCTACCGTTACGCCCGGCAAAATTGTCGCGTGCGCGCCGATCCAAACCCCGTTGCCTATTTTTACGGGCGCGGGCAACATGTTTGCCCGTTTTGCGGGGTCAAGGTCGTGGTTCAGCGTTGCAATAACCGTTTGGTGCCCTATGAGTACGTCGTCGCCAATCTCTATGCCGCCCTGGTCCTGAAAACAGCACCCCGAATTTATAAACACCCGCCTGCCCAAAGTTATGTTCAGCCCGTAGTCGGTGTAAAAGGGCGGGAACAGCCCAAAAGTAGGGTCGTATTCCCTCTGTATCAGTTCAAAAAACAGCCGTTTCAGTTCGTCCGGTTCATGATATTTTCCGTTTATCTCCGCCGTGTAGCGGAGCGCCCTCTGCGCCGTTTCGTGCATATATAGGTGCGTATCCGAGCCTGCAACAAGGTAAGTTCCCGCCTTTGCGGTCTTGTTAAATTCTTCTCTGTCCATCTTTGCTCCGTTTTTTAAGTAAATTATAAATTAACGGCAATAATATGTCAAATACTTATATTTTATGGCATAACCATAATTGACGGGCATAGGTTTATCGTATATAATTTAAGCGAGGTGGTATTATGGAACTCAGGGAATTGAGATATTTTTTGGCGGTTGCGGAGGAGGAGAGCATATCCAAGGCGGCGGCTTCGCTGTACGCCACCCAGCCGAACGTATCGCGGCAGATGAAAAATCTCGAAGATGAAATAGGCCGTCCGCTCTTTATAAGGGGCAGCAGGAAGATAACCTTGACCGAGACGGGCAAACTGCTTAAAAAGCGCGCGGAGGAATTGCTTGATTTATACGCAAAGACGCAGGGCGAACTGCACGCGCCCGAAGCCGCCGTGAGCGGGGATATTTACATAGGCGGCGGCGAAAGTTACGTCATGGGCTTGATAGCCAAAACGGCGGGTGAAGTGCGGCGGAAGTATCCGGGCGTGCGCATACGCCTTTTCAGCGGCGACGTTGCGGCCGTCAGCGAAAAGCTGGACAAGGGGCTCATAGATTTCGGCGTGTTCATAGAGCCTGCCGACCTCTCCAAATACGAGTGCATGCGCCTGCCGCTCACCGACGTGTGGGGAGTGTTGATGAGGGAGGACAGCCCGCTTGCAAAAAAGGAGTATATCCTGCCCGAAGATTTGTGGGACAAGCCGCTGATACGCTCCGAACATTCCCTCGGCAAGGGGGTCATAGAGGATTGGTTCCAAAAGAGAGCGGACGAACTCAACATAGTGGCCACATACAATCTTTTATACAACGCGTCCCTTCTTGTGCGTGAGGGCTTCGGCTACGCCGTATGCCTGGATAAAATAATAGAGGGTAACGGGCTTGTGTTCCGCCCGCTGTACCCGCAGGTTATATCCCACCTCGACATAGTGTGGAAGAAGAGGCAGGTATTTCCCAACTGCTGCAAAATATTTTTAAACACACTTCAACAATACTGTAAATAATTGAATTGTCAAACTAAGTGCAACAGTAAGAGATAAAAAAGTTAAATAAATCAACAGGTTTTTTGTAAGATAAAA
>CANREJ010000070.1 GCA_947629665.1 uncultured Clostridia bacterium
GGCTTGCGGCGCAGGGAAACCCTGCTTGCAACGTATATTATTTAGGAATATGTACGCGCCCTTCGTCGCTTTCGCGCGCTCCTCGTTCTGCTCGCTTCTAACCGCTTGCAGACTTCGTAATTACAGCCTTTTCTTGGCGCCCTTCGCTTGCGAGGGGAGCTGTCGAGCGAAGCGAGACTGAGGGGAGTGTTAACAGCTCTCGCAATTTTAAAATAATAGCAAATAACTTACATTAAACGCCAAGCGGCGCGCCATTCGGCGCGCCGCTATGTTTGATTTGCGGTATAGCAAGTCAAGAACCAACGCAATAAAGAAACCCGGATGCAGCGACACGCTGCCGCCGCCATGTTTGACTTGTGATTTAGTATGTCAAGCGCAAAAGCAATAAAGATACCCGGATGCAACGTAACGTTGCCGCCGCTATGTTTGACTTGCGCAAAAGTAGGATAAGCAATTAAGTAATTAAGAAACTTGGGTGCAGCGACACGCTGCCGCCGCTATGTTTGACTTGTGATTTAGTATGTCAAGCGCAAAAGCAATAAAGAAACCGGGGTGCAGCAACACGCTGCCGCTATGTTTAAAATTAAGTATTGACAAAAAGCGACAACTGTGTTACAATAATAGACCGCGGTTGAATAATACCGCGACGATAAGGGGAAAAGAAATATGAAAATTTGCATTTTTGGCGCGGCAAGCGCACACATTGACCAAAAGTACATTGACAGAGTAGAAGCTCTCGGCGAAGAGCTGGCGCGCAACGGCCATTCGTTGGTATTTGGATGCGGCGGCACGGGGCTTATGGGCGCGGCGGCGCGCGGTTTTAAGCGTGCGAACGGCTATGTTCACGGCGTAGTTCCCTCATTTTTCCGCGACGAGGGAGTAGAGGAACTGTTTTCGCAGTGCGATAAAGTTACCTATACGGAAACAATGTCCGTGCGTAAAAAATTAATGGAGGACGAGGCGGACGCCTTTATAGTTGTTCCCGGCGGCATAGGCACGTTTGAGGAATTTTTCGAGGTGCTCACGTTAAAGCAGCTCGGCAGGCACGAAAAGGCTATCGTCATATACAATATCGACGGCTACTACAATAATCTTGAAAAGTTTATGCAGGAAGTAACCGAGCGCAAATTTATCACCTTTGCGTGCCACGAATTATATAGCTACTTCAATAATCCGGGGGACGTTTTGGAGTATCTGCAAAGCTACAAACCTTCGGGCACGAGTTGGCGCAACCGTAAAATAGGAGACTGATGGAAGTAACGTTCGTATGCCTCGGAAATATCTGCCGGTCGCCGATGGCGGAGCTGATATTTAAGGATATGGTAGAGCGTGAGGGGTTATCCTCGCGCTTTAACATAACCTCATACGGCACATCCGATTGGGAGGAAGGCAACCCCATATATCCTCCCGCGGCGAAAACGCTTGCGGAGCACGGAATACACGGCACGCACATTGCGCGCCAACTTTCTTTGCGCGACGTTATAAACAACGATTACATTCTGGTTATGGACAGCCAAAACCTCATGGACGTACTCCGCCTTACGGGCGGAAAATTCGGCCAAAAGATATTCAAGCTCTGTTCATTCACAAGCAACCCCCGCGACATTGCCGACCCGTGGTACACCCGCGATTTCGAGGGGGCTTATTGGGATATAGTGGATGGGTGCCGCTCCTTCTTGAACTATTTATTGCGGCGTGTATAAGCGTCGTTCTGCTGTGTTGCGCTGCGGCAACTTTCAGTTACGTACGTTTTAGTACGCTCCTTCAAGTTATCCTCGCGCGCCTTGCATAACTCGCTTCTACCCACCGCAAGCTCCCGCCAACGGGTTATAAGCTACGCTGTTCACGAAATTCTCGTGCGGTTGTGCGCACTGCGAATTTCCGTGAGTTTTGG
Organism: uncultured Clostridia bacterium; assembly: GCA_947629665.1. Taxonomy (GTDB): domain Bacteria; phylum Bacillota; class Clostridia; order Christensenellales; family Borkfalkiaceae; genus Coproplasma. The sequence continues at coordinate 1,895 of CANREJ010000070.1, forward strand.
CGGCCAGCCGCCTTTGCCGCCATATTTAAGGGCGCGCATATTATATAATGGCGCAAATTCACCTCGCCGAGGCAAAAGTGTTTGCAAATTGGGGTTTGCGGCGCAAAAGCGTGGTTTTGCTTGCAACGTAAATATTTGGGAATACGCACGCGCCTTGTCTTGCTTGTTTCTAACCCGTTGCAGACTTAGTAATAACAAAGTTCACAAAAAACCAGACATTCGACGAGGTCTGGTTTTTTCGTGAGTTTGAGGGCTACTTTCTCACACGGCGTAAGGACAGCGCTGTGTTCGGGCACCGTTCGCGCGGGACGAATGCGCTCACTCATCTCGCTTCGGCACGCACAGCGCACTGTGCTGTGCTATGAAATGCCTCGCTCGTCCCTCTGCCCGCGATTTATAAGGGCGCACATATAATATAATCGCGGGCATTCACCCCCGCCGAGGCGAAAGGGTTCGCAAATTGGGGCTTGCGGCGCAAAAGCGTGGTTTTGCTTGCAACGTAAATTATTTTACAGCTCCCGCAATTTTAAAATAATAGCAAAGCAACTTAAAGCGGCGCGCCATTCGGCGCGCCGCTATGTTTGAATAGTGATTTAGTATGTCAAGAACCAACGCAATTAAGAAACCCGTCTGCGGCGACCCGCCGCCGTTACGCTTGCGGCGACCCGTCGTTTGACCTGCGTTAACCTTCGTCCTCCGTTCCCGCAATTAAGAAACCATGATGCAACGTAACGTTGCCGTTACGCTTGCGGCGACCCGCCGCCGTTACGCTTGTTTTCTAAAACGGTGCAAATAAAGGAATCGGCGTTCACGTCGGCGATATTAATGGTATAAATAAACACGGGCAGCATAATAAGCACGGCGAGGAGGGGGTTTACCATAAGCAACAAAATAGCCAAAACAATGTTAAGCAGCAGCGCCAAAAAGCTGACGGCGAGCTGGCAGAGTATATTTTTTGCGGTAAGCACCTCTTTAAGTTTAAGCGTTCCGTCGTTATGTATAAGCCAGGCGTTCAAAAGGGAGAGCCCGCTCATAATCAATAAAATCACGGCAAACAGCAACAGCCCGTATAATTTTATTATTGAAAGAAGATACACCGCCGCAACCAAAACAATGGACTGCACAATAGGCACAACGGTATGCGCAACAATAAATTTTTTAACGCCGCGCTTTGCGGTGCGCTGTCTTATGGCAACGCCCGTAACACAGTTCGCCACCGAGAGCCCCACGGCGCACAGGCACACGGCAACCCAAATATATGCCACCGTCTGCGAAATAAGGTTATTCACTATTCCGGTGAACTGTTGCTCGAAGTCCGCCGAAGTTTGGTTCAGCACTCCAAAGAACCCTTCAAGGGCAGAGCGCAGCCACTGCGGGTCTACCAGCCGTTTGAGTATCTCAACAATATCGCCCTCGCCCTGCAATTCTTCTAATGTATAGGCGATAAACTCGTTCACCGACGCCCCCGACTGTGCCGCGGAATCCTTAATAAGCACGGCGAGCTGCGAAATAGCTCCGCCAAGAGCCGACGTAAACGCGGAAACAAACGAAAATATCGCAATCAGCACAAACAGGTAAATTATTCCCATGGGAATAAATATATACACCGAGTTCACGGCGAAGTTCTTTACCGAGTTTCTAATCATATGTGTTTTCATGGCCGTATCCTGCAAGTTTTTATTAATTCACAGAGCATAATAGCACAAAAGCGGCGGTAAGTCAATCCGCCGCTTTTAATTAAGCGTTTTTAATAGTCGTTTTTTTCGGCTTTGCGTTTCAACAACTTTTTAAATCTGTCCAAAATTCCCTCTTTGGGTTTAACACCCGTCTTTCTGTCGTTGCCGTAAAAGAAGAGCGCCACGGTGCCGGGGCCCACGTGCGAGCCGGTACACAGGTCATACCATTCAATAATTATATCCTTTGCGCCCTTTTGGCGGATGAGGTCGGCAAGCATAAGCGCGTCCTCCTCGCTGTCCGCATGGCAAATTGCCACCGTCTGGTTTTCGGGCTCAACAACGTTGGCGGCAAAGTTTTCCGCTAAGGCATAGATGGCCTTTTTTCTGCCGTGAACCTTGCTGTGGGAAACAATTTTTGCATTTTCGCCGCCGTCCGCCTTTAAAACGGGCTTAATGTTCAGCAGTGCGCCCGCAACCGCCGCCGCGGCGGAAATTCTGCCGCTCTTTTTAAGATATTTCAAATCGTCAACGGTCAGGTAACTGTTAATATTGTATCTGTTCTGTTCAATCCAGTCGGCGCAGGCGTCCACGCTCTGCCCCATATCCCTCAAATCGCACGCCTTTAAAACCTGCAAGCCCTCGCCCATGGAGGCGTTTGAAGTATCGCACACGGCAACTTTTCTTTCGGGATAGGCCTTCATCAGCTCCTTTGCCGCCTCTTTCGCCTGGTTATAAGTGCCGCTTATGCCCGAAGATATGCAGGTAATCAGCACGTCCTTGCCCTTTTCCAGGGAGGGAATTACGGCGTCCACAAAGTTCTGCGTGGTTATAAGCGAAGTTTTAACGTCCGCACCCGCGCGCACCTCATCGTAAAACTTCTTGGCAATATCCTTAAATTCCCCTTCGGTATAACAGGTCTGTTCAACGCCGTTTATCGTAAAGGAATAGGGAATAACGTTAATATTCCTCTCTTTAACGATTTGGTAGGGGATATTAGCCCCCGAATCGCAATAAATATCAAAATATGTCATCTTTTTCTCCCGGTCTTTTTGTTCGGTGCCCTGCATAAATAATCCTCACTGTAAAGCCCAAGCGTGCCAAAAGAGCCTGCGCCCGCCGGGACTCATTATTTTTGCGGTCAATTACAGTATAAACCAAAACGCGGTTTAAAAAAACACTTTCGGCTCCACAAAAAAGATTTTTGACTATACTCATAAATTTAACAACTCTACCGCCAAAATTTCACACTCTACTCACAGTAGAGTTGCCTATTTTGCTTGTGTTTTTTGCGGATACGTGTTAAAATTACTTTATATGGACGAACTTAAAACAACAATCGCAAAAAATTTGGTTGAATTGCGCACGCAGGCGCACCTGACGCAGCTCCAACTTGCCGAAATGCTCAATTATTCGGATAAAGCCGTGTCAAAGTGGGAGCGCGGGGAGGCAATCCCCGACCTGCGCGTATTAATCCAGCTCAGCGAACTGTACGGCATCTCCCTCGATTCTTTGGTCAAGGGCACCGAAGTTGCGGCGGAGGTAAAGCCCAAAAAGCACATAATATCCAGGCGCGCGTTCATCTGCGCGTTGAGCGTAATTCTGGTATGGTTTATCGCCACGGGAATATACGCCCTTCTGTATTTCATTCCGCAAACTACGGAGTACGCCTATCTCGTGTATGTGGTTGCGCCCCTGCCCACGGGCATAGTACTCACCGTATTTTCCAGCCTGTGGGGCAACAGAATAACCCACGCGCTGTCCTCCTCGCTCATTCTGTGGGCGTGTGTAATCATAGTGAGGGTATACGTCTGGGCGTTTGCGCCCGCGTACAGGCAGATATGGGTTATCTACATTGTCGCCGCAGTGTTTGAAGTACTGATAGTTATCTGGTTTATTTTCCGCTGGTACGTATCCAAAAAAAGATAAAGGAAGAGAATATGGACTTAAAAAAATTAGCCGCCGCACTCATAGGCGACAGCAACCTCATCGACCCCGATAAATATGAAGAAATCTATCCCCCGCGCAATCTTTCAAAGGGCGCGGAAGTAACCCGCCTTGCCCCGTCGCCCACGGGCTTTATACATTTGGGCAACCTGTTTTCCGCCCTTGCGGACGAGCGCATGGCGCACACCACGGGCGGCGTGTTCTATTTGAGGATAGAGGACACCGACTTAAAGCGCAAGGTGGACGGCGCGGTTGAAAGCGTAATCCGCTCCCTCAAATATTTTGGGATAAATTTTGACGAAGGCGCGGAAATCGAGTCAAAACTCAACGTGTACGGCCCCTATTACCAGAGGCAGCGCGCCGAAATTTACCGCGCATACGCAAAGCGGCTCATAGAGCAGGGACTGGCTTATCCCTGTTTTTGCACGGAGGAGGAGCTGGACGCCGTGCGCGAGGAGCAGAACGCCCAAAAGCTCACCACGGGCTATTACGGCAAATACGCCAAGTGCCGCAACCTCACCGAGGAGCAAATCTATGCCAACCTCGCCGCGGGCAAACCCTATGTAATCCGCTTGAAATCGCAGGGGGACGTAAACGTAAAGCACCCCTTTAAGGACGCAATCAAGGGTGAAATAACGGTAACCGAAAACGACCAGGACGTGGTTATAATCAAGTCGGACGGCATACCCACCTATCACTTTGCGCACGCAATAGACGACCACTTTATGCGCACCACGCTTGTGATACGCGGCGAGGAGTGGCTTTCCAGCTTGCCCATTCACCTCGAACTGTTCAAGGCGCTGGGCTTCAAGCCCCCCGTGTACGCGCACACTTCCTCGCTGATGAAAACGGAGGGAGGCGGCCGCCGCAAACTCTCCAAGCGCAAGGACCCGGAACTTTCCCTCGACTATTACCGCGCGGCAGGTTACTATCCGGAGGCGGTCGTGCGGTATCTTCTCACCATTTTAAACTCCAACTACGAGGAGTGGGAGCGCAAGAACCCGCAGGCAGATTGGCGGGAATTTAAGTTCAAAATAGATAAAATGAGCCGCAGCGGCACGCTGTTCGATCTGGATAAACTCTCGGATATCTCCAAAACCCGCATATCCATGCTGACTGCGGAGGAATGTTACGACTTCTTAAACGGCTGGGTGCGGGAGTTCGGCACGGAGGCGGATAAACTTCATTTCGGCGGCAGGGAATATATTATAAAGATACTCACCCTCATAATGGGCATAGGCGGCAAAAAACGCCGCAAGGACATAGAGCGCGCCGAACAGGGCGTACGTTTGATGGATTATTTCTTCGACGATACTTTCAACCCGCAGTACTCTTTCCGCTTCGACAACGGTACGGTCAACGCCGTCCTCGACGGCTTTGCAAAAGTTTACGATCCGGCGGACGACAACCAAACGTGGTTTGCAAAGGTAAAATCGCTTGCTCCGCAGGTTGGCTTTGCCGCCGAAATGGCAGAGTACAAGGCAAATCCGGGGGCTTACAAGGGCAACGTTTCGGACATAGCCGAAATTTTGCGCATAGCGGTAACGGGCAGTCCCAACTCTCCCGACTTATGCACGGTCATGGGAATTTTGGGCAAAGAGCGCACACTTTCCCGTCTTGCCGCGGCAAGGCGCTGAATAAAGAGAATATAGTAAAAGAGAATATGTAAAAAAGTACGGAGGAAAAAGTTATGCCGGTAGTAACGGCCTTTCTTGTTGCGGCATTTCTGTTTATAACGGGCAGTATGCTCGGCTGGGTTACGGAAGTATTGTTCCGCCGCATTTTCACGGCAAAAAAATGGATAAATCCGGGGTTTTTAACGGGTCCGTATCTGCCGCTGTACGGCTTCGGCATCGCCGGGCTGTTTGCAATATCGTTTTTGCCCATCTTCACGGGCTACGCCTGGCTGGACGCCATAATCATAATCGCCATAATGGGCGTAACAATGACGTTAATCGAATATCTGGCGGGGCTTATCTTCATCAAGGGCATGAAAATAAAGCTGTGGGATTACTCCAACCGTTGGGGCAACATACAGGGCATAATCTGCCCGCTGTTCTCCTTCTTCTGGCTGGTTGTTTCGGCGTTTTACTATTTTGTAATACGCCTGTACGTAATAGACGCGGTAGTATGGTTCGTTGAACACATAGAGTTCTCCTTTGTCGTTGGGCTGTTCCTCGGCATATTCCTTGTGGATTTGGGGCACTCGCTCAATATCTCCGCAAAGATCCGCGCCTTTGCAAAAAACCACAATATAGTCGTGCATTTTGAAAAATTAAAGGAAACGGTAAAGGACAAAGCCGAAACGCTCGACAAAAAGAAAGCGAGCTTTATTTTCCCCTTTAAGTCCAACCGCAATTTAAACGAAAATCTTGCAAGTTATAAGGAAGAAAATTATCCCGAAAAGGAAACATAGAGCCGTATTTTTTTGCGGCGGGAGGTTTATATGCTTGAACTCAACAACATTACAAAGGATTATCCCGTAGCAGGCGGGGTGGTACATGCCCTGCGCGGAATCTCGGTAAAATTCCGCAAAAACGAATTTGTATCCATTCTCGGCGCGTCCGGGTGCGGCAAAACCACCCTTTTAAACATCATCGGCGGGCTGGACAAATACACTTCGGGCGACCTTTTGATACAGGGCGTATCCACCAAAAAATACAACGACAGGGATTGGGACACTTACCGAAACCACTCCATAGGTTTTATTTTCCAGAGCTATCATTTAATTCCCCACCAAACCATATTGCAGAACGTGGAGCTTGCGCTTACAATTTCGGGCGTAAGCAAGGACGAGCGGCGGCAACGCGCAATCGAAGCGCTTGAAAAAGTCGGCCTGGGCGATAAATTAAAGAACAAGCCCAACCAGCTGTCGGGCGGTCAGGCGCAGAGGGTTGCAATAGCCCGCGCCCTCATAAACGACCCCGAAATAGTGCTTGCCGACGAGCCCACGGGCG
>CANREJ010000071.1 GCA_947629665.1 uncultured Clostridia bacterium
GGATGGGTTTCAAAGCCGTTCATCATGCCCTGCACAATAGCCTCGGACTGTGCCGCCGCGCCCATGATAGGACTCACCTCGCCGCTTACGTCCACCTTAACTATGTGATAGCTTGGCGCAGTGGCGCGGAGCTTTATGCCCACGCTTCCGCCCTGGCGGACAACCGCGGGACTCTCCAAACTCATATCTTCATCGGCAGGCTGGACTATTCCGTAGCCGTTTACGCGGGCGCACTCAAAGGCGTCCTTTATTTTGTCGTAGCTGTGCTTTGCCTCGGACGTGCCGCGCACATAGCGCATTATGGAATATTCGTTTGTGAGTTCCTCGCCCGCTATTTCGGAAAGCATATCAAAGAATACGCCGTCCTTTGCCTCGGCTTTGAGCTTTGCCTTGCCATTGGCGAGGTCGATAGAAAGCGCGCCCTCGCCCTTCCAGAATTTGCAGTCCGAAAGAACGGAATCGAGGGACGGGCAGTCCTTCATTTTATTCACATTTTGCGAGAACGTTTTGACTTTTTGGATGAGTTCGGTTATTGCTGAACTTTCCTGAGGCAAAAAGCGCATCCACTCCGGAATGTCCACGTCAAGACCCGTAACCGGGAACTCAAAAAGAACTTCCCTTAAAATATTTATAAGTCCGTCCTCGTCTATTTCCCTGCAATTTGCCGCGATGCAGGCGGCGCCGTATTTTTGCGAAAGTTCGGCTTGCAGGGCCTTGCTGCCTTCCGCGGCAGGGTCGGCGCAGTTGAGAACTATTACGAACGGTTTGCCCGATTTTTTGAGCGAGGCAACCGTTTTTTCTTCCGCTGCGATATATCCCGAACGGGGAATGTCGGCTATACTGCCGTCGGTGGTTACCATTATACCTATGGTTGAATGCTCGCTGATTACCTTTTCGGTGCCGAGTTCGGCCGCACGCTCAAAGGGCAAAGGCCGGTTGCTCCAAGGTGTATGGACGAGACGGGGCGCGCCGTCCTCTTCAAAACCCGTTGCACCTTCGGTTATAAAGCCTACACAGTCGCAAAAACGCACTTTTGCCGTGGCGTTGTATATCTTTACCTCGGCCGCCGAAGCTGGCACAAACTTGGGCTCGGTGGTCATTACGCTCTTCCCCGAACCCGATTGGGGCAGTTCGTCGGTCATAACCGCCCGCTCGTTGCCCTCGGCATGAGGTATTACAAGCTCGGTCATAAACCTGTTTATGAGCGTGGACTTGCCCGTGCGAACGGGACCCACCACTCCTATGTATATATCGCCGCCGCTACGTTTGGCGACGTCCTCGTACACGTTGTAATCCAACATAAACGCCTCCGCAAAATCTATGTATAATAACATACTGCGGAGGCGCAAAATTTAGAACACGATTTACTTTTTGGGGGAAGACAATAAGCAAGTTTCGTTGCAATTATTTAGAATTGCGGGAGCTGTATTTACGAAGTTTTCTGCAATTACGAAGTAGTGCGGTGGGTAGAAGCGAGTAGAACGAGGAGCGCGCGGCTTTTTTAAAATAATTTACGTTGCAAGCAGGGTTTCCCTGCGCCAGCGCAACACAGCAGAACGACGCCTTATACACAACGCTCGGTAGATGCAGCGGGTTAGAAACGAGCAGAGCAAGGAAAGCGAACACCGACGAAAGGCGTGTACATAGACGTACACAACTGAGGCGGCGCGGAACTTGACACCGCTATGCCAAGTTTATCACCCGTTGGCGGGAGCTTCGAGGAGGACTTCCTCATAAAACTCATCCATCTCCCCCTCCGTCTTAAACGTGGCAAGATACATTGTGTTGCCCATGGCGGGGGATAACGCGTCGGGAATGCGCTCCACGGTTTTGAGGTTTTTGGCGTATTTATCTATTATGTCCTGCTCGGAAAATACAAAGTTTTTGCCGTCGCGCCTGCCCGCATAGGCGCAATACCACCGCTCGCCAAGAGCTATGTCCGTTTTGTCGAACGCTATCATGTCCGCCCAGATTTTGTAGACGTCGGTTGAGTTGGCGTAGTTCATCATATCTGGCGAAAAGCCGCCGCACGGGCGCATATTTACTTCCAGCGCAACCACTTCACCCTTTTTGCCTATGTGCTGGTCCTTTAACAGCCTGAAAAATTCAAAGTGCACAAAACGGCTTTTTACGCCGAACGCCTTGACCGTTTTTCTGCCGAGTTCACGGACGTCGGGGAAGGGCTCGTTTACCATGTAGTACATGCTGTTGTCGCTGTTGTTTACAATGTCCATTAAGGATTTAGGAGTAACGTTGCCCGTTTCAAATATGGGATTGCCGGAGCTGTCGATTATGGCGTCGTAGGAATTTACCTCCGCATCTATAAACTCTTCCATTATATAATTTTGCGGGTTAGTGGAAAGAAAGGCTTTAAGCTCCTCCTCATTGGAGATTTTATAAGTATCGTTTGCGCCCACGCCGTTATCGGGCTTGACTATTACGGGATAGCCGACCTCGTTTATAAATTTTTTGCAGCCCGAAAGCGTACCCACAAGATAGTACCTTGCAACTTTTACGCCAGCCTTTTGGTAGTACTTTTTCATTTGGGACTTATATTTTATTTTTTTGATGTCTTTTTTGGTAAAACCCGTGGTTATGTTGAAATCGGTGCGGAGTTTGGCGTCGCTTTCGAGCCAATACTCGTTGTTGCTTTCAAGGAAGTCTATTTTGCCGTATTTAAAGGCAAAAAACGCCACGGCGCGGTAGACTTCGTCGTAATTTTCCAAAGTGTTTACCTTGTAGTACTCGTTGAGGGAAATTTTAAGCTCGTAGGGTAAATTGTCGTAGGGACAATCGCCTATCCCCAAAACGTTGAAGCCGTTGTTTTTGAGGTGGCGGCAAAATTTATAGTAGTTTGTGGGGAAGTTGGGTGAGATGAATATAAAATTTTTCATATGTAGTCCTCTTTGCCGTTTTACGGCCATATGCGGATAAATTTATAAGTCGAGTAGTTTGGGCAAGAAATACGCCGCCTGCACGTACCACCACTCCCAATCGTGGGCTACGTCGTATCCCCAGAAATCCACCCATGCGTTTATGTTCTTTTGGATGAGAATTTGGGAAAAACGGCGGGTGCTTTCCAGCGTTTCGTTTTCCCATGCGCCCTGACCCACGCAAAATATCATTTTGCCCGAACGGTATTTTTCTATGTAGGGGTGCCCTTCCGGCATACAGTTTATGAACTGCTGGGGAGAGTTTATGTAGGTTAAGTCGTCGTGATAGCCGCCGAAATAATATTCCACGGTGTACACGCCGCTCAAACACATTACCGCGTCGAAAATCCCCGGAAAACGGAAATAGAGCGTTGCCGCATGGAGCGCGCCGAGGCTCAGCCCCGTTACGCCGAACTTGGCGTCCGTGCCGTTGATTTCCGCAAAAACGGGAACGGCCTCCTCTATTATATAGCGTATCCACTTTTCGTGCAGTTCAATGCGGGAGCGGGGGTCGGCTGTGCCTATGAAAGTTTCGCCGTCGATGGAGTCTACTGTGAATACCTGTATTTCGCCGCTTTCGATATACGGAGCGTAGACGTCGAGCATGTGCATATCTTCAAACTCATAGAACCTGCCCGCCTGACAGGGTATGCAAATTATGGGTTTGCCGCCAAAGCCGTATACTTTAAATTCCATTTCGCGGTTAAGTTGGCTGCTGTAAAACTTATGATATTCAATGTTCATAACTTAAAAATCAAATTATATATTGCCGCAAATGCGAACTTACTCGCGCGGCAAAAAACCGAGAACATTCATAAAATAAGGGATTTGCCTCTCCCACGAGGCTTCGGAGTGGACTCCGCCGGGCACAATGCGCGCAGTTAAATTTATTCCCTTTTCTATTAAAACAGAACACGTTTGCGCAAACGCCGTGCGCTGGGAGGAATGGTTGGAAAATTCGCGGCTGCCGTAGTCCATATAAATTATCGTGTCCCGCCTGAATTTGCCGTCCTTTATAAACGGCAACGCGCTGACGCCGTTTATCCACAGGCTGGGCGAGAGCGCGGCCCCGCGCGAAAAATATTTGTTGTAACGCGACATTGCAAAAAGCGTCATTAAACCACCCATGGAACTGCCGCCGATTGCCGTGTGGAGCCTGTCGGGAAGAGTGGGAAAATTGCCGTCTATATACGGTTTAAATTCGCCGACGAGCCAATCCATATATTTTTTACCGGCGCCCTTTATTTTTTCGCCGCCCGGCATGGTGAAATTTACGGGAGAATACTCCGAAAGCCTGCCGTTGCCAACAGTGTTGCACTCCACTGCGGCAACGATTATCTGCGTTTGGGTGTAGTCCAGATAATCGGCCAGCCCCCAGCTCTTGCCGTAGGTGGCCTCCTCGTCGGAAAAGAGGTTGTGCCCGTCAAACATATACAGCACGGGGTAGCGCTCCACCTCTTCCTCCTCGTATCCCACGGGAAGATAGACGTAGGCCTTACGTTGGCGCTCGCCCGTGAGCGTAGGAATTTTTATATCCCATTTTAATATCATATATGCCCTTCTTTGATGAAAATGTCAGGAACGTGTTGAGTTTACGGTGAAAAAGTTGAGAAGGTCGGCGCGGACTTCATCCTTGCAGAAGTCGTTTAAAATTTCGTGGCGGGCGCCTTTGTATAGCTTGATATCTACCCTGTGTACTCCCGCTTTTTTAAATTTTGCATACGCCTTTTTTACGCCCTTGGCATAGTCGCCTACTGGATCTTCGTCGCCGGCAACAAAGTAAACGGGCAAGTTTTTGGGCACGGCTTTTATAGTTTTTCCTGCGCACGCGCACTTTATTGCCGTGAACAGAATATAGAACCCGTTATCGGTGAAGCGGAATGTGCAAAAACCGTCAGCTTCATACTTTTTTGTGTTTTCGGCGTCGACAGAGAGCCATGAATGGGCGTTGTTTTCATTTTTGAAACGCTTGTTGTATGAGCCGAACGCAAGATTATCTATAAATTTGCTCCTGTGTTCCCAGCCCTTGAACGCGGCGTTCATGCGGGTGAGCGCGAGTGCGGTTGTAAGAAGCGCCTTGCCCTTAAAGCCCGTGCCCATTATTACCGCGCCCGAAAGTTCTGCGCCGTAGCGCGCGATATAGTTGCGGCAGAAAAAGGAACCCATACTGTGCCCCATTATAAAATAGGGCAGACCCGCCGCCTCTTCCTTTACTTTTACGTGAAGATAGCGGATATCGGCAAGAACCATATCAAGACTGCGGCTGTCGTTAAAATAGCCCAGCTCCTCTTCGCTTGCCGCGGTTTTGCCGTGGCCGGCATGGTCCTCGCCGCAGACTATATAGCCCTGCTCCGTAAAAAATTCGGCAAAGGGCGCGTAGCGTTCAATGTATTCGCACATGCCGTGAATAATTTGCACTACGCCGCAAGGCTCGCCCTTGGGGCGCCATATTACGGCGTGTACAGTAGTTTTTCCGTCGGCGGAAGGATAGTTTAAATGTTCCATTTTTACACCTCCGTTTATAAAATTTTTGTTGGCGTTACCGTTTACACGCCAAATAAAGATATATTTTGGGGAGAGATTTCGAGCCCGCCGTCCTCAATTTGCTTGGCGGCCGAAAGAGCTTTTATGTTGAGGGGAACGGACACGCCGAAGTTTTTGGCGGCATGTACGATTACGCCGTTTATGTAACATATATCGCACTTTTTGCCCGCCTTTAAATCATAATACATTCCGGATATTATGTTTTTATGGTCCTTCATCGCAAGGGGCAACAGCCTTAAAGCGATGAATTTTTTTATGCCGCCCTTGCAACCGTAAATTTTAACAATGTCGTGCCCCTGTATTTTTGCAATTTCAACCCCGCACGCTTTTGCTACGGCAAACGCCTCGTTTAACAGTCCGAGGGCGATTTTTTTTGACGGGCTCTGCCTTGACACTTCGCCGAAAGTCATGCCCGTGATTGCCGAGAGCGAGGAAAACGCCGAATTTATTGCCAGCTTTGCCCAGCGCGCGCCTATAAAATTTTGCTCCACCGTTACCGTGCCCATCATGTGTAGAAGCCCCGAAACGACCGGTATTTTGGGGTGGGCGGGATTGTAGCCGCCGAGGGCGAACGTGAGGCGGGCGGGATCGGATGTGAGAACGGCGCACCCCTCACCCTTGAAGGTTGCTCCCCAGGATACGGCGCAACCGAGAGTGTTTTCCTCGCCTATGACCGAGGCGACAGAGGGTTCCGGAAGCCCGTTCTGCATGGTGCATATAACGCCGCCTTCGGCGAGATAGTCCTTTAAAAACGTGCAGATTTGTGGATTTTGACGCTGTTTGGTCATGAGAAAAATTATATCGTATTTGCCCGTCATTTGCTCCGGCGTAAGCGCGGTTACGGGGACGGTGAAAGAAACCGTGCCCTCTATTGTTGCGCCGCGCCCGTTAAGGGCGTTTACATGGGCTACGTTACGGGTGATCAGGTCTATTTTCCCGCCCGCGCGGGCTATGTGTGCGCCGAGTACCGTGCCCATTGCTCCCGCGCCGTAGATTGCCGCTCGCATTTTTACCTCCTGCCGCATGTGTGGTTTTACTTGGTTTGCGGTTATGTTTGAATTATTTGAGGTTTTTATGGGTCTTGCCCTTTAAAAAGAGGCGCAAACCCTTTATATAATGGCCGTTTAAAATTTCAATAAAGCCCTCGGTACGGGTTTTGTCAAAGCCCGCGAACTGCGCCACCGTTCTTACGGGCGAATGTCTTAGCGTGCCCACACGCATGGGATCGCCGCGCAAAGCAAACAATGCTATGCGCACGAACAGGCGCGTTAAAAGCGCATTTGAGTTTTTAAGTTCGCCGAAAGGAGTTAAAAGCTCCGCCCTTACCCTGCCGCGGGCTGTAAGTACAAACCTTGGCGCAGTGGGAACGCTTGCGGGAAGTACGTCGGCGGGAACTTCGCCGGCATCGCCCTCTATTATGATTTTAGGCGAATACACTGCGTTTTGACTGTTTTTTGATACCTGTATTGTATATTCGCCGCCCACAGTAACGCTTTTGCGCGAGTCGGCGTTGTATACCGAAAATGTTTCGGGCGTGAACGGTATAAACACCTGCCTGCTTTCGCCCGCGTTTAAAAATATCTTTTCAAAACCCGCTAAGCGGGGCGGTTCGTGCGCGCCCGCAGGAAATTCAATATATATCTGGGGGATATCCGCGCCCGCAACTTCGCCCGCGTTTGTTACGGTGAACGTAACGCCTTTGGAATCGGCAATGGGTTCGCCGTAGATGAAATTTGAGTAACCCAAGCCGTAGCCGAAGGGATATTTTGCGGGAACGTGTTGACTTTTATAGTATCTGTAACCCACCGAAAGGCCTTCGGCGTAAACGGTGTGATACACGGCTTCGCCAAAATATTTTGTGGACGGCAATTCGTTGATATCCACAAAAAAACTTTCGGCGAGCCTACCGGACGGATTGACTTTGCCACATAAAATATCGGCCGCCGCACGCGCCGTGCCCTGCCCCGAAAGGCCGAGATACAGGAGGGCGTTTGAATATCTGTCCCAACAAGTATTTATTGCCCCGCCGCACGAGAGAAGGCACACCACCTTTTTGCCGCATTTTGACAACTGCGAGAGGAGTTCCGTTTGCTCCTTTGGAAGGTCGACGAAGGTTTTGTCCTGCCCCTCTGTATCGCCCTCGTACATTGCAAGGCAGACGATAACGGCGTCGGCGCTGCCGATAATTTTTTTTGCGTGCCTGCCGAATTTTTTATAGCTCTTTGAATAGCCCGTAACGGTGAACACCTTTTTGAGTTCGGCGAGGATATTTGAGCCGCCCATGCCAGCAAGGTGGGATGAGCCGCCGCCCTGCACGGGGGCGTCTGTTGCCGCTGCGCCGAATACCGCCACGCGGGAGCCCTCTTTGAGAGGCAAAACGCCGTTGTTCTTGAGCAAAACTTCGCTTTCGCATGCGGCCGCATAGGCGAACTCAGCGTGTTCGGCGGCGTTGTACGGCGTTTGCGCGGGCCTGGGACGTGCGGCCGCAGACTTCAACCTGTTTGCGCACGCTTCTATATATTCGCCTGAAATTTCACCCCTTTTGTAGGCTTGCACCAAAATTTCCGTGGACATGGCGCAGGCGGGCATCTCCACGTCCGTGCCCGCTCTCACAGATTGTACGCGGTCGTATATGCCGCCCCAATCGGATACGACTATACCTTTAAAGCCCCACTCCTCCCTTAAAATCTGCGTGATGAGCTTGGGGCTTTCGTTGCAGTATACGCCATTGAGTTTGTTGTATGAGGTCATGACCGCCGCAGGGGCGGACGTTTGAATTATGTTTTTGAAGGCGGGAAGATACAGCTCGTGCAG
>CANREJ010000072.1 GCA_947629665.1 uncultured Clostridia bacterium
GGGTTGCCAAACCATCTCTATTATAACTTGAGGTTTTTATATATCCTATATTTTTTAGCAAGCTTTTTTATTCCCCCAGTAGTACTGGGGGTTTTGTTAAGCTTAAAGCAGCCAAAAAGTAGCGCCCCGCGCAAATTGCGCGGGGCGCCGCCATGATTTACATTTGCTTTATGCAAGCAGTAAATATTACTGGGCCGTGATAGTAACGGTTAGTGTAAGGGGCGTAGTGCCGAAATGTCTGAACGTAAGTTCAACCAAACCGGTTACCTCAATCTGCAATTCTCCGCTGTTTTGAGTGCGGGAAACCACGGTCGTTTCGTTGCTGTCAAGTACCATTGCGTTAGCCATATCGCCCACTATGGTGATAGTGTACGAACCTTCTTCAAGCTGAATGGTTTTAACTACTTCTTCGGGGTCGCTTGTACCTGTAAAGGTTACTGTGCCTTCCTCGCCGAGGGTAAAATCGGGCTCTTCAGCTTCTTCACCGCTCACTTCAATGAGAACGTTGATCGTAATGCCTGCGCCGGTGGTGTCCTGGAAATTAAGCGTGTACTGCCCTGCCGTTTCTACGGTAAAAGTAGCAACTCTTTCGCCGTCGGGATTAAGGATTGTGCCGTGATCGCCGAGAGTACTCGTATCTTCGCCTATAGCTACCACATTCCCGGAATCTCCGGTAACTGTAACCGTATAGGTGCCTGCCTCAAGATATACGGTTTTGTTTGCGCCGTCGTAACCTGCGGGAATAACTACTTCGGTATCTTCTCCAACTGTAATTTCACCAATTTCTGCGGAGCCGCCGTCCAATTCAATGAGAACGGTTATTTGCTGTCCGCCGGGACCCCAGGTTGCATCGCCGAACGTAAAGGTAAATACACCTGCTTTTGTAACTTCAAACGATACTTTTTCTGTCTTTTCCTGTAACCAATTATAATCCGCATTGTCGGGAGTGTAGGATATGCCCTCGCTCTCTTGTATCTGTGTATAAACTTCGTTATACTGACCGCCGAGAGTCATTGTGTACTTGCCGACTTCAAGATAAATGGTTTTTTTAGTTCCATCTTCATCAACCGTAACGCTTGCGGATTCACCGACCTTCATATCGTATGTGGTAGGGCCCACGGGGCCTGTGGAGCCGCCTGCCGTGATGAGGACTGACACTGTTTTTCCGTTGCCGATAGTATCCTTAAACGTGAGAGTGTATTTGCCTGCCTCTGCAACGGTTATTGTAGCCGTTCTTGCCGAACCTGCCGCCATTATGGAACCAAAATCACCTAATTTCCAAGAACCATCTTCTATGGAAACGGAATTTAAATCGTCGCCCGTTACCGTGATTGTGTAGGTTCCTACCTCAAGATAAACAGTTTTGTTTTCGCCTAAGTAGTTTGCGGGCATTGTTACTTCCGCGCTCTCGCCAACGGTGATATCGTATTGGGGCGCAGGAGGAACGACGGGGCCGGAGCCCGCCGTTGTAAGCGTAAGCGTGAATATGGGGGACATGCCGATTGACTCTTTGTGAATAACAAGCTCGGTGCAAGCCTCCGGAATGGTTACGTTAAGCGTGGCGGTCATTGTCATATTTCCCGTAGCCGTATTGAAAGAGTTGTCGCCAAACTTAAATGTCCATGCAGACATATTGAAAGGCCATGTGTCGGCATCAAGACCGCTTGCTACAATGGTGAGCGTGTATTCGCCTGCCGTTATGTCAGCGCCGAGAGCTATATGCTTATCTATAACGTAGTTTTCGGGAGTGAGCTGTACGGATAAGGGCTCGCCCAAAGTGAGTTCATCTTCTTCGGGTTCAACGGGAGTAAGCGCCGTGAGCGATAAGGTAAGCGATGTTGCCTCACCGTTGTTATTTATCGTAAGCGACATTTCCTCTACGCCTTCGGCAACTTCAATATCCACAGTACCTGTCTGTCCGCCATTGAACGGAGTTGAAATAGTGTACTCTTTTCCGCCCACATTGACTGCTATCATTGCCGAGAAAACGCTCATGCCGAAGTCATAAGCAAGCGAGTAATTACCTGCGGGAACGCCAAGCGCTACCGTTGCAGAGCTGCCCGAGATATCAACCACGAGCGAATCTTCAAGCGTAAGCTCGGGTTTATACTCTTTAAGAGTGAACGACCATACATATGTATCGGGTGTACCGCCGTCTGTTCTTAATGTTATGTTCTTATCGCCCTCTTGTATTTCGATTTCTATTTTACCATTTGTGGCAAGAGGCAAACGATTATGCGAACCATCCGGATTAGGATCAGAATCGTTATCATATCTAATTTTGCTTGCATAGGTCCTGCCGCTAATATCCGCAAAAATCTGGCCTTTTGTGATTTGAGGGTCCTTATCTACCGAATATTGAACTACATACTTGCCGGGCTGTACCGAGGAAATGCCAAACGTAACGCTCATAGCGTCGCCGCCTCCATCCACATGGGTATGGGTAACGGTTTTGCCAACCTCCATTTCCTCAACTTCTGCCGCAGGCCTGTTGATATAGAAGGTGGCGGAAGTCTCGCTTGCGTTTATGTAGAAGTAAACAACATCGTCTACCTGCAAATCGGATATGGTTATTGAGAATTGCCCGTTGTCATAACCCAATGTGCCGTATGTATCGCCGGAATATGTTGCTTCCTTATAGAATACAGCCGTCATCGACGAAGGATGAGGATCGAATTCAAGAACGAAGTCGCCGTCGGCATTGAGCGATTCTGCCTTTACCGTGTGTTTAAAGTAAACGTTTTCGCCGAATTTAATTTCAACCGTGTTGGGGGTTTCGCCGGTTTCAGGCGCTTCTATAGGGTTACCGGCTTCACCGAGCTGAGCCACATAATCTTCAATTTTTATGTAAATTACTGTGCCGTTGATAGCAGGTATAAGAATATAGTAAGTTTTTTCGGCTTCAAGGTGATAGCTGCCGTTTGCTGCGTTTGGAGTTACTATATCGTTTTCATTACCTAAGGAATCCGAGCCTTTACCAACGTAGCTACCGTAAACAGTAGGCGCAAAATCAACGTTGCCATGCGTTTCGCTCATACGATAATCGCCCGTTTTGGGAGCCGTGAAAGAATACCATACAGGGGGTATATCTTGGCCCATCGGGAATTGGTAGGACGTTTCTTCGTTATAAGGAAGCTCAAAGGGATTTACAGGATAGGAACCCTGTTCAATATACTCTTCAAGAGTGAATTGAAGAACGGTATCCTCTGCGGCATTATCTGCAAGTTTGGCAAGGAAATATACATACTCGCCGGTTATATCATCTCCAATTTCTCTACGAACTCCGTTTTCAAGTTTATGCTCCGGCAAAATGGTTTCAGTGGGCTGATCACCGAAATAGTAAAGTTCAACACCTTCTTCCATTGCAGGCACAAAACTGCCCTCTATTGCGGGGATTTTAAAGTAAGCCGAAGTGCGATCGGAGTCTTCGGGGAGCTTGTGTTCGCCCTCAAAATCGGTCTCCACAATGGGATTGGCAATTGTACCTAAAACGGGTATTTCGGCAGAAGTAACCGTTAAATCAAAGTATATTTTTTCGCCGGCTTCTTTAACCTCGGTATGATTGCCCACAACAACCCATAAGTTGTCGCCTTCATCCAGCATATAGGTCATGCTGTTTTCGGTTGAAGCATAGGGCTCCGTCGGTTGAGTCTGCATAACTTCGGTGGCGTCGGGCAGAGGATCGCTGAGTATCAAACCGCCAAAAATCGTGATATCCTCACCGGTAGTAAAAGTATAGAGAGCGTCCGCGGGCGCAACAAATTTAAGATACAACATTTCATATGAAATGCTATCGCCGCTATTCTCCTTGGACTCTACATACATATTTATATTTTTGCCCATGACAATAGTATAGCTATTGGGCAACGGCATAGTCTCGTCTTCGCTTGTAACAGGGAAAACATATCTTTCGGGAGCGGCGCAAATTTCAATCTCCACTTCCGTCGTTTCGGCTACAACGGACGCAGGGTTACTTGCATAACCTGCGGGCAAGCCCGAAACTTCAACGGTGTATTCGCCTGCGGGAACGGCAAACACTGCAACGCCATCGCTATTGGGTTTAACGGAATACGCTACGTCATCACCGCTCTTGAAGTTTACGGTGAGGTCGGCAAAGTTTACTGCGGAAGCGCTTACGTTTTTAACGAGCGTTACTTCAACTTCATTTCCCGTTATTGTAATAGTAGCCGAACGTTGCGCAATTGTTACCTGGCCTTCGGCATAGCCATAGTCCGCTGCAAGTCCGTTGAGTTTTACGGTGTAAGTGCCTGCGGTTGCCGTTACGGTTGCAGAACCATCGGTTAAATCTGCCGAGGCAGTTGCTTCCGTTGCCTCCGCAGCCCAGAGTTCTACTTTAACACCGGTAAGAGCGTCTGCATAATTGCCCTTCTCCACCGTTACGGTGTATTCAACGTCCGCATAAGCTATGGTGAAGGTGAGCGTTGTGGTGGAGTCGGCTACTGCCTGAGCCGTGCCCCAGCCCAAATAATCGGGCATGTTAACAAGGCCTACCGTGTAGCCCGTGCCGTTAGGTACCGTTACCATTGCAGTGTTGTTTGCTATGGTTACGGGCGTGCCCTCCGCCGTGCCGTCCTTATATAACTGCACGCCTGCATCCGCGGGCAGAGTTATCCCGGCAGGCACCGCAACAGATATAATTACGTTATGGCTTGTGCTTACGGGCGGTTTTGCTGTTATTGTTATTGTAGCGTCAGGCGCTGTTGCCGTTACGTTTGCGGGTTGGTAAACATACTTATCCGCGTCAACGCCAACAAGATCAACAGTGTAGTCGCCGCTTTCCAACTCAACAGAAGCCTTACCTTCTGCGTTGAGCGCAATGGCGTCGCCAACGGCCTGGCTACCGCTCTTCCACTGCGCCTTGACCGTGGTGAGGTCGAGGTCGGTATCAGTGGTTACGCTCACCGAGTAGGTTACTTTTTGTTCCGGTTCGCCGCCGGTGGTGCCGGTGGTGTCCCCGTTATCGCCGCAGGCTACCGCAAAAACGAGCCCGCATACGAATACGCAGAGAACGGCGAACATGAGCAAAAATCTTTTCAGTGATTTGTTCATAATACCCTCCAATTTTGTTTTTGTTTTATAAATAAAAACCCTTGACCGCTTGGGTTTTTAAATTAAACGAATAATAATTGAAAGCCGTGTATAAAATTGCAAAATTTTTAATCGGGCGCGGGGTGAGTGATTTTATAAAAATGCAATTATGAATAAAATATACACCCTGACGCCATTAAAGTATAAATTATTATACAATGTGCCGCGCCAAAAAGCAATGATTTTGGGCTCATTTTGTAAGATTTTTATAATTTTTTTTATTATTTTATATTATTATATGGTATAAATATCCAAAAATGAAAACATATAACATATTTTGTTACGGCGTTTCGGCAAGCGTAACGCTTGACCTGGGTTTCTTAATTGCGGTGGCGGTAAACTTGCTTTTGCGCAATTCAAGCGGCGTGTCGCCGCGGCCGAGTATCTTTATTGGCAACGTTACGTTGCATCCGGGTTTCTTTATTGCGTTGGCGCTTGACTTGCCTTTACACAAATCAAACTATCGCGGCTTGCCCCGGAAGTTAAGTTCAAATAGCAAAAAATAAAACAGCCCACCTCTGTGGACTGTTTTATTTTTGAAATCCGCAAATTACACTTTTTTACTTTAACATATCGCGACGGCGTTTAATACGGTTATACACAAACCTGACTGCCAACGTGAGTACTACCGCCGAAAAAACAAGTAGCGAAACAAGCTGTGCCGGCGATAATATGCCGAAATAACCGCCTCTGTCATCTCCTCTTAAAAACTCTATTGCAAATCTCGCAATCGGATAAGAAAAGCAATACAAAGCAAATTTGTGCGCGTTAAATGTTGCCGCTACGGCAATGACCGCTATGGCTGCCGCTTCGTAAAGCTGTGTAGGATAAACCTTTTGACCGTAATGATATATGCCCGCAACTTCGTTGTCCGGAAACACTATGCCTAACGGGCTCAGTGTGGTTTTACCATAGCAACAGCCACCCATAAAACAACCTATCCTGCCCAAAAAATGGAAAATAAGAAATGGTACGGTAAGCAGGTTGAGCCATTCCAAAACCGTCAATCCCGTATTTTTTCTTGAAAGTCCCAACATAACGGCAAGTACAGGTATGCCCGTAAGCACGCCGCCGTAAAAAGTTATACCCGAAATGCGGAATCCACCGTTTTCGGGTATTTTAAACAGTGCGTCGAATATTACTGCGCCTCCGAAAGCCACAAATATAGCTATAAAAAGTTTTGGAAGAATATATGTCGCTTCGTGCGCTGAATTTTTAAGTTTACTTATTTTGAACAGCGTAGATAATAAAAACGCCGATACACCCGCGATGGCAAAAAGCGTAAATGTGGGAATGGTAAACGCCCCAAGTTTTATAACGGGAAACATTAGGATACGTCTTTCTGCACACAGAAAGACAATATTCCGCCTATGGCAAACAGAATGAGCGCCACTATCATCGACCACTGCCAATACATAAGCACACATACAACTATCGCCATTACCACGGCTATGAGTTGCAACACGCCGCCTATTTTCGGCTTGCTGAAATCAAGGATAGCGCCTATCAAACCTACCACTCCGCTACCTATGCCGAGAACATATGCAGCCCAAGTATAGTCGACACCGCCTCCGGTTACTCCGGATACAATTTCGGCACAAAAAGCCAATCCGAAACCGCCGATAACGGCAAATACAGCGCCTATTATGCCGAGCACTGCTCCGGGAACAGACTTCTTTTTCATAGTACTACCTCCTTTGAAGATCAATATCGTTTTTATGTCTTCATAAAATATTATAGGTGAGATTTCTTCACTTGTCAAGTATTTAGGGTGAGATTTCTCATATACTTTTTAATATGATTATTGCAGAGAGAATCAAAGAATTGCGAAAAGCGAACAATATAAGCCAAAAAAAGCTTGCGGATGCTGTTGGTGTGGACAAGCGTGCCGTTATTTTTTGGGAACAAGGTGTAAACGAGCCGAAGGCAACATATATACGGAACATGGCTTTGTTTTTCGGATGTTCAGCCGATTATCTTTTGGGACTGACTGATATATAGTACCGGCAGCAATATGAGGTGGGTTAAGACGTTTTATCCAACCTGAAACAATCCACCAGGGGATTATCTCGCTTACCGCTTCGCTCACGCTCGAAATGACACAGTTTAATTTACATAGTTATTATTTTTTTACGGCTTAAACCCAAGTACTTTTTGCGAAAATTAAAAATTTTGCGCAAAGCGTCGTCGCTTCGCTCCTCGCGCGGCGCGGGCGAGCTTAACAAAAAGTGTAAAGCCGCTTCGTGCGCAAACGCACTCGCGGCTTGCCCCGGAAGTTAAGCACGCCGACATGCAAAAAATAAAACAGCCCACCTTGTGGACTGTTTTATTTTTGAAATCCGGCAATGA
>CANREJ010000073.1 GCA_947629665.1 uncultured Clostridia bacterium
CGTTCTACCTCTTCAACGGGTGGTTCTTCCGAAGTTTCCACGGCCGGTTCTACCTCTTCCGTAGGCTCTTCACGCAAAACTTCCGCGGGGGCGATCTCTTCCTCTTCTTGCGAAGATATTTGCGCCGCCGTCCCGACGATTTTGATCAGTCCCTTTTCAATCAACGCGTCCGTATCCTCATAAGGCAGATAAAAATCTTCTGCCTCGCGCCCGACGCGCTCAATGCCCTGCCCGCCCATAAAAGAGGCTATAAGCTCCGCGGCATACCGCGCGCGACGCCCGTTTTTGATGCGGTACATGCAGGGCGCGTCTGCACAGGCGGCATATGCCGAAACATCCTCCACCTTGTATTTGCCGTCCGCATATGCCGCGGGATCAAGGGGCAGATATAGACAGAGAGTGTTGCCGCGATAGCCCATTTTGGCTACGGTTTTTCTTCCGAGGCGGAAACTTTCGCGCTTCCAGCTCATCCGCGCCTTGACCTTTTTGTAGGACAAAAGCTCGTTTTTTATTGCGGCGTACCACGATTTTACCAAGTCGCCGGATTGAATTAGTTTTGCCGTAAAGCTCTTGTTATAGCGAACGCCTTCGGAGAAAAAGGGCGCGTATTTTGCTCGCGTTTTCGAAATTGCGTTTTGGGATATTTCCGAAGTTGCGTTTTGATAAATCTCTGCGGGGATCTCCTCCGCCGTTTGCGCGGAAACGCTTTGTGCGATTTCTTTTTGCGGCGCGGCGATTGTTTGTTCCCCTTGCTTAGCTTCATGTTGACCTCCGGCGGCGGGATAAGCGGCTTTTTCCTCTTCACCGCGTCCGCGCCGCTTAAGCACAACTATGACGGTGATGGCAAGCGCGATGACGATAAGCGTACAAACTACCGCGGCGATACATACCGCGAACAAAACGGCGCCTTCCGTTCCGTTCATGAAAAATGTTTCTTCAAAAAAGGATTTGATTGCCGACATGCTGTTACCTCACCTTTGCGCTTTTCTTTTTTCTTATGACTGCCGCCAAAACCGCCATGCCCAGAACGTCCGCAAACAGTACGACCGTTGCGATGATGAGGACGGGGAAGTAGGGCGTGTACGCGCTTGTAAATACGTACTCCGACAGTCCGTCCGCTTCAAAGACGACATAGTCGCCGTCGCGTATGTAGTTGATGCTCGCCGCTCCCTCTCCGGAAACAGCCGTAAGCCCGACCGTTTTTCCGCCATTTAGAACATGGCCGACGGATGACGCGCCCCCTTTCGCAAGCGCCATCAGGTCAAAGTCCTTGTCCCTGAACGCCTCGGGTATCAAAAGCCGCACGGTAACCTTTCCTACTATGGGGACTTCCTCGCCGTCTTTGCAAAGTTTAACGGCATATCTTTGGGAGACTTCGTCCTTGCCCCACGCCAGATAATTCCTCTCTACGTCCTCGATTTTTTCGACCACAAGCTCCAAAGTGGGGTCGAAGCCCTCCTCGCTGTCTATAAGGACCTCGGGGACGTTTGCGCCGCCGTTGCCGCCTTCGCCGCTTTGCCCGCCGGAGCCTTCCGAACCGCTTGAACCGCCGGAACTGCCCGCGCCGCTTTCATCTGCGGCGGGCGGCGCTGTCTGGGTTTGCGTCCTCAAAATGGTGAGCGTCGCCTTCATGCTGTCAAACACCGCGCCGTCGGGGTCGCGGAATAAGGCGGTTACCGTGTAGATATCCGGCTCCGTTTGCCCGTTGCCCTCGTAGTCAACCGTCACGTTGACGGGCAATTCGCCAGCTATGTAAATGCTGTGCGCGTTGCCGTCGTATTTGACCGTCAAATCCTCAAAGTCTATACCGCTCAGATCGCGGTCGATCGCCGAAATTATCAGCTTGGCCGTCATGGAGTCTATTTCATAATAGTTGTGCTCATCGCCCGTGAAAATCGCAGTCACCGTGTATTCGCCGACGGTTTTTCGTCCGTTGCCTTCGTAGGTTACCTCAACGCCGAGCGGCAGATTTCCGCTTATATAAATGCTGTGCACCTGCGCGTCGTATACCACGGTGAAGTCCTCAAATACCACGTCCGACATATCGTATGCGGCCTTTGTTACGGAGAACGTGAGGAGTATAGATTCCGTCTCGTATTCCGTACCGCCTTTGACCCACTTGTAGTTTTTGCCGTCGGTGAGAGTGAGTTTGACGGGATAATCTCCCACTATCGTTCCGCCGTTGTTCTCGCTGACTTCGTAGAGGTCGGATTTTTCGACGTCGGCCGTAAGCGTCGCGCCCGAGTATATCTTGCTGCCGATATCCGGCGCGGTGACAAGCTGTTTTGCGACGGTGTAAGTTATGGCGTTCCCGGACAACTTGTAGTTGCCGTTTAAAGTGGTTGCCGTGGCCGTGTAGGAGCCCGCGTTTTGGGGAATTCCGTCAACCAGCGCGACGCCCGGCGTGTTGGATACGTAAGATATGATAAGCCCGACGGCCTCGCCGCCTATGCCGTCCGCCGTCGCTGTTACCGCCTTGGCGCCCAAGTCATAGACAAGGCCGTCATATCCGCCCCAGACCACTTCTGCCGTCGCCTGTCCTATTGCGGCCGAAACTTCGGGAAGGTTTTCAAGGTCAACGGCGTAGTTGCCCGCCGCCGAGCCGCCGAGGATTATTTCGGTCACTTCGACCTTTACTGTCTGCGCCGCGTTTACTTGGACAAAATGCGCTGTAACGCTTTCCACTTTCACGTCGTCGCCCGCGATTTTGCCGGAGATTATTTCACCCGTCGCCTTAACCGTATCCGTGCCGTCGTATATCTTGTCCACGGCAGAAAGTGCGAAACCGAGCACCGCCCTTTTTATTTCAACCGAATACTTTGCGGAGCTTGCAAAAGTGAAGTTGGCCGCTTCGTAAACCGCGTTATCGCCGCCGATTTCGCCCGCGTATGTATCCGCGTTCCTGCCCGTGTTTATCAAAATTTCAAACGTGGGGTCGGGCGCGGACATTTGCACAATCAAGCCCTTGCCCGTATCCTTAACGGTTTGGCTGTAAACCTCGCCGTTATACACTTTGCTGTCGGCATATGTGCCGCTCAACGTTATTGCCGCCTTGTTTATTTTGTACGTGGCCGAAGGGGTCGCGACATTGTAATTTAAAGCGTGTCCGGCAGACAATTCCACCTTTACCGAGTATTCCCCCGCGCCTTTGGGCAGTTTGTTTTCGCCGAGTTTGCCCGTCGTTTGCTCAAAGGTCAGCGCGTAGCCGTCGCCCTTTAAAAGCGTATCGAAGTTGCCCGTAAATTTCACATCGATGTCCGCATGCTCGCTTCCCGTGTAGCCGCCCGAAGCTTCTTCAAGCTCAAACGTGATATTTGCCTTGTTTATTTTGTACGCGGCCGTGTCAACTTCGAGGTTGTAGTTGTTTAAGGCCTCGCCTAACAATTGCAATTCCACCGTGTAAGAGCCCGCGCCCTTGGGGAGATCGCCATCAAGCTTGCCGTCTATGGCATAGAACAAAAGCTTGTAGTTTTTATTTATCTCCAGCCCGTCCATATCGCCCGTAAATTTCACGGCGAAGTCAGTATGCCTTGCGCCCGTGTAAGTTCTTTCTTTTACTTCAAGCTCAAACGACAGAGCGGCTTTGGTTATCTCTATCGCAATTACCGGGTCGTCGCCGCCGCCCTTCCACTTGTAGTTGGCGGTATCCTGCAGGTAAATGGTCAGGGTATATGTATCGACGTTCTTTGCGGCGAATTGCCATTTTCCCTCCTTTTCCCCGAAAGTTGCCCCGTCGGGCACTTCAGAAGTCTGCATGGTGGAGTTATCGTAGTCCGCAAGAATTACGGTATATTCCCCGCCGTTGTACGCGCCGCTTGCGCCGCCCGCGGGCTTATCCAACTCCTTCTGCGATATCTGTATGGTGAAAACCACTTGCCCGTCGCTTTTACCGTCGCGCCATATGTAATTATTTTGATGCGTAATGGTTATCGTAAGCCTGTACGTGCCGGCGTTTACCGCAGTGAATTTGGAGTTATCAAAGGCCGAGCCGCTGTCGTAGGTTGCGGTCATGGTGGCTTCGTCAAAGCCGTTAACGGCAATTTCGTAGTCGGAGCCGCTGTATATCCCGCTTAGCGTTTTTGTGCCGTCCGGCTTTTCCAATATTGCCTTTTCTATCTCATAGATCTGGCTTGCGCCGTCCGCCATTTTATAGTTTCCGGCCGTTCCGACGTCTGTCAGCTCCACCGTCACGGTGTATTTACCCGCATTCATGGGCAAATCCATTGCGTCAAGCTTGCCGTCAAACCCTGCCGCAACGGCAAATTTCAAGGTATAATGAGTGCCCTTTACAAGCTCATCGCCCGCCTTCAAGGTTTGGAAATCAACGTCTATATCAATGTGTCCCGCGCCGTTGTATGGTCCCTTTGCGCTGTCCGGTTTCAACGTAAATTCAAGGGTGGCTCGCCCGATGGTGAAGTCAACTTCCGCTACCAAAACGTTATAATTGTCCGTGCCGTCAACCGTGGCTTTCATGGTATAATCGCCGGCGTTTACGGGCACTGCCGAGCTATAAATATTCTTGCCCCTTTCGGAATAAGTGATTGTCGCGTTGCCGCCGAACTTTGCCGCGCCGCCCGCGGGATCGTTGAGCGTTTGTCCGTAGATCCAGCCGGAAATGGAGGGAACTTCCGTCCAGCTGTTATCCGTTTTTGTTATTACGATGCCGAATTCGGGATTGCTTTGGTCTGCGCCCTTCCACTTGTAGTTGCTTTGGTCGGTTATGGTTATTGTAAGCGTATATTCGCCCACATTGCTCGCCGTAAAGGAGCTGCCGTCAAACGCCGAACCGTCACTGTAATTTGCGGTCATTAAATCCTTTTGGAAATTTGAAATGGCAATTACATAATCGGCGTTTTTGTAGGGTCCTCCCTCACTTGCATTGCCCGAAGGCTTTTCCAATTGCGCCTTTTCGATTGTGAAGGTTTGGGGATATTCACCCGACAGGGCGTAGTTCTTGGCGACGGGTCCATCGGTCACCAAAGTTACGGTCACGGTATAACTTCCCGCATTCTGCGGATTGCCGCCCTCGCCGAGCGCACCCGTGCCCTTTCCGATTTCTACCGTATAGTCGTCGTCTATTGTAAGAGTTTCATTATTTTTGGTTTGGAAATTTAATCCGACCGCGCGCTCCTTTCCGTCATACTCTTCTCCCGAATTGGTAAACGTATAGGTGAGCTCCGCCCGATTTATTTCAATTGTAAACTGAGGGTCCGATTGGTCTGCGCCGCTCCACTTGTAGTTGCTGTTCAACACCCCGATGACAAGGGTATATGTGCCCGCGTTTGTCGCCGAGAAGTTTTCGGCTGTAAACGTTGCGCCGTCGCTTAAAGATACTTGCTTCATGGTCGCGCTGTCGAAATCAGACAGATTAAGCGTATATGGCGTGCCGTTGTAAGTCCATGTTTGGGATTGCGCTACGGGCTTGTCCACCGCGAATTGGGAAATTTCAAAATCTTTGCTGATATTTTCAAGCGTGTAGTTGGTGTTTGATGTGCTCGCCGTGGCCGTGTAGGAGCCCGCGTTTTGCGGCTTGTTTTCTCCGTTAAGAGATGAACCCGGCTTCGCACTGTAAATTATTGAAAGCGCGACGTTTTCATTTACCCCGCCAATCATTACGCCCGTTGCCGTTGCGGAAATCTCCTGCTTGGCGCCGTTATAGACAAGGCCGTCATATCCGCTCCAATTGACGGTCGCCGTCGCCGGTTTAATTTCAAAGTTCAATGTTGCTTGATTTGAAGAAGCGGCGATTATAACTTGATAATAGCCCGCCTCTTTGGGTTCGCCGTCGTGATTTTGAAAGTCTGCGCCGTCATAACCCTTATATTTATAGGTTACAGAATAGCCGTTCGGGAAGTTCGCGGTGTCGCCGCTTATCGTGGCGGGCTGTGCTTTCCCGTTGTAGACCGCGTTTTGAGGAACGGCGACGGTGACGGTAAAGGTCTTATTGCCGTCTACGCTAGCTTTATGCTCGGATTTATTGCAAGTCGCCGTCAGCGTGCCGTCTGCGCCCGCGCTGTAACTCCACTCGTGCGTGGGCGTTTCTTTTTCACTGCCGTTTATTGTTTTGGTTTTTGTAATAGTTCCGTTTTTGATTGCCGCATATTTGCCGTCGAACGCGGGTTTTAAGTCGGAAAGATTTACCTTTGCGGTATACGTAATATTTTCGGTTGTGCAGGACGCGCTCACCTTGCTCACTTGCGCCGTGACGGTTGCCGAGGCTGTGACGGAGCAATTTTCGTGTTCGCAGTGAATATTGTTGAAAGTTGCCGAGGGTTCGCTCCACGTCGGCTCGCCGTCAAATACAAAACTGTGCTTGCCGATATACGCCGAAGTGCCGTCCTTATAAAAGCACGCATTTTCGTCAAAGCTTCTGAAATGTTCGGTGGGGTCGTCGCCCGTCCATGTAAGAACTTTATAGGGAGTATCGAAATTATCAACTATTATGGTGATTTGACCCGATGTGGGGGCAGACTGTACGTTTATCAAAGTCCCGCCTTCGAGTTTTACCGTTTTAACATAGCTACCGTCAAGATTAAACTTGCCGCTTTGTACGTAAATTTCGCCGTTTACCGTGCCCGAACCTGTCAGAGTCAAAGTGCCGCCGTCAACATCAATGTTGTTAGTAAATGTTTTACCATTTAAATCAAACGTGACAGTTCCATTATCGGCTTTCACTGAAAACATTTCATCGTTCACATTTTCGCATAGTGTTACGGTAAAATCAGTCATAGGTGACACAAATTCGCTTGCGTAGTAAACCGAGCCGAAGCCCCAAACACCACCCCCCTTTGACACACGCACTTTGGCTTCGGCGACTGTGGCTGTAAGCGTGGCGGAATTTGTGCCGTCGGCGAATTGATAGTCGTCGCTGTTCAGCGTAATTTTAAGGGTGTAGCTACCCGCCGTTAGAATTTGACTTGAAGAACCGTTCACGGACACGGAGTAAGCGGATTTATTAAGCGCAATGCCCGATTCGGTTGTTTTAACTTCTATATAGCTTGTAATATCGTCGAAGAGATTTTTGCCCGTAGTGTAAAAAGTTTTCGGAGCGAGAGACTCCCACCCTGCGGTGACGGTTTCGGCAAACGTAGCCGTACTATTCGCCGCAGTCAAATTAAGGTGCAGCGCGG
>CANREJ010000074.1 GCA_947629665.1 uncultured Clostridia bacterium
CACGCTCGCCTCGTCAAAGTCGGTAACGGAACTGTTTGCCGAGCGCGGCATACTTGTTAACCCAAACGTAAACAAGGACGTGTTTTCGGGCATATCGCGGGTAAAAAGTTTCTTAAAGAGGGGCAACGGCGAGGGCAATTTATACATTTTTAACACCTGCACAAACATGATTGGGGAGTTCAAGGGCTACTATTGGGCGGGCGGCGACACGCCCGTAAAGCGCGACGACCACTGCATGGACGAGTTAAGGTACTACGTGATGACCCGACCCTCGCCGCCAAAAAAGGAGACTCCGGCGTCCAAAATGGAGCAGGACAAGTTAAAGCGCATAAAGAGGTTGCGCCGCCGCAGAACGGAGGAGTAAAAAATAAAAATGTGCAAACGTGTTGAGTTTTTGTGCAAAGGAGGTGCGCCATTCAGGCAGACGACGCGTTAAAAACGGCGCTCATGCGATGCGCCACGGGGCTGTCCGCCAGCGAAACCGTGGAGGAATTTACGGTGGAAAACGGCGAGTTGAAGTTGGTAAAAAAGAAGGTAACAAAGCGGGAAATACCGCCCGACATAAAGGCGGTAAAACTGCTTATGGACGGCGGCGGGGAACTTACGGACGAGGAACTCGAAGCCGAAAAACAAAAATTACTCGGTATGTTAAAGGAGGATTAAATGACCGAAGAACAAAACACCAACGCGGAGGCGCTGTGCGCCGAAGTCGAGGAGCAGTTTTTAAGACTGCAAGAGGAGAGGAAGCCGCTTGAAAGGCAGTGGGAACTGAATTTGAACTTTGTACGCGGCAACCAGTACTGCACGCTCGCGTCGGGCGAAATTACTGTGAGCGAAAAAACTTACGATTGGGAGCAGAGGCGGGTGTTCAACCACATTGCGCCCATAGTGGACACCCGTCTTGCCAAACTCTCGCGCATACGTCCCGCGCTCGCCGTGCGGGCGGCGTCGGGCGAGGAGGGGGACAGGGCGGCGGCGCGCCTTTCCTCCGCAATACTTTCGGCGGCGCAGGAGGAGTGCAATCTGGACGGCGCAATGTCGCTGGCAACGGCGTGGTCCGAAACGTGCGGCACGGCGTTCTACAAAGTTGTATGGGACGCCTCCGGCGGGGCAAAAGTGGGGCAAACCGAGGGCGGCGCGCCCCTGACGGAGGGCAACGTGGCGGTGTGCGCACTGCCGCCGTTTGAAATTTATCCCGCCGTTCTCACGGAGGAAAATATGCAGAACCAGCCCTTTATAATCCACGCTTCGCTGCTCTCGGTGCAGGCAATCGCACAAACTTACGGCGTGGAAACGGAGGGTAAGGATATAAGCGCGTTCCGCCTGCCGTATGCCGCCCCGCGGGCGGGAGTTTCGGGCAAATACCGCAATACAGGTAGCAATTTTGAGCTTGTTTTGGAGAGATATATGCGCCCCACGGCGGCAAATCCCAACGGCAGGTTCACTGTGGTTGCGGGCGGGAAGTTGCTTTATGACGGCGACCTGCCCTATATCAACGGCACGGACGGCGCACGCGTCTATCCGTTTATAAAACAGACGGCCCTACCCGACCCCGGCGCATTTTTCGGCGTCAGCGTCGTGGAGAGGCTCATTCCCTTACAGCGCGCCTATAACGCCGTAAAGAACCGCAAGCACGAATATTTGAACAGAATTTCCATGGGCACGGTTGCGGTGGAGGACGGCTCCGTCGACCCCGACGAGCTTGCCGAAGGCGGGCTGGCTCCCGGCAAGGTGATAATCTACCGCCAGGGCGGCAACCCGCCCGAAATGCTCACCCTCGGCAGTGTGCCGGAGGAGTTCTGGAAGGAAGAGGAGAGCCTTTTGACCGAGTTTGCCAAAATTTCGGGCACGGGCGACCTTTCGGAAAACGCCGACAGCTTTGCGGGAATAACCTCGGCAACGGGCTTACAGCTCATAATAGAGCAGACCGACGCCCGCCTGAACACGGCGTATCAGAGCTTAAAGCGCGCCGCAAAGGAGATAGGCAGGCAGATACTCCGCCTTTACAGACAATTCGCGGCGGACGTGCGGCTGTTAAGATACACAGACGGCGGCAAAACCGAGCTTGTGTGCTTTAAGGGCAGCGATATTTCGGGCGACGACGTGATTTTGGAGGCCGACACCGAACTCAACCTCACACCCGCGCAGAGGCGCACCATAATATTCGAACTGATGGACAGGGGATTGCTTTCGGACGATGATGGGAAGATGAGCGCGGCGGCAAAAAAGAAAATACTCAACATTTTGGGATACGCTTCCCTCGCGGAAACGGTGGAAAATATAGAAGAAGGAGAAAAAGATGACAGAAAACTCAACATATAACGGCAATACGGCACAAGAAGCTGCAACTGTGGAAAACTTGGACGCAAATTTGAAGGAGGCGGCGGAACCCGCGCAGGCGGAACAAAAAGAGCAAGTTAAGGCCGCGCCCGATACCGGAAAATTCAAAAGCGTTGAAGCCCTCATGTCGGCGTACCTCGCTCTGGAAGCGGAGTTCACCCGGCGCAGCCAGAGGCTCAAAGAGCTGGAAGGGAACAAGGCGGCAGAGGCGCCCTCCCCGGAGTGCCTGTCCGATGAACAGCTTGTATCCGCCGCCCTCGGCAACCCTGCCGTAAAGGACAGGGTCGTGGGCGAATACTTAAAGCAAGTATCCGTGGGTAAAAGCGTTCCGCTTATAATGGGCGGCGTTTCGTGCGCCGCACCGCAGAGTACGCCCAAATCGGTAAAGGAAGCGGGCGCGCTCGCAAAAAATTTTTTAAAAAATTAAAGAGGAGAATTTAAATTGATTACAATTGAAAATGCCGATAAGGCTTTAAAAGACTACTATCTTCAAGCGGTAACAGCACAGCTCAACAACAACGTATCCCCCTTCTTTTCCGCAATAGAAAAGAACACGGATAACGTTTACGGCAAGGACGTTAAAGTGGCGGTAATACGCGGCAATACCGACGGCATAACCGCATGCGCGGAGGACGCCGACCTGCCCGCTCCCTACTCCAACAGATACCTCGAAATTTCTTTGCCTTTAAAAAACATCTACGGCACGATAGAGGTCAGCGACAAGGCGTTGCGCGCCTCTCGTGAAAGTTCGGGGGCGTTTGTAAACCTTGTGAACGCCGAAATGGAGGGGCTTGTTTCGGGAGCCAAATATAACTTCCAGCGCATGCTCTACGGCGACGGCAACGGCACCCTTGCAAAAATCAGCTCTGCCGACGCCTCGGCTTCAAGCAACTTTAAGTATGTTGTAAACGACGTGTCAAAGCTGGCGGTTGGCATGAAGGTTGAAACCGTTACTTCCGCAAGCGAAAAAACGGAGGGACTCACAGTGGCCGCAATTGCCGCCGACACAAAGACCGTAACCTTCAACAAGCAAATCACAGGCACGGCGGAGGGCGCCCTCATAACCCTTCCGGGGGCGTACGGCAACGAAATAACGGGGCTGGCCGCAATTTTCGGCGAGGGCAAGCTCTACGGCTACGACAAAAAGGAGGAGCCCTACTTTGCACCCTATTCCAAGGCGCTTGAATCGGCGCTCACCGAGGACGACTTAACCGACGTTCTCGACTACATGGAGGAGCACTTCAACAGCAAAATCAACATGATACTCTGTTCCTTCAAGACGAGGAAAAAGATAGCAAAGCTCGCCGCGGAAAACAAGAGAATAGTAAACACCATCGACGCGGCCGCGGGCTTCGGCGTGGTAACGGTGAACGGCGTGCCCGTGTATGCGGACAGGTTCTGCCCCGAAGGCGCGGTTTACTTTGTGAACACCGAGGACTTTGTTTTGAGCCAGCTGTGCGATTGGGAATGGCTTGAAGACGAGGACGGCAAAATTTTAAAGCAAGTGCCCGGCAAGGCGGCCTACGGCGCAACGCTCGTAAAATACGCCGAACTCATCTGCAAAAAACCCTGTGCACAGGCAGTACTTACAAACGTGTGAGGTTTAATATGACCATTCGCAATATTTTGACCGACGCGCTCAGGCGCATCGGCAGGGAGGAACTTGCCATAGACATGGAGGAGGACGGCGAACCTTGGGGCGAGGACGGCGAAGTGGTTAAAACCCTTTTATATTGCATAAACGCGGTTGAGGACGAACTCGCACGCTACTACTTCCCCCTGCAAGCCTGCGAGCGGCTCACCTCGCAGAACAAGCTCTTTCCATTTTCCTCGTTTTCCAAAACTCCCGTAAGGATACTTTCGGTAACCTGCGGCGGAAAGGAAGTTCCGCACACGTTAAACACCACGGGCATAGTTGCGGACTGCGCGCAAATAGACGTTACATATCACTACGCGCCCAAGCCCAAGACCATTGAAGGCGACAGCGAATTCGGGGATATGGGCGACGGCAAAATAACCGCGCTGGGGGCGGCCGCCGAATACAGCCTGATATGCGGCGAGGTTGCCGTTGCCGACGCGCTGGAAGCCCGCTACCGCGAGGCCATAGACAGGGCGCAAAAAATTCGGGGGCGCAGTATCTACGTTCCCCCGCGGAGGTGGGTTTAGTGGCAAGCAAAAAAGTAAAAACGGTGCGCGTAAACCTTTTGGAAAAGCCCTACGTGGTTCCGCTCGGCGCGTTTGTTAAAAACGCCGCCATAACGGCGGGCTGGGTGGGGCAAAATCAGCGCGTTGAGCCCGTAAAAAACATTATAAGCATGATAAACTCCTATGTGGGCGGCGCAATTTTGGCGGTTGCTTCGGACGGCAGTGTATACAGGGCGTTGCGCACAAACGGATTGTCGCTTATAAAACTTGCTTCCGACGGTTATATGTTCGGGTTCGTGCTGGATTTGGAGGATAACGGAAAGAAAAAAGCGCTGGCCATAAGCGGCCCGTCCTATACAGAATACAGTAGCGGAACTCTTGTACACGACAAGTTTAACGGCCAGTATATGACGCGTGGCGCAATAATAAACGGCAGGCTGTTCGGCGTTGATTTCGTCAACCAATTCGTGCTTAAATGGAGCGGCAAAAACGGCTGGAACGATTGGACGGAGGGCACTACGGACTCCGGGCGGTTTGTATTCGACTCGGCGCGCGGGTTCATAAAGGATGTATTTGAAATGCACGGCGATATAGTGCTGGTTTTTGAGTTCGGCGTTGCGCGCGTTTCTGTGGGCGGCAATCCCGAAACGTTTAAAGTCATCGACAAGCAAAATCTGCCTTACTACTATCCGTTTACGGCGGTTGCGGCCGAAAACTACGTATATTTTATGACCGAGGACGGCCTGTTGCGCTACGGCGACAACAGGGTAAACCGTGTTGAGGGGCTCATTTCGGACGACGCCACGGAGGCGACTTCGGGCTTTTTATGGATGGGCAGGTACTATTTTTTGTGCGCCCGTTCGCGTTCCCTCAAAAGGAACATAATGTACGTATACGATATTTTAAGCGAATCCTACCAGATGATCGATATTCCCGCATATTTTGCGTATTACGATTTGGATTCGGTAATCGCTTACACCACAACCACAATGTACCGCGTGCGCAACGCATACAGCGGCTGGCGGTACGGCGTATTATCGCAGAACGTGAATTTCGGCACAACCGGCCGCAAACTCGCAACGTATCTGGAAGTGGACTGCGACAGCGACGTTTCGGTGAGCATAGATAACGGCAGATATACCCGCACGTTTTCAAATCCGCCCAAAAAATTGCGGGTGGATATGCGCGGCGAGAAATTTACCGTAAAGTTCGAAGGTTCCACGGGCTCGGTGCGTTCGGCGTATCTCACGGCGGAGGTGCCCGCATGACGTTCGATATTCTGGAATACACCGACGAGGAGCTTGAAAAACTCACCACAATCCAAATGCAACTTTTGCGTACGGCGCAAAAAAAGAAGGACGAGCTTGTCCGCGGCATGCAAAAGGATCTCGACATGTATAAAATGCTGTTGATGGGCAACGGCACGGCATACTACACGATGTTCGACTTAAAAAAACAGGAGTTGCAGGCAGAACTCGACTACCAGATAGAGATAATAAAGGAACAGCTGATATACAGCATGGAGCTTAACGAGCCCTTCCCCGACGCAGACAGCGACCAGGAAAAAGTAGGATATATAGTGGATTACACGCTATCCTACACCGACCGCTACAACATAGTCCGCGCCTATTATCTGGCGATAGAAAACCCTGTCGAGCGAATGAATCTCTACGCCAACGACGAAGTTGCAAAGCGGTATCTGGCCAATTATTATAGTACGTTGTATAATGTGCTGGCCATGTACAGCCAATAAAAGGGTGGTTCACAAAAATTTTCGTGCGGTTGCGCGCACTCAAATTTTTCGTGATTTTAGGGCTACTCGCCCTCTGCCCGCGATTTATAAGGGCGCACTTATAATATAATCGCGGGCATTCACCCCGCCGAGGCAAAGGTGTTTGCAAATTGGGTTGCGCTGCGGAAAAGTGTGATTTTCCTTGCGCCGTTAATTTTTTTAAAAAGCCGCGCGCTCCTAGTTCTGCTCGCTTCTACCCACCGCGGTGCTCCCGCCAACGTGTTATAAACTGCGCAATACTGTGTTGCGTTTACGCGCTCCTCGGTTACGTACGTTTATGTACGCGCCCGTCGTCGCTTACGCACGCTCCTTGTCTTGCTTGTTTCTAACCCGTTGCTAACTCCGTAATTACAGCTCGCGCGGCAAGCGCAAATTGTGTGCGCTGGCGCAGGGGAACCCTGCTTGCGCCGTTAATTATTTTAAAAAATCCGTAGTAACAAACACGGCGCGCCGAAAGGCGCGCCGCTATGTTTGAACTGCGCCAAACTTCGTCCACCGCTAACACAATAAAGAAACCCGGATGCAACGTAACGTTGCTTGAACTGCGGCAAACTTCGTCCACCGCAAACGCAATAAAGAAACCCGGATGCAACGTAACGTTGCTTGAACTGCGGCAAACTTCGTCCACCGC
>CANREJ010000075.1 GCA_947629665.1 uncultured Clostridia bacterium
GCGCGCGTGGCGGCAAGTATTTGCCGCCACGCGCGCCGCTTTTTACTTTTTACAATCACGATTTCCCCAACCACTTGACAATTTGTTGCCTTAGTGTTATATTTTAGTCACCACATTACTACAATTTAATAAAGTTGCTTGAAAATACACAATCTGGCATTGTGTATCTCTTTTGACAATTAAATTTTCAAGCAACTATGCTTATTTTACGTTGTAGTGGTGTGGTAACCGTGAGAGATACCGTGCGGTGTGCTCTTTCGGGAGCACACTTTTTTTTGACGAAAAATTATTTCAAAGGAGAGAAATATGAAAAAGAAATTGGCAATTTTACTGTTGGCTGCTTTTGCTGCACTTTTCGGTGCATTTGCGTTTTCAGCCTGCGGCGGAGGAGATCCGACCACGCCCGATGTAAACAACAACCAATCGGGCGGGGGGAATCAACAGGACAAAGATGATGATACATCTTCCATAACTTTTGATGATTTTATCAAAAATCATTCTGATAAAGCCAAAAGTTTCTACACACAAAACCTTTCGGCAATATCGGCCGGAAGTCAATCGCTTGGGCAAATCGTTTCAATCGGTGCAAACCAAAACGACGAATTAAATACGGTCACCGTAGCCCGTACATATAAATCAGACGGCACAAAGTGCATTGTCGATATAGTTACGGTGAGCATTAGTCCGGCGATTGATTTGGACGATATAGTGGACGGCACGGTTGAAAATGTCCAATATACTACCCAAACTACAACGGTTTTCGAATTTGACAGCGATGAAAATCTTTATAACAGCGACCTTGCCGAAGTTTTATATGAAAAAGCCGGGATTGAATCCGATTTGAAGATTTTTTCCGAACATGCATCATCTTATGGTACTGCCGTAAGGGAATTTAGACTTTTGTCTTTTTCTGACGGCGTTTACACTGTCGAAAAAATTTCGGTTTTTGTTGATAATAAAAGTAAAGAAAATTTAATGCAAAGTCTTGAAAATCCCGAATTGTGTATATTTGAAGAAGCAGATTCGTTTAAAGCAGTGCCTGACGGCTCAGTGGCAATTATTTCCGAAGACTACACGGGCCAAGGCGACGCCAAAAATTTAAAGACCGTAAGCTTTGTTCTCGGTTACGAAACAAACAATAAAATTGCGGATATGCAGTTTGAGGTCGGCCAGCTTATGACCAGGTTGCCTGTTCCCAATCGCGATGATTATACATTCCTGGGCTGGTACAATATGAATACCAAATACACCGCCGAAAGCATAATGCCGAATGAAAACCTCACTCTATTTGCAAGGTGGGAGAAAAAGGTCAGCGTTTACGCGGATGATTACGTATCTTTAAAGCCGGCAACAGAGGGCTATAAGGATATTTCGTTTCAAATGCAATATAACAATGTCGATAAATATGTTTATGTCGAATTAACAAGCGATGATTTGGGCGGCGCAGCCAAGGTTGGTAAGGAAAATAACTTCACGCTGAGAACGCTTGATTCTATGGAGTATAAAGTCAATCCGGGTTACACATGGACATGGTATCAAGGCAGTTTCAGCAACCTCAACGGCGCACAGCTTTTCACATTGTATTACGGCAGTAATGTACAACTTGTTACGGTAAGCGACAGTTCGGGTATAGTTAAATCAACCTATCTTGTCGATCTTTATGTAAAGCATGATTATTATTTAAAATTATATAGTAATATTTATGAAGATGAGCCCTTTGATACAGTAAGAGTGATAGAGAACGAAACAATGCCCGCCGATGTGGAGCTTGCAACCGAAGACGGCTTTGAATTTGACAGTTTCCTTTACATGAACACCGAAACTTTAAAATACGAAAAGTTCGTTATGACCACCCAGATCACAAAGGATTATAACTTGTATCAATCGTATAAAGCTATAAAGATTGAGGCGGAATTGGGCGGCGGAACACTTGATGGCGACCTTGAAATAGTTCCTTATACAACATATTTCACGCTTCCTTCACCCGAAAAAACAGGTTTTGATTTTATCGGTTGGCAAGATCCCGAAGGGAAATTTTTAACCAATGTGCAAGGATATTCCGGCGCTCACTATATTTCAAAGGATAATAAGCCCGCAAAGCTTACCGCCGTATATGAAGCCAAAAAGAACATGTACAAATTCGACGGACTAGACCTTAAAATTTATCCCGACGCCGTGCCCGTTGTAATATACAGCGACAGCACAATGGAAGAGATTTTCGATATAATTTATACGCCTTACGGTGAGCTGTGCGTTTTACCCGAAAAGGTTCCCGAAAAGGAGAAGAAAGCTTTTTCCGGATGGCAACATTATTATGTAACTTCCGAAGGCGTAATTATGCGCAGTCTTTCTGCATATGAGTTTGACGTGCCTTTGACCGCACCGTTGGCGCTTGCGCCCGATTTTACCGATATTGACGGCACGATAATTCCCATAAATACGGCAAAAACATATACAAAGAGCGGTACATACAAATTCTATTTGCCGGCTTCTGATAAATATCAATTGAAAGTAACAACGCCTACAAGCGTAAGTTTCAGCGTGCAGGCGGCAGGAGCAAGTTCGGCAACAAACTATACGGCAACTTCTTCCTCGCCCATAACCGCTACGGTTTACTGCTACAAATACAACTTGGGTAGTCAGCAATATATCCCCGGCGAAGTAATTTTAAATGTTAAAACCAATGCGGAATTTACTGTTGAGATTGTGGGTAAAACCGCAGTTGTCGAAGGTAAAAACGAATCATACGGGGTATATAATATAGTTGACAGCGGTGAAAAGTTTACGGTTACTCCCCAACCCTATATGGATGAAGTTTTTGACGGTTGGTATAAAAGTAACAAACGTGTTTCGGAAGATCCCGATTATCAATTTTCAGCAGGGGAATCTATCGAAACGTATAGGGCAAGATATAATTCAGTTCCAAACTTGGAATATTACAATTATACGAAAACAGATACAACGCTTGTGATTACCGGTTTGAAAGATACGGAAATTACAGATCTCGTGTTGCCTCAAACCGCCACGTCAATAGCGTCCGATGCGTTTAAATCTTGTAAAAATATTATAAGCGTAACCATTCCCGAGAATGTAACCTCTATCGGCAGTAATGCGTTCTATGATTGCAATAAATTAGTTGAGGTTATAAATCTGTCTCAACTTGGAATCACTAAGGGCAGTACAGGTTACGGCTATGTTGCGTACTATGCTTTTAGTGTTGTTGATTCGGCTCAAGAAAGTAAACTGAAAACTACTCAAGAGGGGTATGTATTTATTGAGTCGGACGGCAAGACTTATCTTGTAAGTTATATCGGCAACGAAACAGATTTACAGTTGCCCGAAAATTATGAAGGCAATGATTATGAAATAATCAAATATGCTATTTATGACAACGATAAAATTACAAGTATAACCATACCCGACAGCGTAACTACTATCGGCACCAGTGCTTTTTCGGGTTGCACAAATATAAAGACCGCAACTATTCCGGCTTTGGCAATCAGCTATATTCCCAAAGACAGTTTGCAAACGGTTGTAATTACAAGTGGCGATTCAATCGGCGGTAGTGCGTTCAAAAATTGCACAAGCCTTGAAAACATAACTATACCCGACAGCATAACTTCTATCGGCAGTAGTGCGTTCGAAGGTTGCACAAGTCTTGAAAGCATAACTATACCCGACAGCGTAACCTCTATCGGCTATTGGGCGTTCGATGGTTGCACAAATATAAAGTCCGCAACTATTCCGACTTTGGCAATCAGCTATATTCCCCAAAACAGTTTGCAAACGGTTGTAATTACAAGTGGCGATTCAATCGGCGGTAGTGCGTTCTCTAATTGTGAAAGCCTTGCAAGCATAACCATACCCGAAAGCGTAACTTCTATCGGCAATAGTGCGTTCTGGGGTTGCACAAGTCTTACGGGAGTTTATATAACCGATTTAAAGGCTTGGTGCAATATTGATTTTGGCAACAGTTCCGCTAACCCTTTGTATTATGCACACAATCTTTATTTAAATAACGAGCCTGTGACCGCAATTACAGCCGAAATGTTGCAAGGAATAACTGAAATTAAAGATTATGCGTTCTATAATTGCACAAGCCTTGAAAGCATAACCATAGGCGCCGGCGTAACTTCAATCGGCAGTGATGCGTTCTATGATTGCAATAAATTAGTTGAGGTTATAAATCTGTCTCAACTTGGAATCACTAAGGGCAGTACCGACTTTGGTGGAGTTGCGCAATATGCTTTAAGTGTTGTTGATTCGGCTCAAGAGAGTAAACTGAAAACTACTCAAGAGGGATATGTATTTTTTGAGGCAGACGGCAAAACATATCTTGTAAATTATATCGGCAACGAAACAGTTTTACAGTTGCCCGAAAATTATGAAGGCAATGATTATGATATAAACGCATATGCTTTTTATAACAACAATAAAATTACAAGTGTAACCATACCTGACAGCGTAACCTCTATCGGCAGCTATGCGTTCGATGGTTGCACAAATATAAAGTCCGCAACTATTCCTACATTGGCAATTAGCTATATCCCCAAAAACAGTTTGCAAACGGTTGTAATTACAAGTGGGAATTCTATCGGCGAGAGCGCATTCTCGGGGTGCAAAAGCCTTGAAAGCATAACCATACCAGACGGCGTAACTACTATCGGCAGTAATGCATTCCGTGGTTGCACGAGCCTTGAAAGTATAACCATACCCGACAGCGTAACTTCTATCGGTGATTATGTGTTCTCTGGTTGCACGAGCCTTGCAAACATAACCATACCCGAAAGCGTAACCTCTATCGGCAGTAGGGCGTTCTGGGGTTGCACATACCTTAAAAGTGTAACCTTTGGCAACATTAGTAAACTTGAAACTATCGGCGAGTTGGCGTTCGATGATTGCACAAAACTTACAAATATAACTATACCCGGCAGTGTAACTTCTATCGGCTACGGGGCGTTCTCCGGTTGCACAAGCCTTAAAAACATAACCATACCCGACAGCGTAACCTCTATCGGCGGTTGGGCGTTCTCCGGTTGCACAAATCTTAAAGAAGTTACATTTAAAAATACAACGGGTTGGAAAGTTTCTCAAAATAGCAATATGTCTGGAGTAGAAGAAGTAGATGTAACGGACAACACCTCTAAAAACGCAACGCTTTTGAAAAGTACTTATTGCTATTATTATTGGAAACGCTATGATAATTAAAAAGTGAATAAAAGCGAAAAAGGGAGGGCGGCGCATTTTGAAAATGCGCCGCCCATTTTGGCAATTGAAACGCCAAAAGCAGCGTTCAGCGGAATGAAAAGCGGGGGCCCGTTGA
Organism: uncultured Clostridia bacterium; assembly: GCA_947629665.1. Lineage (GTDB taxonomy): Bacteria > Bacillota > Clostridia > Christensenellales > Borkfalkiaceae > Coproplasma. Next base: position 5,324 of record CANREJ010000075.1, read on the forward strand.
AGAGCTCCCGCTTTGTTTTTTTAAAATCCGATTATATTCAGGCGTAATTTATCAATACATGCCGCCCATATCGCCGCCCATGGGCGCCGCGGGTGCGGCGGGAGGAGTGGGTATATCGGTGACAATGCTTTCGGTGGTGAGAAGCGTTGCCGCAACCGAAGCCGCGTTCTGCAATACCGAACGCGCAACCTTGGTGGGGTCTATTATGCCGCTTTTTACCATATCGGTGAATTCGTTCTTCAAGGCGTCGAAACCGTAGTTGGGCTTTTTGGCTTTCTTTATCTCGTTGACGATAACCGAGCCGTCCAATCCCGCGTTTGCGGCGATCTGGCGCACGGGCTCTTCCAAAGCCTTCAATACGATGAGCGCGCCCGTCTTTTCGTCGCCTTCGAGCTTAGCCGCGAGCTTCTTGATCTCGGGACCCGCCGAAAGGAGCGCAACGCCGCCGCCGGGGACGATTCCCTCTTCGACAGCCGCACGCGTAGCCGCCAGGGCGTCCTCTATGCGGAGCTTCTTTTCCTTCATTTCCACTTCGGTAGCCGCGCCAACGTTGATGACCGCTACGCCGCCCGCAAGTTTAGCCAAACGCTCCTGCAACTTTTCCTTATCGTAATCGGAAGTCGTTTCGGCAATCTGTGCCTTGATGGAAGCGACCCTCGCCTTGATATCTTCCGCATTGCCGTTGCCGTCAATAATGGTGGTGTTGTCCTTATCGACTTTGACTTGCGCCGCTCTGCCGAGCATATCGAGCGTAACGTCTTTGAGCTCGTAGCCCAAATCGGAGGAAACAACCGTGCCGCCGGTGAGTATTGCAATATCTTCGAGCATCGCCTTTCTTCTGTCGCCGAAGCCGGGGGCTTTAACCGCAACGCAGTTGAGCACGCCCTTGAGCTTGTTGACAATAAGTGAAGCGAGCGCGTCGCCTTCAACGTCCTCCGCGATAATCAAAAGCCTTGCGCCCTGCTGAGCGATGGGCTCGATTATGGGAAGTATCTCCTGCAAAGCGGATATTTTCTTGTCGGTTATCAAAATGTAGGGGGAGTCGAGTACGGCTTCCATCTTTTCGGTGTTGGTTACCATGTAAGCCGAAGCGTAGCCCCTGTCGAACTGCATGCCGTCTACCGTGGTGAGCTCGGTCGTCATGGATTTGCCCTCTTCGACGGTGATAACGCCGTCTTTGCCGACAATTTCCATTGCGTTTGCAATGAGCTCGCCGAT
>CANREJ010000076.1 GCA_947629665.1 uncultured Clostridia bacterium
TTTTATTGTACATTGATTTTGGCTGCCGTTTTTGGTGACTGTCCATTTTTCAGTTCTACACTTGTAAGACTTGTGCACTCATTGAACACAACCCTGCCGATAGAAGTAACGCTGTCGGGTATGGTTGCACTTTCAAGGCTTGTGCAACCGCTGAACGCATAATCTTTAATTTTGGTTACCCCTTGCAGCATATCGGCAGTAATTTCGGTTACAGGTTTATTATTTAAATAAAGATTGTGTGCATAATACAAAGGGTTAGCTGTATAACCCCCAAACTCAATATTACACCAAGCCGCTATATCGGTTATATAAACTCCTGTAAGACTTGTGCAATCTTCGAACGCACTACTGTCTATAGAAGTAACGCTTTCGGGTATGGTTATACTTTTAAGACTTGTATCCTTAAAAGCTGAATCACCTATGGCTATAACAGGCAACCCCTCATAATAGTATGGTAGTATTATATTTTCATCCGTTGATAAACCTATGCCTTTCACATAATAAGAGGAGTTATTCGGGTTTAGCTCATATTGCAAATTTTTAGTATAACTCCATGCCGAATTACAATAAATACATATATTATTTGAGTTATATGAATGAGCATAAGGGTCAATTTCTATTTCAACTATTGTGCTGTAATCACAAAATTCGCAGGCATATTCATTCCAGCCTTTCGATATACATGTTGCCGATTTAGCTCCAATGTGAATTATGTTATGCGCATTTTTATCAATCGGAATTGTCAACATTTCAATTGATGTTTCCTTTTTATCTTCATCGAAGTATTTACCGCAAGCGCAGTGGTAATATGCTTGCATACCCGTTTTGGAACAAGTTGCCGGCACTTCATTAACATACTCGTCGTAAGTATGCGCGGTGGAATCAATTTGTATAATCAAGTCTGCTTCTGAAATTTCTTCTTTATCTTCGTTGAAATATTGTCCGCAGCCTGCACAATAGTAGTGTGCCTGCATACCTTTTGTTGTGCACGTAGCAGGAACTTCCTTAACAAGTTCACCGTATTCGTGCGTATGGCTGCCTTCTTCCTCGCCGCCGCACGCCGCAAGCCCGAAGGATAAGCATACAACGCTCAAAAGAGCCAAAAGTACAATAACTAATTTTTTCTTCATAGTATCTCCTTTGTGCGGTAAAAAAATAAGGTGTGCTCCCGAAAGAGCACACCGCACGGTATCTCTTACGGTTACCACACCAATTGCAACTAAAAGCACGAAAATGCTGTTAATAATTTCAAGCAGAGATACACAATGCCGTATTCAGCTTGATAAATTATTAACACTATTAAAAAACTATACCCCCAAAAGGGCATAAAAATAGCGTGCCTTATATTCAGTTGCAATTATGTGGTACTTAAACTATAACATTATAATATAAAAATGTCAAGGAGTTTAAAAAAAGCGGCGGGCGCAAAATTTTGCGCCCGCCGCTTTTCGGCTTCAAATAAGTTATTATCGCACAATTATCAATTTATCTTTTGCGCGGGTAACGGCGGTATAAAGCCAGCGGTTTTTATCTTCCTTAAAGGCGTAGCTCTCGTCAAACACCAAAACGTTTCCAAATTCCGAGCCCTGCGCCTTGTGGCAGGAAATGCAGTACCCGTATTCAAAGCGGTTCAGCGTAAACGCGCCCGTGGGCTCGCCGTTTTCGTCCGTCTTTTCAAAATAATCGCCCCGTTTATACCAATAGTTGCCCACAATAAAAATTCCCGCGTCAAAGGGGAGGGCTTCGGGGCAAAACTCATCCAAAAAATCGGGCTTGAACATCATAAACCCTATGCTTTTTTCCGTGTCGTAAAAGGGTTTGTACGCTGTGCCTATAATGCCGTTCACAAGATTGAACCGCATGTCCTCGTCAATAAAAGTTTCCCAATTGTTCTGCGTGCAAATAAGTTTATCGCCCGACTGCGGCAACGACCCAAGCCCCTTATAGGAGCGCACCTCGTCGTTTATCTGCACGCGAGTTTTATTTATGCCGCAAATAATCTGGTCTGCGTTCAAAAGCGCCTGTTTGCGCCTTTCGCCCGTAAAAAAGCGTTTGGAAGTTACCGCCACATTGTTGCCGTATCTTCCGTAAGGAATATAAACGCCCTCCCGCGCCATTTTGGAAAGTTGTATAATGGGATTATCCAGTTCCTGCCGCACAATTGTTTCAAGGGTAAAATCGGGATATTTAAGACTGCTGTTAAACCCCTCAACGGGCGGCAACTGCGCGTTGTCGCCGCACAGCAACAGTTTAACGCCAAACCTCGCCAAATCCGCAATGACCTCGTCCGCAACCATTGAAGCCTCGTCCAAAACAATGAGCTTTAAATTTTTGTCTATGCTTTCACGCCGTTTGAAAGTGAGTTTTTCCACAGTGATTTTTTTGCCGTTCACTTCAACTTCCTGCTCGGTTACCAATGATTGATAAATGAGGCGGTGGAGGGTAGTGGCGGGTATGCCTGCGCGTATCAGCACCGTTGCGGCCTTGCCCGTGGGCGTAACGAACGCCGCGCTCTCGTCGGGCACAAGCCCCAGCGCGTCCAAAACCACGCTCTTTAAAAGGGTGGTTTTGCCCGTTCCGGCATAGCCCGCCAAAACGAATGTCTGTTTGGGCGAGCGGAAAAACCAGTCTACAATCAACCGGTATGCCTTAAATTGGTCGTCGGTGAAGGTGTAATCCATGTAAAAAATTATAACTTATAAACAACCGTTTGCGCAACCTAAAATCGGCAGTTTGTCAAAAAATTAATCAAATTTTACCTTTGCTATTGACGGCGTGGCAATTATGGGCTATAATATCATTTGGAAATTTGCTAAAAAGCAATCAAATGGAGGAAAAGTTAATGGCATATAAAACCAAAGAATGGCGCAATTCCATGCGGCTCACAGTGGACTTCAACTACATGATGTCCAAATCCCTTGGCGACAAGGGTATAACCGACGCGGAACTCCGCGCAGTAAAGGACAAGGCTCAGGAGGCCTTTGACTATGTTGCGGCAAACCGCGGCAGGGACGACCTGTTTATGGGCTGGACGGAACTTCCCTACAACCAGGAAGCAATAGTAAACGACATTCTTGCAACTGCAAAGGAAATAAAAAAGAAGTTCAAATATTTTGTAGTACTCGGCATCGGCGGCAGCGCGCTCGGCCCCTCAATGGCGTTCAACGCGTTAAAGCACCTGCACTACAACGAACTTCCCCAAAAAATGCGCGGCGGCCCCAAATTCTATGTGGAAGATAACGTTGACCCCGTAAGAATGCAGGCCCTTCTCGACGTAATCGAGCCCGAAAAAACCTGCTTCAACGTAATTTCCAAGTCCGGCGCAACGTCCGAAACGATGACGCAATTCTTGATTATTGCAGACATACTTCAAAAGAAGGGCGTAAACCTGCCCGAAAATATGATTTTCACCACCGACGCCTGCCGCGGCAATTTAATTAAGATTGACGATAAATTCGGCGGCAAGTTCAAAAAGTACGTTCTTCCCGACGGCGTTGGCGGCAGATTCTCCGAACTGTGCCCCGTAGGGCTTCTTCCCGCGGCGGTTTTGGGCATAGACATAAAGGGTATGCTTGCCGGCGCGGCTTATATGGACAGTATCTGCTCCAAGCCCACCGTAGCAAAGAACCCCGCGCTTGCGTGCGCCGCTCTTCAATATATCTGCATGAACCAGGGCAAGAATATTCACGTACTCATGCCTTATTCCGACAACTTAAAGCTCGTGGCCGATTGGTACTGCCAGCTTTGGGCGGAATCTCTCGGCAAGGCTGTGGACTATGCGGGCAACACGGTAAACGCAGGCACAACGCCCGTTAAATCGTTGGGCGTAACCGACCAGCACTCGCAGGTTCAGCTCTACATAGAGGGCCCTTACGACAAGGTTATAACATTCTTATCCGTTAAAAAATATGCAACCGAGATGCCCATCGCCCACGGTTGCGAGGACATTCCCGACGTTGGCTTCCTCGGCGGGCACACCATGCAGGAGCTTATCCAGGCGGAAAACAAGGCGACGGCATACGCGCTTATGCGCGCAGGCAGAATGAACTATACAATCGAGCTTCCCGAAGTAAACGCGTTCACGCTCGGCCAGCTCATGTATCTTCTCGAATTGCAAACGGCATATGCTGGCGCAATGCTCAATATCAACACCTTCAACCAGCCCGGCGTTGAAAACGGCAAAAAGGCCACGTTTGCCCTCCTCGGCAAAAAGGGATATGAAGACAAGAAGCGCGAAATCGACTCTGCGCCTCCTCTCGACGACAAGTACATTGTTTAATTCAAACAAAAAACGCGGGGCGGCATAAAGCCGCCCCGCAATTTTAATAAAAACCGCACACAGGTATCTGTTTTACGCTTATGACTATCTTTTATATAGTATTGATTGTACTGGCCGGCTCAATCATATTAATAAATTTAATGCTCCTTGTATTCGCGCTTATAATCCGCAAAAAGGCCTTCGGTTCGCGGTGCGACAAAAACCCTCTGTTAAAGTATTTTTCGGCGGAGGACTTCGGGCTTACCCAAACGGTTTTAAATATTGCCGAACCTAAAAAAACTCAATACGTCCGCGCAGTTTTATATAAAAAGGAAGATATAGAACAAAGAAAAGAACTTATAATTTTTTGCCACGGCATGGGTCCCGGGCACGTGGCATATACCACCGAAATAGCATATTTTTGCAATCTCGGCTATCCGGTGCTTGCTCCCGACTATTTCGGTTGCAATCTCTCGGACGGCGGCAGTATAAAGAATTTTGCCAACGGCACAAACTCCGTTGCGGCGGCGGTACTCTACGCCCGCCAAAACTTAACACGTTACGGCAAAATCTACCTTGTAGGCCATAGCTGGGGCGGTTATTCCGCGCTCACCGCGGCAGAAAAAACGGAAGTGGACAAGGTTGTTGCCATTTCAGCTCCCGACAGACCGGAACTGGCCGTTTACCAAGTTGTTAAAAACGTATTTCCCAACTTCCTCGCAAAAATGTTGTATCCGTATATAATTCTCGTCTGCGGTGGCGCGTCTGCGGCGGAAAGCGCAAACAGGCTATCAGTGCCCGTTTTGCTTGTGCAGGGCGGCGAAGATAAAACGATTCCTCCCGCAAACTCCGTGTATCACAGGGCGGAGGGTAAAAACATAAAAAAACTTCTCTCCGCGGGCAAGGGGCACAATCCCTACAACACGGTTGCGGCGGAGAAAAAACTTGCCGAACTCTCCGCGGCGTTGCAGATACCGCAAAAAGCGGACGGGCAATTCTTCAAAAAGTTCGATTTTTCGGCCGCAACCGAGGAGGACAAGGCGGTAATGGAGGAAATAGCGCGGTTTTTGGCTTAAATTGCATTTTAAAATCTATTGACAAACCGCCGTGTTTATAATATACTTTAAGCGGTATGACGATTAAGGAGTCATGCAAATATTGAGCGGCTTTTTTCGCCGCATTATTGATTGAGTTAAAAGCTCAAATTTTATAAGTTGATTACTTTATAATCAAAGCCGAAAGGCGTCGCTTGTGAAACGGTCAATAAGAGTAGTAAAAGTATTTGCTATATAAACTCTGCAAAAGTCCAAACCACGAAAATTTGCGCGGGAGTATTGCCCGCAAACGCAGTTTAAGACGACCTTTCCAAGGCCGTTTTATTTTTTACTTTAAAGGGCGCGTTGTCCGGTTGCGGCCGGCGGTAAAGCCTTTGCAAACATAGGAGAAGTCAATGTCAGATCAAACCAAAGCCCCTCTCTTTGAGGCGCTCGAACGTTTCCGCAAACAGCGTATAGTTCCATTTGACGTTCCCGGCCATAAGCGCGGCAGGGGCAATCCGGAACTTGTACAGCTTCTCGGCGAAAAGTGCGTCGGCATAGACGTCAATTCAATGAAGCCGCTGGACGACTTGTGCCATCCCGCCTCGGTAATACGCGAGGCTGAGGACTTGGCGGCGCAGGCGTTCGGCGCGGCGCACTCGTTTTTTATGGTCGGCGGCACTACTTCGGCAGTGCAGAGTATGATTTTTTCCGTATGTAAAGACGGCGATAAAATTATCATGCCCCGCAACGTCCACAAGAGCGCAATAAACGCGCTTGTTCTTTG
>CANREJ010000077.1 GCA_947629665.1 uncultured Clostridia bacterium
TTTATCTTACAAAAAACCTGTTGATTTATTTAACTTTTTTATCTCTTACTGTTGCACTTAGTTTGACAATTCAATTTCACAAATTCTGCACTTACGAAGTCAGCAAGCGGTTAGATTATTTTAAATAATTAACGGCGCAAGCAAGCTACGCTTGCGCCAGCGCACCCAATTTGCGAACACTTTCGCCTGAGCGGTGGGAATTTGCGCCATTATATAATATGTGCGCCCTTAAAATGGCGCAAAGGGCGGCAGAGCCGCCCAAAATCACGGAAATTCGCAGTGCGCGCAACCGCACGAGAATTTCGTGAACTTTTTAATAGGCGCGGGCGAAGATAACCACATGCTCCGCCTTCCCCCCGCAAACTGCACACTTTTCGGCCGTTTCGCCCTCGGCGAATACCCGTGCGGTGGCGGCGGTTTCGGCTTTGATTTTATCTTCACATTCGCGGCAACCGCACCAGCCCGCCTTTACAAAGTTGCCGCTCTCTACTCCGTTTAATATCCCGTTTAAATTTTGGGCGTAAATTATTTTGCCGTCGCGGCGCACCCTCGCCGCCTCCAACATATCCTTTTGTACGGCGGAAAGGAGCTCCTGCACCGTCTGCGTGAGAGTGGATAAGTCGTAACTCTCCTTTTGGAGCGTATCGCGGCGGAAAATCATAGCTTTGCCATTCTCTATATCGCGCGGACCTATCTCTATTCTTAAAGGCACGCCCTTCATTTCCCACTCGTTGAACTTCCAGCCGGGGGAGGCGTCGGTGTTGTCAAACTCAACACGTATTGACATTTTTTGGAGTTTTTGCTTGATTTCCTCGCACACTTCCACTACTCCGCCCTTCTTTGCGGCGATGGGAACTATTACAACCTGCACGGGCGCAACCTTGGGGGGAAGCACCAGCCCTCGGCCGTCGCCGTGCGCCATTATGAGGGCGCCTATGAGCCTTGTGGACACGCCCCAGCTTGACGTATAGGCATATTTCTGGACGCCGTCCTTATCCAAAAATTTTATATCGAACGCCTTTGCGAAGTTTTGTCCCAAAAAGTGCGAAGTGCCCGCTTGCAGGCTCTTGCCGTCCTTCATCATCGCCTCCATTCCGTAGGTGGCAACGGCGCCCGCAAATTTTTCTTTTTCGGTTTTGCGGCCGCAGATTACGGGAATTGCAAGCACGTTTTCGGCAAATTCCTTATATACGCCGAGCATTTGCATTGTTTCCTCCCGCGCTTCCTCCTCGGTTGCGTGGGCGGTGTGCCCCTCCTGCCATAAAAATTCGGAAGTGCGCAGGAAAGGGCGCGTGGTCTTTTCCCAGCGCATAACGTTGCACCACTGGTTGATTTTTATGGGCAGGTCGCGGTAGGATTGAAGCCATTTTGAATACATGCTGCCGAAAATGGTTTCGGACGTGGGGCGGATTGCAAGAGGTTCTGCGAGTTCTTCGCCGCCCGCGTGCGTTACAACCGCCACTTCGGGTGCAAAACCTTCCACATGCTCGGCTTCCTTTGTAAAATAATTCATGGGGATAAGCAACGGGAAATAGGCGTTTTTGTGCCCTGTCGCCTTAAAGCGTGCGTCAAGTTCGGCTTGGATATTTTCCCAAATGGCATAGCCGTAGGGACGGATGACCATCGTGCCCTTGACGGGACCGTAGTCTACGAGTTCGGTTTTTAACACAACGTCGGTGTACCACTGCGGGAAGTCCTTTTCAATGTCGGCTATTTGCTCAACAAAGCTCTCTTTGCCCATAAAAATAATCCTCTTTTTGCTGAATTTACAGCATTATAACATATATTACGGCAAAAATAAAACAATTTTCGGGCGATAACTAAAATTTAGGAGCGAACGGGGAACATAAAATTATCAATTAAAAAAATTTGATATTTTATATTTTAAAACTTGTAATAAAATTTTGGATATAGTATAATACAAGTGATGAAAATAGATGATCTTAAAAAATTGAAGAGCGGCACCGACGTGCGCGGTGTTGCCGTGGGCGAACACATTACGCTTACCGACGAAGCGGTGAGCGCAATTACCAAGGCCTTTTGTTTTTGGCTGAACAAAAAATACAACAAGCATGAACTTAAAATTGCCGTTGGCAACGATTCGAGAATTTCCGCACAGAGAATTTCACGCGCGGTTATCGACGCGCTAATCTCCTGCGGGGCGGACGTGGTTTATACGGGGCTTTCCTCCACTCCCTCAATGTTTTTACTGCTGAAAGAGAGCGATTGGAACTGCGACGGTTCTATAATGATAACCGCTTCGCACCTGCCATACGACAAGAACGGCTTGAAGTTTTTTACGCCCGACGGCGGGCTTTCCTCGCGCGATATTGACGCGTTGCTGACGCTGGCTGCCGAGGAAAAATGTACTGTGGGCGCGGGAAAGTATTTTGAAATGTCGTTCATGGACACATATTCCCGCATACTTGTGGAAAAAGTTGAACATGTGTGCGGAATTAAGCCGCTGGCCGGCAAAAAAATAATAGTTGACGCAGGCAACGGCGCGGGCGGATTTTTTGCCGAAAAGGTGCTTGTGCCGCTGGGCGCCGACGTGAGCGGCAGCCTGTATCTGGAACCCGACGGGTACTTCCCCCATCACATTCCAAACCCGGAGGACAGGGTTGCGATTGACTGTATTTCCAAGGCGGTGGTTGAAACGGGCGCCGACCTGGGCATAATTTTCGATACCGACGTGGACAGGGCGGCTTGCGTGGACAAGGGCGGTGCGGAAATTAACCGTAATTCGCTTATTGCGCTTATATCCGCAATTGTTTTGCCGGAAAAAGGCGGCGTGATTGTTACCGATTCGGTTACGAGTGTTCATTTGACGGAATTTATTGAGAGCCTCGGCGGGAAGCATTTGAGGTTTAAGCGCGGATATAAAAACGTTATTGACAAGTGCAGGGAACTGAACGAAAACGGCGAATACTCCCCCCTTGCCATAGAGACGAGCGGGCACGCCGCGTTCCCCGAAAATTATTATCTGGACGACGGGGCATATCTTATAAGCAAGATACTTATATGCCTTTCCAAACAGGCCAAAGAGGGCAAAACGCTTACATCGCTTTTAGACGGGTTTAAAAAATCCGCAGACGAAGCCGAGGTTAGAATAGGCTTTAACGCAAACAGCCGTGATTTTAAAGCCGAGGGCGAAAGAGTTATAGAGGAGTTGAGAAACGGCGGATATAAGACCGCCGAGGACGACTGCGAAGGCGTGAGGCTGTTTTTCGAAAACGGAAACGTCATTGTGAGAATGAGCGTACACGACCCCGTTATGCCCATTAATTTTGAGAGCGACGAGGCGCACGGCTGCAAGGAAACGGCAATTAAACTGCTGGGTATTTTGCAGGCTTACGACTTCCTTGAATTGAAAAATTTGATAGATTATATAGGTTAAAGGAGTAATTTATGTCCGTAGCGGAAAAGAGCGTAGACGCAATAAGAATTTTATCCGCAGAAGCAATACAAAAAGCAAATTCGGGCCACCCCGGCATATGTATGGGCGCGGCTCCCATTGGCTACGAACTGTTTGCCGAACACTTGAATTTCAGTTATAAAAATCCAAAATGGGACAACAGGGACAGGTTTGTACTCTCCGCAGGGCACGGAAGCATGCTTTTATATTCGCTTTTGCACCTGTTCGGCTATGGAATTACCGTTGAGGACATTAAAAATTTCCGCCAGCTCGGCTCAATTACTCCCGGACACCCCGAATACGGAAGGACACCCGGAGTGGAAACTTCCACCGGGCCTTTGGGGCAGGGCTTGGGCAATGCCGTGGGTTTTGCGCTTGCAGAGGAACACCTTGCGGCGATATTCAATAAACCCGGCTTCCCAATTGTGGATCACTTTACATATGTCTTATGCGGCGACGGCTGTTTGCAGGAGGGCATGAGCTACGAGGCTTGCTCATTCGCGGGAACGCAGAAGCTCGGTAAATTAATAGTTTTATACGACAGAAACAACATAACCATAGAGGGCGATATAAGTTGCACCTTTTCGGAGGATGTTGCCACAAGATTTACGGCGCAGGGCTGGCAGGTTATAAGGGTACGGGACGCCAATAATCTTGCAATGCTTAAAAAGGCAATTGATATTGCAAAGTCCGACCTTACAAGGCCTTCCATTATAATTTGCAATACAGTTATAGGATACGGTTCGCCGCTGGCAAATTCCGCCGCGATACACGGCGCGCCAATGGGCGAGGAAAATCTTGCAAAAACAAAGGAAAATCTCGGCTGGGACTGCGCTCCATTTGAAATTCCCGCGGACGTAAGGCAACATTGCCTTGATATTGCCGGGGAAAAGCTGAAAGCCGAAGAAAAATGGAACGAGCTGTTTAAAAGATATGCCGAAACCTTCCCCGAACTTGCACAAAAGTACGAGGAATATATGCACGGGCCTCTGCCCGACGTCAAGGGCGTTGCAGATAAACTCGATTTTACCAAACCCGAAGCCACGAGAGTGAGCAGCGGCAGAATTATAAACGAAATAGCAAAGATTGTGCCCAATCTTCTTTCCGGTTCGGCAGACCTCTCCCCTTCCACCAAGACGGAAATCAAGGGTGCGGGCTACTTCTCCCCCGAAAACAGGACGGGCAGAAACATTCACTTCGGCATACGCGAACATGCAATGGCGGCGATATGCAACGGCATACAGCTTCACGGCGGTTTGAGGATTTTGTGTTCAACCTTCTTCACCTTTTCGGACTATATGAAGGGCGGGATAAGAATGAGCGCGATTATGAATATCCCCGTGATATACGTTATGTCGCACGATTCCATAGGCGTAGGCGAGGACGGACCTACGCACCAGCCGATGGAGCAGCTTATGGCTCTCCGCACAATACCGGGGCTCAAAGTTTTCAGACCCTGCGACGGCAAGGAAACGGCGGCGGCGTATGTGGAAGCGTTCATGCAGAACTCACCCACCGCTTTGATACTGTCCCGCCAAAACCTTGGGCAACACGAGAACTCCGGTGCGGCCGCACTCAAAGGCGGATATGTGCTTGCGGATACGCCCAAACCCGAAGTTATTTTGATAGGTACGGGCTCCGAAATAGATTTGTGCATGGGTGCGAGGGAAATTCTTGCAAAGGAAAAAATACGCGCGAGAGTTGTTTCGATGCCGTGCATTGAGGAGTTTGAGTTGCAGACAGACGAATATAAGGAATCCGTGTTGCCCAAAGCGGTAAAGGCGCGCGTGTGCGTTGAAGCCGCCTCGCACTATGCCTGGTACAAATATGCAGGCGACTACGGCGAGGTTATCGCAATGAAAACTTTTGGAGTTTCCGCACCTGCAAAAGAGCTGTTCGAACACTTTGGATTTACAAAGGAAAACATAGTTAAGGCGGCAAAAAAGTCAATACAGTCCGCCAAAATGCGCAGATAAAACTTAACGGCGTGCCTGAAAGGCGCGCCGTAAAAAATATTAAATTATAGGTTTTGAGGTGAAAGTTATGGATTTGGAAAAACTGTATTTTACCAGGCAAAGCACAAGGGAATATAATCCGCAAAAGCACGTAAGCGACGAGGATCTTGCCGAAATTTGCAGGCTTGCGCAGGCGGCGCCTTCGGCGGTTAATTCACAACCTTATATCCTGCACGTGATTACGGGAGAAAAGGCAAAGGAGTTTGCCAAATACGTACAGGTTTTGGGCAGTAACAGATGGGCTTCTGCATGCCCCGCCTTTATTGCGATTGAAGAGGGCAAGCCAGCGGTTCTGGAAAGATTGGGTCAGCGGCTTGTTAAAACGGAGTTTGTGCCGATAGACATCGGTATACTTTCCGCATACATTGTGCTTGCCGCAGAAAATAAGGGCATACAGAGCTGTATTGTGGGCATGCGCGACGAAAAGGGAATTGCGGAATTTTTGGGGCTTAAAGAGAAGACAAAATTCCCGCTTGTCATTGCGCTGGGCTATGCCGCGGACGGCTATCCCATCCGCGAAAAAAAGCGCAGAAGTTTTGACGAAGCCGTTAAATTTTATAAATAAAAAGCAAAACCACTAGTAAACTAGTGGTTTGCACAGACCCTAGAAGGGATTAACACTTGCTAACCCCTGCCGGGGC
>CANREJ010000078.1 GCA_947629665.1 uncultured Clostridia bacterium
AAGGAGCGTACTAAAACGTACGTAACTGAAAGTTGCCGCAGCGCAACACAGCAGAACGACGCTTATACACGCCGCAACGCTAACGGAGTTTCTTCTTGGGACCCCCCTCCCCCTTCTTCGGCTTCAACTTTTCAATCTTTTCCTGTTCTTCGGGATAGGGCAGGGGCACAAAGTCCGCGTCCTTTTTGCCCGTTTGGACGTAGCCGCCGTCGCGGGATAAGAGGGTTAAACGGCTTTCGCCGTCAAATATATACAGCCGCGAAAGGTCGACGGCAAGCGCCGCTTCCTCTCCCTTTTGATATCCGGCTTCATATGTTACTATTAGCGATTGCCCCGCAAGGTCGCACTCGGCGTAGGTTGTTTCGCCGTCCGCCTCCGTTTTGCCGAGGGTGGCTTTGAGCCGGCCCTCCGCGGACGTTTTTATGTCTTCGGGGCGGATACCTATTATTATAGGCTTGCCGGACTGTACATATTCGTCTATGGCGGTAAAGCGGGCTTTTATGTTTTCCGCAACGGGCAGCATGCCGCCCGTGAACTCGGCAAAGTAGTCATTGTCCTCCTTTACTATTTTTGCGTTTTGCAAATAGTTTATTGTGGGGGAACCTATAAAAAACGCAACGTAAGTGTTGGCGGGATAGTCGTAGAGGTTGGCGGGGCTGTCGATCTGCTGTACAAAGCCGTTCTTTAAAATAACGAGGCGGGTGCCTATGGTTAGAGCCTCCGAAAGGTTTTTGGTGGCGTAGATGAACGTGCCGTTCATGCGTGCCTGGACGTTGATTATAACGTTGAGCATATCGCGGCGGAGTTCGTCGTCCACGCCTGCGAGGGGTTCGTCCAAAAGATAGAGTTTGGGCTCCCTTACCATGGCTCTGCCTATCGCCACGCGCTGGCGGGCGGCGGAGTTGAGTACCTTGGGTTTGCGGTAGAGTAAATCCGTAAGCCCCAAAATTGCGGCGGCCGATTTTACGCGCTGGTCTATGAGCGCCTGCGGCGCCTTCCTCAGCCTTAAACCGAACGCCATGTTGTCGTATACGTTGAGCGACGGGTAGAGAGTGTCCTGCTTGAATACCATGGCTACGTCCCTGTTCTTGGGCTCCACTTCCGCCATGTTTTTGCCGTTTATATAAACTTCGCCCGCCGAAGTTTCTTCAAGACCCGCAATTACTTTGAGAAGGGAACTTTTGCCGCACTTGCCGTTGCCGACAACCACTATAAATTCCCTGTCGTCCGCTTCGAGATTTACGTCGTAGAGAGCCGTTTCTCCCGAAAGATATACCTTGCCGACTCCGCTTAATTTTAAACTTGCCATTTGTTTCTCCGCCTATTGAATATGCTTTTACGCCTACTATAATACCACAATATGGGGAGTATTTCAAAGTGCTTTGAGCGAAAAAAGAAAATTTTTTTGCGTTTGCTCTTTTATTTTTTTGGCTCACGGCGCGGGCGGGCGGTAAATTTGTTGTTAAAATTGTTAAAACGTGGTATTATTTTGGTATGGTTATAAACTATAACAAGCTGATGGAAGATAAAATTGCGGCTTTGGACGGCAAAAAAACTCTGCTTTTGCACTGCTGTTGCGCGCCCTGCTCCTCCGCCTGTCTGGAAAGGCTTAAAGATAACTTTAAGATAACCGCGCTGTTCTATAATCCCAACATAGAGAGCGGGGAATACGGGCGGCGGAAAGAGGAGCTTATTAAGTTTATAAACGCCACGGGCGCGGCCGAAATTATGGACTGCGACTACTGCGCGGAGGAATTTTTCGAGGCCGTCAAGGGGCTGGAAAACTGCCGTGAGGGCGGCGAGAGGTGCTTTAAGTGCTTTGAACTGCGGCTTAAAAAAACCGCCGCGCTTGCAACGGCGGGCGGGTTTGACTTTTTTAGCACCACGCTGACTTTAAGCCCCCTTAAAAACGCCCAAAAAATTAACGAGATAGGTCAAAAACTCGGCGGGGAAAAATGGCTGCCCTGCGACTTCAAAAAGAAAAACGGGTATTTGAGAAGCATTGAACTTTCGCATGAGTACGGGCTTTACAGGCAGGACTACTGCGGGTGCGTATTTTCAAAGCGGGAGCGCGAAAGGCTTGAAAAAAACGGCGGGGTATGATATAATATCCCAAAACATAAAATTTGCGGAGATTTAAGATGGATATTAACAGGTATTCGCCCTCCTACGGCATAGAAAAAAAGCACTTTGTTAAAATTTCGGACTTTTCCACAGAGGAACTGTTTGAATTTTTGTACGCCGTGAGGGCTATGAAATCCAAATTTATTGCGCACGAGGACACCCGCATTTTGAAAAACGTTACCGTTGCGCTGTTGTTCGGGGATACGTCTTTGAGGACGCGCTCCGCGATTGAAATAGGCGTAAGACAGCTCGGCGGGGTGTGCGTCAATTTGCCGTACAGCGAAAAGGATATGCGCGCGGGGGAAAATATAGGGGATATCGTGAACGTCATCTCCCGCTACGGCGTGGGCGCGCTGGTTACGCGCGGAATTCCGCAAAAGAACCTGGACGAGTTCTGCGCCGTTTCGGTTATTCCCATTATCAACTCCACAAACGAGAGCAGTATTCCCCTTCAAACGGTGTGCGACCTATACACGATTTGGGAAAAACGGGGCAGGCTGGAAGGGCTGAAAATAGCTTATGTGGGCAAGGGCTCCGCAAACGCGCAGTCGCTGATGATGGGCGCGATTAAGTGCGGTATGCAGGTTGCCGTGGCTACGCCCAACGAGTTTGCCTTGAAGAGGGATATGCTGAACGCCGTGCGGCAGTTCGGGCACGTTCTGGCAACGGATAACCCCGTTGAAGCCGTGAGGGACGCCGATATAGTTTATACGGACAGCTATAATTATCACACTATTTTAAACGAACGCGAAAAAAATATTCTGGAACCCTACTGCGTGAACGCTTCGCTTATGTCGGTTGCAAACCACGGGGCGTACTTTATGCACTCATTACCCGCTTGCAGGGGCGTTGAGGTTACAGCCGAGGTCATTGACGGAAAGAACAGCCTTGTTTTGGACCAGGGCGAAAACAAGTTGCACACAATAAAGGCTGTGCTGGCGCTGTTGGTTAAATAAAAATTTGACACAGCTTAATTAACGCAGACATATTTGGAAAATTGCGGAGAACATTAAATTAGCGGGGTTAATCGCCCCGCTAATTTAATGTTCTTCGGTTAAAGTTATTATTACCGCTTCGGGACGGTTGAAAAGGCGGAGCGGAAATTTGGAATTGCCCAGCCCGCGGGAGATTACCAGCTTTGTGTTTTTAACCGTGCGGACGCCCGATGTCAGCCGCGGGAACAGCCCCTGGCCGGGGGCGTATATGCCGCGCCCGAAGATACGCCACTGCCCGCCGTGCGCGTGCCCGCTTAAAACCAGCGGATAGCCCGCCTCCGCATACCTGTTTATGTGGTGGGGCATGTGCGCCAAAAGGATTTTATCCGAAGTGTCGGCGGAAAGGTTAAAGACCGCGCCGTTTTTGTTGGACGCGCCGTTTAAACCCGCAAACGTTACCCCCGCAACTTCCGCACAGGAATTATCCAGCACCGTTGCACCCGCTTCGGCAAGCTCTTTTTTTAAAAATCGGTACCCCATCCCCCTCATTTCGTGGTTGCCGGAAATATAGACCACAGGGGCTATTGCCGAGAGCGACGAGATTGCTTTTATTGCCGTCTCCACGTTTTTGGGGGTGTATTTATGGATTATGTCGCCCGTAACGGCTATAACGTCCGGACGCTCTTTTGCCGCAAGTTCTATAAGGCGGCAGTTGTCCCGCCCGAAATTTTTGCCGTGCAGATCGGATATCTGCAAAATCTTTACGGCGCCTTTTATCCACGGAAAACTCAACACGTATTGGGTTTTTACTATGGAATTGTTGGAAAACCATATAAAGAGCGCCAACAAAAGAAGGGCGGCGAACGAGCCGCATACAGTTAAAGCTATTTGCCAGGCCGTCATAATTTTTCCGCCTCTATGCGGAAGATGGGCTTGCCGCGCTCCTTAAAAAGTCTTTCGTGTTCGGTTTCCACGTCTCCCTCCACCGGCTCCGCCGCCAGATTTTGGCAGGTGGACACTATTTTATAGCCGCAGGTGGCGTAACTTTCCAAAGAGAACAGATAAAAATCCCTGTCGTCCGTTTTTTGTATTATTTTGCCGCCGCTCTTTAAAAAACCCGAATATATGTTGAGAAATTTCGGGTGGGTGAGCCGCTGTTTTTTGTAGCCCTCCTTGGGCAGAGGGTTGGAAAAGTTGAGATATATGCGGGAGATTGAATCCCTGACGAAATAGCGGGGCAGAACTTCCGCCGCACAGTTTAAAAAGTAGACGTTTTTTATGTTTTCCGCCTTGGCGCGCTCCAAAGCCTCCACGAGGACGTTGGATATTTTTTCCACGGCGATATAGTTTATTGAGGGGTTGAGCCGCGCCGTTTCGCACACGAACTTGCCCTTGCCGCAACCTATTTCCAAACAGACGGGGTTGGCGTTGCCGAAAATTGTTTCAAGAGGCAAAATGTCGGGCGTGGCCGCGGAAATTTTCATGTTTTTTTGCGTTATGTCGGCGATTTTCACTATATCCGCGCAAGCGGCGATCCTCTCTTCGAGGTGGGATTTTTTGTGCATTCTCATATTAAAAATATTAACATATATGTCGCCGTTTTGCAACTTTTTTGAGTGTGAAACGGTAACGTATATATTCTGCTTTTATTTTATGCGGAGCCGTTTTAAAAGGTTTGGGTGGCGTTAAATATAAGAGCCGGGTGAAAATAAATAATTTTGAGAGGTTATATGACTTACATTGAAATTATCGATTTGTTCACCTTTTACGGCGTTGACGTTGCCGTGCTGGGCATTGTTACCTGCGCGCTTACGCAGATTTTAAAGACCACACTTTTAAAAAAGGCACCCAATAAGGTTTATACCTTTTTGCCCTTTGCAATAGGCTGTGTGCTGTACTTCTGCTATGCGGCGGTTGTGCATACGAGCGCAACTTTTGCGCTTGAAAACTTTGCCCGCGTTTTTGAGCGGGGACTCTCGGTGGGAGCCGCCGCCACAATGGTGTATGTTATTTACGAGCAATTTGTGAGGGGCAAAGGGCAAACGGATTTAAAAACGCTTGCCGTTGCCGCGCTGTTGGAAGGATACTTCGACGGGGAAAAACTCAACACGGTCGCGCAAAACATAGCCATGTGCCAACCCGAACCGACGTGCGCGGAAAATAAAATTTTTACGATTTTAAACTCCGAGGCGGCGGGTGATATGAGCGCCGAGGAAATTAAAGCGCTCGCACGGATAATTGCAAAAACACTTGAAAAATTCAATACGCCGACGCCCAACTGAAAAGCGCCCCGCGCACCTGCGTGCGCGGGGCGTCAGAGTTATTCACGAAATTCTCGGCAGGCCGTGCCTGCGAATTTCCGTGATTTGAGGGCTTCTTGCCCTCTGCCCGCGATTTTTTAAGTGCCCACAATTATATAATCGCGGGCATTCACCCCGCTCAGGCGCAGGTATGCGCAAATTGTGGCTTGCGGCGCAGGGAAACCCTGCTTGCAACATAAATTATTTGGAAATGTTCACGAAATTCTCGGCAGGCCGTGCCTGCGAATTTC
>CANREJ010000079.1 GCA_947629665.1 uncultured Clostridia bacterium
TGTGTAGGTTATTTCATAGGTAAACGCCTCGCCGTAGGTATGGGTAAAGCCCTTGGCGTCAACCGTGGGCGTTGCGCCCTTAACTTCAAACTGGAAGTAGCCGAACGCCTCGCTTGCGGAGTAGTCCGATTGATAGTCGTCTTTTTCTACATGTCTGAAACTCGACCACATGGCGGCAGGCCATACATATGACTCGCTGGGCTTCGAAGTATCATAGCCCGTAATACTTCCGTCAACACCTTTTATCGAATCGTAAAGTTCAAGGTACATTCGCCAGTTTCCGACGGTGTTTGTACCTGTAACAATTATGTAATAATATGAGCCGTCCTTTACTATTTCGGCGTTGAACTCTTCTTTTGTGGACGGGTCTAACGGCTTATATACGCTGCCGTCGGTTGTGATGACTTCGTGCTTAAAGACAATTTTTATGGCATAATCTGTGGAAAGGTCATTACCCCCCCCCAGCAAGTAATCTGTATAATCGTTACTCCACAACGAAATAGCAAATTCCGCGCCTTCGCCTGCTGTGTGAGTCAAATTGCCGTAATCATCGGAAAAAGTAGTTACGGTTATATTGCCCGCCGTGGACCTGTTGATAGACAAATCCCTGCCTACAATAAAGTCCTTGTAGGCCGCCAAATCGGTTGTCTGCGCGGCTATGCCGTATTGTTCATCCGTTGTCTTGCCGGGAACAAAGTAGATAAGGCGAACCATCGCCGTATTGGCAGTCAGCGTTTTGCGGTCGGTGGCTTTAAAACCGTTAATAAGGTAGTTCAAGGCGTCGCCCGTTACGGGTACGCCGCTGGACGCAAACGAGTTGGTTGCTCTCGAAGTAACCGCGTTGGAACTCGATATTGTAACTTTATTGAAAAATTCCGCTTGGCCGTCGGTATACATGCCGTCAAGCTCGGTGCCGTCCGCCTGTTTGCCATCTTTGATATTTTTCAATTCGTCGGCGGTGTAATATACCACGGTGTAGTAGCCTATTGCGCGCTGGCTCCATCCTCCCTGGCTTACAGTCCACGCCCTGAACCCCTGTTGCGTAAACTTTGTGTTTATATGGCTTACATCCTGCGCCGCCACATCGTAGTGCCCGTCAAAGGCCAATTCGCCCGCTTTACCGGGGAAAGATACCGTTACGCCGCCCAGGTTTATGGCCGAACCGGAATTATATGTGGGCTTGGTGGTCAAGGTGCCCTGTATATTGATTTGGTCGGCCTCGGTGTATTTGACTTTAAAGGGCACATAGGCCGAAACGGTATTTGCGCCCTGCCCGCTTTGGTTTTGTACGGCTACGCTTGTATAAAAATAGTAGTCGTCGCCCTCTTTTATGTATTGCTCTTCGCCTTTTGTATAATTTTGCGCGGTGCGGTCTTTATAGAACGTTCTGGGCGCAAAGCCTTGGTTTTGGGCAAACGAATAACCCGTATCGCTACTTGTTATGTCATAAATGCGCCCGTCGCGCTCTACGCGCTCTATCTTTATATTGGGATAAGAGCTTTTTAATACGCCGGCAGGAAAGTCTATGTCCTCTACCGTGCCGACTTGTTCGTCTACGCTTTTAATATTTGTCTTTAAATATGAATTTGCGCGCGAAATGAAGTTGACTTTTACCTGGTTGCTTTCCGTGGCCTCGCCGCCCGCGCCCGCCAGCGCCGTATATTTGACCTGCAAATACAAATCTTTGGTGCCGTTATAGCCTATATAAGGTATGGATTCCGTGAAGGTGCCGTCCTGTATCTGGCCGTTGCGCTCGGAGCCGCTCTCCAAATAGCCCACCGTAAAGCGGCTGTCGTCGCAACGGATAACTTCTACGGTACCGTTGCTGTCCCTTACGGTTGCACGCAGGGCATAGCCGAGCAGGGTGTTGTTCATTTCGCCAACAAAGGCATAATAGTTCTGTGAGGTGGCCGCGCCGTACCAGTCGCCCTGCCCTCTTTCATCGGTATAATTATATAAGCCGTCGGAATATACGCCGCCACCCTTATTAAATGACTCCGGCAGACCTGCGCGGTAGTACGTGTTGCTTGTTGCGCTGGCGCGGTAAATTGTGGTGGTTACGCCGTCGACTTGTTCTGTGTTGACCTTGTTTTTGTCTGTTTCGACTTTGGGGGTGTTGAGTTCAAGGCGGACGGACACTACCTTGGGCGTATCAACGTAAATTTTGTCGCCCTGAATGGTGCCCTGAACGGTTGACATGTCGGGGTTCTGGTAGCTTACGCTTACGCCGTTGTTTATGTCGGTGCCGAGAGTAAACTGCTCCTTGCCCTCCTGGTTAAAACGGGCCGTGAGCAACTCGCGGGGGACTTCCTCCCAATGTTCGTCGGGGGAACTTTCAAAGGTTTTTAAAACGCCCTTGATGCTCGCCTTGTAGAAAAATTCGTACTTGCTGAAATTACGCCACTGTGTGGTGGTGTAAACGGGGTTGTTGTAGGGGTTTGAATCGTCCAATTCGATTTTGAAGCCCTGCGTTGCGGAATATTCGGGGTGGTTTGAGAGCTTGACTTGTACCGTTCTCGCGCCGTCGCCGAGCATGGACGAGCTGGTGTAGCCCACGCCCTGCAATGCCGTTACGCTAACCGAATAAACAGAATCTGCGGTAACGCCGTCGCTTCCGAAGTTTGCAAAGGGCTGGGCTTTAAGGTCGCCCTGCACCTCCTCGCTCTCTATATCCACGTCCGAATAGGTTTTGGCGCCCACTTGGAGCTTTATGTTGAACTCGTTGGCCTCCAACAGCTGGTTGGAAGCGTCCGAAAAGCCCGTGCGCTGTATGTTGGCGTACACCGCAATGCGCGTCTTTATATCCCACAGCGTGGTCTCCTTATACACGTAGACGTAATTGGGGTCGCCTTTCGGCTTGACGCCGCCTTCACCCCAACCCGTGAACGCGTTTATGTCCGTGTCGATTTCCTGGGGCAGGGGGTCAAGATCCTCCGCCACGGCGGTTGATTTTGAGGTGTTTGCAAACCCTAAAAAGAACGCCAGACCCATACTCACGGCAAATACCGCCGCGCATGCAATCAACGCTATTTTTTTGAATAAAATTTTACCTTTCATACGACCCTCACAAGATCTAATATAAAAATTTTTTATTTTTGAAATGTACAGAATTATCGCCGCACGGTTATGATATGCACTGCCGGAAAATTTTGGGATTTTTTAACGGTTTTTATATTTTTTCCGATTCCCCGAATTTAAATAGCTTAAAACGGCAACCGTACTCCGCTTACCCCTGTGCCGCCCCAAAAAACGACAAAATTCAATACATATTGATATTATAACACAAAATTTTAAAAAGGGAACCGCATTTTTAAAATCTTAACTATTCATAACAATTAAACACAATAAACACTTTTTGTAATTCTGTTTCGAAAAATCTTTTTGATATCTTTCAGTTTTGTTAAAAATTATCAATATTCGCGGCTATTCTTTACAAAAAATAAAAATATGCGCCGAGGGGCGCATATTTTTACTGCTGTTTACGGTTTTTTTAAAATACAGGTTGTGTTTTGGCGTTTAAAACTCTATACAGGTAACTTTTTTGGGCAAATGAGGGGCAAATTTATCCGCGCTCCACCGTTACGCTCAACACATATTCCTTTGGCAGGGCAAGCTCTTCGCCCAGCTTTTGGAGGATTTCCGCATCGGAAAGTTTAAGGGAATAGGGCGCAACCACGTCGAACACGAGTTTGGTTTTTGCGCCGCGGATCAGGCGGATATCGTGCGCTTCCAAACCCAATCCAAGCGACTTTGCCGCGGCTTTCACCCGCACGCCGAGTTCCGCAAGCTCCCCGTCGCTCAAATCGACGGGGTCCAGGTGAACGGTTAAATTCACTCCCAATTCATTCAAAACGTCGTGTTCCAGGCCGTCCACAACGGCGTGGGCTTCCAAGGGGGGAATGCGGCTGTCCATCTCCACGTGCGCGGTGGCATAATATACTCCCCTGCCGTAGTTTATTACGCGCAAATCATGCACGCCGAGTACGTTCTTGCCCGATAAAAGGCAGCCGCGGACGCTTTTTATAAGCTCCTCGCCCGTGGCCTTGCCAAGCAACTCGGATACGGCGCGCTTTAACACGGCTATGCCCTGCCAAGCTATAAACAGCGCAACCGCACAGCCAACATAGCCGTCTGCGGGGAGGGCGGCATAATCGGCAATGAGCATGCCGGCTATGACCGCCAGGGTGGCCGCGCAGTCGCACGCGCTGTCTACCGAGGCGGCGCGCAGAGTATCGTCCTGTATTTTTTTGGAGACGATATATAATCCCGTCGCCATACCCGCCTTTACCGCTATGGAAACGGAGGCGACTATGTACGCCGCCGTACTGCCCTTAGTTAAACCGCCGTCTATTATCTTGCCTACCGACTCACGCAAAAGTTCGGCCGCCAGAAACAGCACTATAAAGCCGATTATCATGGAGGCAATGTACTCGGCGCGGCGGTGGCCGTAGGGGTGTTCTTTGTCGGCGGGCTTGTCGCCCGCAAAAAACGAAACTACCGATACGGCGGAACTGCCGCAGTCGCTCACGTTGTTGAAGCCGTCCACCATCAGCGAGATGAGCCCGAAAACCAACCCGGCCGCAATTTTTGCCGACGCTAAAATTACATTTAAAATAATGCACGCACCGCCTGTGATAATCCCGGCCCGCGTGCGGTTTTGCAAGTTTTGCATACTGCCATTATACGGAAAATTTTTTAAAAAGTCAATACGCCCTTTTTTGCGTTTGTTTGCGTTTATTGTTGTATTCCCCTCAATTTTATGTTACAATAGCAACGTTACGTTGCATCCAAGTTTCTTAATTGCGTTGGTTCTTGATTTACTTTACCACAGGTCAAGCGGGAATTTTATTGTTGCCTGACACAGAGTAATTAGCCGAGTACATATTTAGAAAATTGCGGGAACGGTAATTACGGAGTAATTTGCAATTACGAAGTTAGCAAGCGGTTAGAAGCGAGCAGAGCAAGGAAAGCGAGTACCGTCTGCCGGGAGTGTACATATTCCTAAATAATTTACGTTGCAAGCAAAACCACGCTTTTGCGCCGCAAGCCCCAATTTGCAAACACTTTTGCCCCGGCGAGGTGAATTTGCGCCATTATATTATATGTGCGCCTTTAAAATGGCGCAAAGAGGAGCTGGCGCCTCAAATCACGGAAATTCGCAGTGCGCGCAACCGCACGAGAATTTCGTGAACAGCGTAGCTTATACCCGTTGGCGGGAGCAT
>CANREJ010000080.1 GCA_947629665.1 uncultured Clostridia bacterium
CAAGACAAGGAGCGTGCGTAAGCGACGACGGGCGCGTACATAAACGTACGTAACCGAGGAGTGCGCAAACGCAACACAGTATTGCGCGGTTTATCACACGTTGGCGGGAGATAGATAAAAGCGGACTTGACTGTCAGTCAAGTCCGCTTTTATCTCTACGGGTTTGGGAGACGATTTGTTTTAGGACATCCACCGCCCTATCTACCTCTTCGGGGGTGTTGTATTTGCCGAAAGTGAAGCGGACGGCGCTTTTTGCGCGCTCTTCGCCCGCGATTGCCGAAATTACGTGCGACGGGGTTACCGCGCCAGCGGAACATGCCGAACCCGTTGAAACGCATATATCCCTTAAATCCAGACACATCAAAATATTTGCGCCGTCGCAACCTTCAAACGAAATATTTGCGTTGGACGGAACGCGCAAAACGGGGTCGCCGTTGAGAGCGGTTCCCTCTATTTCCGCAAGCACTCTGCCTACAAACCTGTTGCGCAAACTTGCAATATATGTGTTGTTTTTGCCCTGTGCGGCGCGCTCCAACGCCGCCGCCAGACCCACTGCCGAGGCCACGTTTACAGTGCCGCCGCGCAGTCCCCTCTCCTGCATTCCGCCGCAGATTAAGGGGGATATCCGGCTGCCGCCGCTTATATACATTGCCGCAACGCCCTTGGGGCCGTGGAACTTGTGCGCAGAGACGGCGAACGCCGAAGCAGACGTGGGGAAGGGCACTACGCCCACCGATTGAACGCAGTCGCAATAATAAAAAATGCCGTACCGTGTGCAGATTTCCGAAATTTTTTCGACTTTTTGTATTGTGCCTATCTCGTTATTGGCCGCCATTACGGCGCAAAAAACCGTGTCGGGACGGACGGCTTTTTCCACCTCTTCGGGGGGAATTATGCCGTTTTTATCCGGTTGCACATAAGTTACCTCAAAGCCGAGCCCCTCCATTTGCTGTGCGCTCTTTAAAACGGCGGGGTGCTCTATTGCCGAAATTATGAGGTGCCCCCGCTTTTTTGCCGCGCAGACGCCCTTGACTGCAAAATTGCCCGCCTCGGTGCCGCCGGACATGAAATATACTTCCTCCGCCCGGCAACCAAAGACTTTTGCAACCCTGTCGCGTGCGGAAATCAGCCCCTGCGCCGCCAATCTACCCGCGGCATGCTGGGACTGCGGGTTGCCGTATTCGGTTTGTAAATACGGCAACATCTCATTTAAAACTTCCGTATCCAATGAGGTGGTTGCCGCGTTGTCTAAATATATCATATTTTAAAAGAATGTAATACCGTGTTGAGTTTTTTGGCTTCCGCAAGCGTCTGTTCGTACTCCCTGCCTATCTTTGTGGAACTGTTTTTTTCGTTGAGCGACACCTTTTTCATCGCCGCCCACAGCTTGTGCCCCGTAACGAGCGAGGCAATAAAAAACAGCGCGGCGAGTGCGGCGAACACTATCATTATTATGATATTTAAGCCGTCCTGCCTGGCAAACATGACCGAGGTGAACGCCAGCGCAACCACGAGGCACACCAAAAAGGGCACCGCCGTTGCCGAAAACCATATGAGCGTGCGCTTTCTGTCGGCGAGGAATACCTCCCTGCGCTCGCTCTTTTTTTGCTCCACCTCCACGTGCAGGGCGGCGGCTTGCTCTTCGAGGGCGATTATTTTTTGTTCGAGGACTTGGCTGTTTTGGGCAAGCGCGGCTTTTTGGCCGTCGGTGCAATAGCTTGAAACGTTTTTTGCAACCTCTTCCAGATTTTCCGCGTCCTCAAAATCGGTTAAATTCTTTGTGAGGAGTTCGAGCCGCAACGCCCACGCCCCGCCGTAGTAGGGGTCGTAATTTTGCGCTTCGTCCAAATTTTTGAGCGCGGCTTCCAAGTCGCCCTCCTCCATGCACGCCCGCGCCTTATCCACCAAAACCGAACATTCGCTTGCGGTAACCTCGTAGGGGTATTCGTTAGACTCGGTTTGTCCGGGGGATTCGGTTTGCTCGTCCTCCGTTTCGGGCACGCTGAACTCCGGGGTTTGCGGGAGTTCAAACGCCTCGTCCGCGCCGTCGTCTATTATGAGCTCTTCCTCGCCGTCGGCGTTTTTGCGTATCCTGTATTTTTTGTCCTTGTTGAGATCGTCGTCGATCATGCGTTCTTCCGCCATCTTTTACTCCTTATTTAAAACCGTTTTAAGTTGGTAACATTGGAATTTGCCGCGGTAACGGCTCTTTGCCCAGCCGCAAAACTCGGCGCTTGGGAAGAGGGCAAAAACCGCGCTGCCCGAACCCGTCATGTTTACGCCGAGGGGCGAAAATGATTGGAGTTCCCCATACGCCGTCCGCACGTCTTGGTTGAGTTGCGCCGCGGGCGCGTACAGGGCGTTATGCAGGCACTTGCCCAGAGTCTCTTTGTCGCCCGAAATCAATGCCTGTATTGCGTTTTGCGGGTCTTGCGGGGGCGTAGACAGGGCGTCGTACAGTTTGTAGCACTCTGCCGTGGACACGCCGCCCGTAGGCTTTAAAAGCAAAAAATCGAGCCGCGTGTTGCTGTGTATTTTTTGGACGCGCTCCCCCCTGCCCGTGAGCAGGGCATAGCCGCCCGTGAGCATGTAGCCCGTATCCGAGCCGAGGGAGTCGGCAAGCTCTTTAAGCTCCCTTTCGCTGCCTTTGCCGTATAATTTTGACATTCCGCGCAGGACGCCCGCCGCGTCCGCAGACGAGCCGCCCAGACCCGCGCCGAGAGGGATATTTTTATATATCGTTATGTCTGCGCCGCAAGTTTTGTAAGTTTTGGCATACAGCCCGGCGGCACGGCAGGCGTTGTTTTGTTCGGGGGGCATGAGTTCCGTGCCGAAGCCGTGCATTTCCACGCATATAAGCCCGTCCCTGCGCTTTTTGAGAATAATCAGGTCGTAGAGGTCGACCGGGCAAACGAGGCTTTGCAACATATGGTAGCCCCCCTCTGTGCCCGTTACGGAGAGCGTGAGGTTAAGTTTTGCATAGGCCTTTACGCGCGCGTTCATATTAAGATTATAGCACACCGCCGCAGGTATTTCAATTAAATATCCAAAAAAAATAAAAACTGCCCGAATGGGCAGTTATGTTTGGTTTTTAAGTCAGGATTTGCCGCGGAAGATGAGAACGCGCTCCTTGCCTGTGAGGGGATAGTTGAGCTCCGGATTGGCCGCCTGGATACTTTGGGGTGTGCAGAGCATCTTTTTTGCCGTTTCCCACAGTCCGTCGCCTGCGGCGGGTATGCAGACGGTGATTGCGCTCTGCGGGGCTTGGAGCTTTTCGCCCTCCTCCGCCGCCGTGAGATATTTTGCCGTGTGTTTTTCACACTCCGTAATTGCTATTTTCAAAGTGGCCTCCGCCTCGCACTCGCCTTCGGCGCGCTGGCGTAAACTTATTCCTATTACAGTTACGGTGGCTTCGCCTTCGCCCGCGCCCGCCAAATTTACCGAGAACGGCAGGGTTACTTCGGTGGAGCGCACCTCGCCGCCCTGCTCGAAGAACAGAACGGACGTTACACTGCCCTCTATGCCCTCGCCCGTGCGGGAGTAGTCCGCCTTGGGCAACGCCGCCGCCAGAAAGGCGCAGGTGTAGTCCAGCTTGGCTTTTGAGATGCACAGCCCCGACGCGCGTTCGGTGTAGACTTTGACGCTTTGGGGCACGTTGCACTCCTCCTCCCCGTAGGTGAGGTTGAGTTGGTTTTCGAGTGAAAACGCGTCTGCAATGAAGGAAACCTCTTCCTCCTCGTAAAACTCGCCCCAGAAGGCGAGGGTGGCGTTAAATGATACGTCGCACTTGCCGCGCTCCTCGTTTACTTTGCAGTCTACCGACATATCCTTGATTTCCGCCCGACAGGTTGCCGGCGAGGGCACGATTGCGCGCTCGCAGGAAAGCTCGGCTTTGAAAGGTATGAGCCTGAACGCGGCTACGGGCGAGCCTTCGCGCACGGCGAGTATGCTTAAATTTATTTCGCCCTCCACCTCTATAACTCCCGAACGCACCGAACAGGATAAGACGATAGGTTCGGCGGACGGAACAAGGACGTCGGTTGCAACAAGGGTAAAGTCGTCGTCGGCTTCGCTTTCGCCCGAAAATGCTACGGCGCTGTAAAGTTTGCCCTCCTCGCGCTTTTCCACCGCGCCTTCCAGCGATTGTACGTAGCTGCGGGCGGCGGAGTCGCTCACCGAAATGTTTGCGCCGACTACCACCGATACTATATAAAAGGAACCTTCGCGCTTGATACGCGTATGCTCGCAGGAAAGCGCGCAGGTGCAGGTTTGCGCAGGGGCAAGCGCGTCGTTATCGGCATGGTGGGAAAATTCCGCGCCCTTTTGAACGCGGCATAGGTTGGCGCCGTCGGCGTATACTACCGTGCAAATCAGCCTGCCGCCGTATGTTATTCTGCCGGACGATACTTCGGCGGAAGTTAATGATACTTGCGGGTACACGGCTACGGCTTCGCCCATGTCCTGCTCGGTGAATTTGATTTCGACTATCGATTGAGCCTTAAACTCGGCAATTTTGCGGGTATAGGTGCCCGTGGCGATGGATGCGTTTAACATATTTCCTCCCTGTTACAAGGTATAATATGCCGCGCTATCCCAAATTATTACTTTTACTTTGCCGCAGACTGTATTTTTACCCTGCCGCAAAGTATCTCGGCATACGAATATGCCGTTTTGCCTAAAAAGTTTTTATCGTAGGGGCTGACCGTGAACAGCGAGGGGTATACCTCGCTCAATGTTGCGGGGAAGGTTACATATTTGTTTCTGCCTAAATTCAGTTTGACTATTACGTCCTTGCCGTGAAGGCTTTTGACCGATTCCTTTATGGCGTTGATACTTAATGTTGACTTTATCATACAAGTATTATTTGCAAAAATTGTAAAATTATTCCTCAAACGTAACGCTTGACCCGGGTATCTTTATTGCTTTAACAGTGGACGAACGATAGCGCAGGTCAAACGGCGGGTCGGCAACGTTACGTTGCATCCGGGTTTCTTTATTGCGTTAACGGTGGACGAAGGTTGCCGCAGGTCAAACATAGCGGCGCGCCATTCGGCGCGCCGCGTTTGCTATAAAGTGAATTATTTTATTGGTATTATTTTAAAAATTGCGGGAGCTGTAATTACACTCCCCTCAGTCTCGCTTCGCTCGACAGCTCC
>CANREJ010000081.1 GCA_947629665.1 uncultured Clostridia bacterium
TCCTATTCTAACACAGTTGAATTATATGGACTACTTTTTTACTCTCCACTGTTGCACTTGATATGATAATTCACCATTAAAAGCACAGCGCCCGCGGCAAACTGCCGCGGGCGCTTTTCATCTTAAAATTATCTTGCGCATTCCAGCAATACGTAGGAGAGGGGTGATACCCTGGTTCCGTCCGTCTCTTCCAGTTCGGGAAGCAAATCGTAAATCATTGCACATACCTCCATAAAAAAGTATTTCATCATTTTCCCTGAACCATATAATGGGTGAAAGTTATCAGCCTTCGCAGTTTAAAACAACGTAGGCAAGGGGCGATACCCTGTCGCCGCTCTCGTCAAGCTCTCTCAAATAATCGTAAATAGTTGTCATAATAAACCTCCTCAAAGGTCAGTCAACCAAAAGCTCTCTCTTTCGGTTGCAAGTGCAGTATATCATTTGATTATTTGTCAGTCAATAACAATTTAAAAAAATTTAAAAATTGTTTTTATGTTATTTTCTACCACTATTTTATGATAATTATTTTAATTTATGTGAACTTAACAAAATTGAAAAATTTTTCGCTGTAAAAATTTTACAAATTAACATATTATAATATTATCTAACACCGGCGGCCGTGCAGAGTGAACAAAGGTAACGGGCAAAAGGTAAAAAGCAAAAAAAGGGCGCAGACCTTTGTGCAAAGGTCTGCGCCCTGAAACTTATTTGGAAGCTATGTGCAAATAATCGTCGGGGTCTACGTTCACGCCCGCTTTGAACACTTCAAAGTGCAAGTGGTCGCCGTCGGCGTTTTCCCTGCCCGATGCCACGGCAATAGTGCCTATAACCTGTCCGCGGCTCACTTCCTGGCCTACTTTAAGCCCTTCTGCGGGGTCCACGAATTTATAGACGGTTTTAACGTCGCCCGCGTGCGCAATCTCAATCACGGCGTAGTCCAGCATATCGTCGGTAACAATACTTGTAACGGTGCCGTCAACTGCGGCAAGCACGCTTGTGCCTGCGGGCGCGCCGAAGTCCATAGCCTCGTGCAGTCTGTACCAATCCATGGTCTTGTCGTAGCCGAACTCGTGCGACTTTATCAGCGTAACCGTTTCAACGGGCGGAATAAACTCGTATTGCGAGGAAGTATCCACCGTGCCGCCGGGGTTGTCGTCATCGCCGTCGTTTCCGTGATCGTCGTCCTTATCTTTTCCGTCGTCGGGAGGAGTGGGCTTGTTGTCGCCCTGGTTCGTGCCGCTGTCAACGGAAAGGTTTTGGGAGTTGCCTCTGACTCCGAAAATAACGCCAACAGTTATTGCGGCGGCTACAAGCAGGCACGCCGCGGCAATAAGCCAAAATAACAGTCTCTTCTTTTTTGTGGGTTTAGCAGTAGTGTTTTCTTTCATAAAAATCTCCTTGTTTTTTTGATATTGACAAATCGGCGCGGTAATATTCAGTATCCGCCGAAAATAATCGGCGTGCCCACTTTTGCGCCGTTTTCGCGCAGGCATATCTGCAAATTAACCGTATAGCCCTTTATGTACACGGAATAGGGGAGTTTGGCCGAGCAGTAGTAATTTACGGTATTTTCGGCGCGCTCGCAAAACAGCACTTTGCCCTGCACCGACCGCAAAAAGGAGTCCAGGTCAAAATCGTCGTACTCCGCGCTCTCGCCGCACACGTCTTTGACCGCCAGCCTCTCCGCCTCGCAAAAGCTGCCCGTTTGATATTCAAAGCAGTCCGCGGAGGAAGAGCCGCAAATAAAGCGGTGGTTTTTGCCGCCCGTAAAGCACACGCGCGGGGGCAGTACGGCCAGTGCGCACAGCATAACCGCCGCAAAAAAAACCGAAGCCGCCAAAGCAAATTTCATACGCCGCCCTCCAAAACGTTACCTGCATATTATTGCCGCCGCCGCAAAATTTTAAACGCATAAAAATAAAGTTTGTGCGCCGCCCGTTTTGCTTTGAAAACGCTTGTAATTTAAAAATTTTGTTGCTATAATGTTAGTACTTAAATTTCGGTTTTTCGGGGTAACTTATGCTCAGTATGACGGGATACGGCAGGGGCGAATACAGCGAGGGCGGAATAGAGCTTACCGTTGAAATAAAAACGGTGAACAACCGCTATCTCGACGCGTCCGTAAAGGCGCCGAGGATATTTTCGGCAAGCGAGGATGAAATCCGCGGCCTCATCCGCCAAAAACTCACCCGCGGGCATGCGGACGTGTTCATTTCATTTGCGGACAAACGCCAAAAGGAGCGCACCTTTACGCTGGACGAGGGCATAGCAAAGGCATATGCCGACGCGGCAAAGAGGTTATCGCAGTTGTTGCCCGACCTTCCAAACGACGTAACCGTAACCTCCGTTTTGCGCTATCCCGAAGTTTTAAGCGCGGCAGAGGACGCTTCGGCGGACGGAGAGCTTATAGAGGCAATGAAGAAGGCGCTTGACGCCGCCTTGCAAAAGCTCAACGCCATGCGGCTCACCGAGGGCGAAAAACTCAAAAACGACATGCTCGGCAGGATGCGCACGATAGAGGAGCTTGTAAACAAAGTGGAGGAGCGCGCCCCGCTCGTTGCGGAGGAATACAGGTTAAAACTCCAAGCCAAGATCAAAAAGATTTTGGAGGAAGCGGAAGTCGACGAAGCGCGTATTCTCACCGAGGCGGCAGTATTTGCCGACAAGAGCAACATAGATGAAGAACTCACCCGCCTGCACTCGCACATCTCGCAGTTCAGGGAAATTTGCGGGGAACAAATAGTGGGCAGAAAGCTGGACTTCCTCGTGCAGGAATTCAACAGGGAAACAAACACCATCTGTTCAAAGTCAAACGATCTGGAAATAACCCGTCTGGGGCTTGCGCTTAAAAACGAAATAGAAAAGGTGCGCGAGCAGGTTCAAAACGTGGAGTGAGTATGCGCAATGTATTGTTGATAATATCCGGCCCTTCGGGGGTGGGTAAGGGCACCATAGTAAAGGAACTCGTAAAGAGCGGTAAGTACAGCCTCTCGGTATCATGCACCACAAGAAAGGCGCGCCCCGGAGAAGTGGACGGCAGGGAATATTTTTTCATATCAAGGGAAAAATTCCAACAGATGATAGACAGCGACGGGTTTATAGAGTACAACAACCACTTCGGCAACTACTACGGCACCCCGCGCGGCTTTGTGGAGGAGCGGCTTAAAACCAACGACGTCATTCTGGAAATAGAAGTAAACGGCGCGTTGCAGGTAAAGACCAAGCACCCCGAAGCGATTTTGATAATGATTCTCCCGCCCGATAAAAACGAACTCCGCGCAAGGCTCGTGGGCAGGAACACAGAAAGCGAGGATAAAATAGAAGAACGCCTGCAAAGAATGGACTACGAAGTTTCATTGGAGGACAAGTACGACTACATAGTTATAAACGACGATTTGCAAACCGCCGTAAATAACGTAGAGCAAATAATAGAACGCGAAAAAGGAGCAGATATATGATTAACCAACCTTCGGTAGACACATTGATAGACCGGCTCTCATCGGACGGCCAACCCATATCCCGCTACGCCCTCTGCGTGGTAGTGGCAAAGCGCGCCCGCCAGATAATCGAGGCAACGCAGGGCATGGCAACTTCCAGCACGGACGTAATAAAGGAAATAGCCATTGCCAGCCGCGAAATAGCGCAGGGCAAGGTTAAATGCGTTAAAGACTGATTTCAACATAACCGCAAACACCGTTTTTGCGGCAACGTGTTTGGTTTTGGCAAAACTCACGCCCAAAACCTCCTTGCCGCGCCGCCGTGTTGCGGTTTTTTATATATGAAATGTACGCACAGGTAATAGTGGACATAGCCCACAGTCAGGTGGACAAAATATTCGAGTATTCCTGCACCGGGGAGGTAAAGGTAGGCTGCCGCGTAAAGGTGCCCTTCGGCGGAAGAATAATAGACGGGTTTGTTATAGGTTTGGCGGAAAAGACGGAAGTCCCTCCCCAAAAAATCAAGCCCGTATATTCGGTGTACGACGAAGTTCCCGCGCTTGTGCCGGAGTGCTTTGCGCTTATGGAGCGCATAGCCGAACGTTACCGCGTGCCCAAGGCGGCGGCTTTAAGGCTGTTCGTGCCCTCGGAAATGCGGCTCGGCAAGGTTCACGAGGCGTACATAACCGTAGTTGTGCCCAAAAACGGCTCCGCCGCGCTTTCCAAATCGGCAAAAAAACAGGCGGCGGCGCTGGAATTTTTAAACGCCAACGGCGAATGTGGGCTCGCCGAACTTTCCCTGCAATTCGGCAGGAACGCCGTAAACGCATTGAGGGAAAAGGGCGCGGTTGAATTTATAAAACGCCGCAAAACCCGCAACCCAATGGCCGACGCGGAGGGGCAGGAGCCCCCCAAAACGCTCACGCCCGCCCAGACAGCGGCGATAGAGTCAATAGAGAACTCAAACAAGCGCACGCACCTTATCCACGGCGTTACGGGAAGCGGCAAAACGGAGATATATTTAAACATCATCGCGCGCGAAATTGCCCGCGGCAAAACGGCAATATTTCTGGTTCCCGAAATTTCCCTCACCCCCCAGATGCTCGCCCAGCTACGCGCACGGTTCAAAGGCGAGGCGGCAATTCTGCACTCCGGGCTGTCCGCGGGCGAAAAGTTTGACGAGTGGTGGCGCCTGCGTTCGGGCGAGGCTAAAATCGCCGTAGGCGCAAGGAGCGCCATATTTGCCCCGCTGGAAAATCTGGGGGCAATCATAATAGACGAGGAACACGACTCCTCCTACGTTTCGGAGTCCGCTCCCCGCTACTCCACGGTGGATATAGCGTCCTGGCGTGCGGAATACAACGGCTGTAAGCTCATTTTGGGCAGTGCAACCCCCTCGGTCGAAAGCTATTTAAAGGCAACGGAGGGCGAATACAACTTAATCACCCTGCCGGAGCGCATAAACAGGCGTCCCCTGCCGGAAATTATAATCGCCGACATGCGCCGGGAAGTCAAGCGGGGCAACAACACGGCGTTTTCCGCGGCCATGCGGGAACAGCTCGCACTCACGCTGGAAAGCGGCAACCAGGCAATAATATTTTTGAACCGCCGCGGCTACTCGCAAACGGTGATCTGCCGCGACTGCGGCTACGTTGCAAAGTGCCAGAACTGCGACGTAACTTTGACCTA
>CANREJ010000082.1 GCA_947629665.1 uncultured Clostridia bacterium
TATGCGCGCGATTCCTTTAATGTAAATTCCGTTATCTGCGCGGGAGTTATGTCGTATTTAAAAGCATATTCCTGCAAGCCGAACGTTTTGCCGCTCTCATAAAAGAATATATTACCGCTCAGTTTCATTGTTACGTCGTAGGTGCCGTGTTCTTTTTGGGGTTCGAATTGCGGAGTAACTTCTACTTCATTGCCGAAATACTTGTTGAAAAGCCCCTTAAGATCTTCGGCGGTAATGTTTTTACCGGCATAAACCCAATTGCCTATATTTAAACCTGCGCTTACTTTAAGCAAGGTACGGGTTTCGCTTTCGGTACAGCCGAGTTCTTGGCAATGGCGGGTTATATTGTCTTTATATTTTACGTTGCTGAAATCTTGCTCTTGATCTGTTAAAGTCCAATCATACGTGTGCCCGCTGTGTTCTACTTGCCATGCGCCGCGCATACCGTTGACTTCGGAAAGTACTTTTGTATCATATACATGTCCTGCACGGCCGCCGCCCAAAAGTCCCGCCTCAACTGCGGGGAAGGCGGGATCTGCCGCTTCTCCCGGATTACAGTTGCGCGCATACTTTATGGTCAACGCAGGGAGGGTCCACGTTTCGCCGTATTGAATGGAAGTATATGTTTTACCCGCTTCCAATGGTGCAAGCGTGCCGTGGGCGGCGTCCCAAACGCGCGCAGAGCTCTTGAATTCGGCATAGTTGCAATCGTAGCCCGTAAGGCCGCCGTCCACTATCGTGCCGCTCAATATCGCCGCGCCGTCTATGGTTATTTTTGCGTTTGCGGAATGTGATTGCACAACGCCGAGGAATGTTACTTTATCGCCGTTCTCTTCGCCGTACTCCTTTTTATTTATGCGCTCGCCGATAACAAGTTCGCCGTCCACTATAAGGTTTGCCGCGGCGGAATAGCCCGCGCCTGTGAGTTTTTCGGCATACGGGTAATTTTTTATGCTCATATCCGAGCTGTAAAAACCGTCGTACACAAATAAATCGGCATTCAATGTAAGTTTTGCGCCGCTCTTTACCCAAAGGGTTGAGCCGGGCATCATCTTGTAGTCGTACAAAACCTCATACTCGCCTGTTTCCAAATCCAACTCATAATTATAAGGGATTGAAAAGTGCACGTTTTTAGTGGTGATATCAAAGGGGAAAGTCATATATCCGGCCGTTGCGCCGCCGTATAATGAAATTGTGGTTTTGCCTATATCTACCGTGTTGTTGTCGTATTGACTTTTCTTTTGCCCATTTTCATCTACACTTTCGAAATCCGCGCCGGACAAAAACCGGTATTTTTGATCGTTGTCATATTTAACTACCGCCCTGGCGCCCAGTTTAAGGTTTATAAGGGAAAGCGTGCCCTCTTTATTTTGCGCGTTTGTTCCGATATATGAGATAAACGGCTGGTCTATGGTTGTGTAGGTGCTCAGCGCATACAAACTCGCATGCCCGTAAAGCACGCCGCCATACTCTATGGTGTAGCCGCCCGCGCATTGGATATTTATCATTGCATAACGGCTGAACGGCGTTTGGTTGACTGCAAACAGTCCGCTGGTGTTTGTGCCGCCCGAGAAGTCCAAAATGAGGAAAGGCTGATACAGTTCGCCGCCGTTGTGCACGGTTATGCCGCCCGCGCCCGTTACTCTGCCGTTTGTATCGAATTTGCCGCCGTTTTCAACAAAAATGTTGCCGTTAAGCACAAGCTCGGCATAATTGCCCGAAGTGTGGGCCTGCGCCGTTTGGTTAGGTCTGTGCAGTGTTCCGCCTACATACATACTGCCCGCGATATTGAGCGTTACGCCGCTCTCCACCGTGAAAACGCGTTTGCGGTACTGATAATTTTGTTCAACTTCCCAAACAACACGGTCAACCTGGCCGCCTTCCACGTAATATGTGCCCTCGTCGTTTAAAGCCACAATAAGCGACACGCCCTTGGGGATATCAAAGGAGTTGCCCTCATCTTGCCCAAGAATGTAGTCGCGGACAATGATAATCTCGTCCCCCTCTTCCGCCGCGGCTAAAGCTTCTTTTAATGTTGCATAATAGTTGCCTTTTATACGGAGTTTATATTCGCCCTCTTGTGCAACAACGGCGTTTACGGTTATACTGTCGTCAACAAAGTAGGTAAACTGCTTTTTGAAAGAAAGCACGTTGTCGTTGCCGTCCACCCAGGCGTAAAACTCATACCCGTTTTGCAAATTTACGTCTAAATTCAAGCGGGAACCCATTGTAATATTGCTACCGCTGACGTAATCTTCATTGCCGCGCTTTGCCGTTACGGTACAGCCCGTATCCTCGCCCTTAATTCCGTATGTTACTTGCACATCAACTTGGCTTAAACCTATATTGCGTATTACAAAATCGCCCTGCAATCCGTTACCGTTAACGGCATAATAGGCAAGATAGAGCGTAGTTTCCCCTTCTTCGGGAACTGCGCCGCCATATAAGCTCTCCAAAGACACGCTCACGGAATACCAATTATCGGAAAGCGGCAAAAGGGTAACCGCGTCAATGTACTTTATTTGGTCATAACCGGTGTTTCCCGTGCGCAACAACTCCTTTGCGCCGTTAGCCGAAGTTATGGGGCTGCTGCCGAAATTGTACATTAAATATGTGGTGTCTGTTCCGTAACCTCTCATTTGAACTTCAAAAGAAAGGGTGCCGTTCCCCGTAAAGGTCAATTTAAGATTGCTAAAATAGTTAGAAGCAGGCTTGCCATCGTCGCCGTAATTAAGCGCGCGGTATGCCGAGCGGGAATTTTCACGGTCATAGAGGTCGGTTGCAAATCCCCACGCCGCCGTGCCTTGTCTACTACCGCTCCACGAACCGCCGTCCTCTATGGTAATATCGCCGAAGTAATGCAAGCTTTCGCTCAAACCTCCCGTGGGAGGCTGTATGCGGAAGTGAACGGTGAACGGGTCGCTGTTGGCATAGCCCTCAACCGAATATGAAATTATTAAATCTTTACTTTCTTGTGTGTTCGACAAGGTAAAATATAATCTGTTTACGTCGGACTGAATTGTGATATTGCTTTCGGCCAAAGTTTTGCCGCCAAAAGTTGTCGTTTTTGAATAATTCTCATTTACGCCTAAATCGCTGAGCACAACGTTGACGGAATTGGGTTGGTCGTAAACCAAATCTATAGTGTCGCCGTTTTCCAAAACCCTTTCGGGGTTAGTTACGCTGCCTGCCGTTACCATAACCGAAACGTCGGGCGTGGGCGCCTTTTCCCGGAAGTTCATTTTAATAACGGAACCGCTTACACTGCCTCTTGCGCTTGTTGTGGTTGTCAAATAGTCGATTTTGCCATCGGTAAAAGTGGCTGAAATAGCGTCGCCGTACCTGTTTTCTTCAAAACACCGGAACAATATATCTGAATTTGATTTTTGAATTTCTTCACCGTTTTCAGTGGAAAGAGAAGAAAGGACAACGTTAACCGATTGGGACGGATATATGGCGGAAACAACTTGCGTTTTTCTGATACCAACAACGGCATAGCGCAGGCCTGCGATAACCTCTTTTTGCTGCCCGGAACTCAGCTTGTTTTTTTCAACGATATACGGGCTGTTTTTGTCGCGGATATTTACGCCCGTGCTTTGGTCGTTACCGAAATTGCGATATTCAATCATGGGGAAAACATATACGTCGGCCAACTTTTCGTTATATTCCACCGACATAGTGGTATTTTGGGGATTATCTTCGATTTTTATATTCCGCACTTTGAGTTGTGCAGAAGCGTCGGTGGTTGTAAAACGAATTTCAAAATGGTGCGTGCGCGCCTTTTCTTCGTCTATCTTATAGGAAAAGGGCTTCCATTCTTCCCCGCTTTCCTCATTATCATACCAAATGCCGTATGTGTTGTTATAGCGATATTTCCCGTCGAGTATAACGTTTATA
Source organism: uncultured Clostridia bacterium (assembly GCA_947629665.1). Taxonomy (GTDB): domain Bacteria; phylum Bacillota; class Clostridia; order Christensenellales; family Borkfalkiaceae; genus Coproplasma. Next base: position 3,898 of record CANREJ010000082.1, read on the forward strand.
TTTCCTTTTGCGGGTAGCAAATAATCAAAGAAAATAACGGGATTGCCGTAAAAGTTAACAGTTAGAGAAACTTCTTTTTTTTGTGCGCTTGTTTTGGAGGTGTAAGTGCCCTCCGAAAATTCCCATTCTTCAGAATTGTAAGTTACACCTTCCTCAACAAATTCGGCGGTATATGTTTCGTTCCACTTATGGGGTGTAAGTTCTTCCCCGTCGGGCAAGACTGCCCCATATTGGTCTTTCCAGCAAGAAAAAATATAGCCTTCATCGGGAATGGCGGTTACGGTTTGCTTTGAGTTATAGCCAAACGAGTCCGAAACTGTTTGTCCCGTCTGTTCGCCCAATTGAACTTGACCGTTTGCCGCGGCTTGTGCCGTAAAATTGAACGTCTGCCGTGTAAATTCCTCTTGAGGGCGTTTCAGTCCTTTGATTTGAAAACTGTTACTTGTGTACGCATTTTCGGTATAAATCCAAAGGCGGACTGTTTGTCCCGCTGTAACATCAAGCTCAAACCTCTCTGTCTCTTGAAAGTCTTCAGGTTGTTCTACTCCAAAAACCCAATTGGCGTCAGCATCGTCAGCCGAATAAGTATATTGACATATCCAACCCGATACGCTTGCTCCTATTTTAACGGCAACAAGATCAAAGGCGATTTTCCCCGATTTTGTAACGTACAAGAAAATGTTTTCATATATGCCCCAATATTCGCTACCGGAAGTGTTAGGTATGTTTGACGAATCAAAACCTGCCGAACCGTTACTCCACGTATTAGTTACTTCATCATAAACCCAAGGGAAATAATATTCCGTGCCGGAGCCGTCTGTCCAAGTAGAGCGTGTGCTGGTACTAAAAGTATACTCCGCGGTATTGTTATCGAACACAAGGTCGCCGTCTGCGTCCTCTCCATCCGCTTTGGCAGGCAAAAATTGTAATAGCGCCACAGTCGCCGCCGACAAAAACAGTAGCGACAAAAACGCTATCAATGTCTTTTTGAAAATCTGAATTTTCATACTATTTTCTCCATATTTCAGTTTGCCGCATTGGCGGCTTTTTTTACAAATAAAACAATACCCCCCCCCCGCAAAATTGCGGAGAAGGATACTTAATTTTGCTAAA
>CANREJ010000083.1 GCA_947629665.1 uncultured Clostridia bacterium
GTTTTATCTTACAAAAAACCTGTTGATTTATTTAACTTTTTTATCTCATGCTGTTGCACTTAGTTTGACAATTCAATTTAATTAAATTTGTATCCGCATTGAAAACGGGTCATTGAAGGCGGTACAACGCCTTTACTCTTCCTCGTAATAGTATGAATAGTCAATACCTTTCATAAACATTTCGCGGTCGTTGATTTGGCCGGTCAGCGCGCCTTCGATGAGCCGATAAATATCCGCCGCGTCGACGGGGCTTTTGCGCATCGCGCCGAGATAAGCTTGCTTGTCTATTTTACTCCAATCAACACACATGTGCAAATTTTTCTTCAAAATCAGGTCGAGCCAGATACGCATGCTCCGCCCATTGCCCTCCCTGAATGGGTGAGCTATATTCATTTCAACGTATTTTTTTACGATTTCTTCGAGAGTGTTTTCGGGCATTTTCTCTATGTACGCAAGATTTTCTTTAAGATACATCGCCGGCGCAAACGCAAAGCCGCCTTTGGCTATATTTAAGCCGCGAATCTGCCCCGCAAAGTCATACAACCCGCCGAAGATGTAGCCGTGGATCTGTTGCAATCCCTTTACCGTACCCACTTCAATCTCATCTATAATCCCGCTTTCAAACAGTTCATATGCCTTCTTTTTGCTCTTTTCGTCAACGGTGCTACCCATACCCGAAAGCCAACGGACAAAGTTCTCACGGTTCCTGGCGGGAATGAGCGCAACGACCGTATTGACTCCGCTTGCCTCGATTACGTCGGTGAGATAGGATTTTCCGTCCCGCGCCGCAAGTTTCAGTTGTTTACAAATTGTAATCAACTGCGGATTGCGGCGTTTCATCTGCGCCCAATAGACGCGCGGATTTTTACTCTTTGTGAGCGCCTCGGCAATATCCACAGCGCAAAACCACCATTTGGAATCATCGTTACTCCAAACGGCGCGTACAGGTATATCCTCAAAAAATCTGATAGAAGTTTTTATCATGGTTACAATAGTTTAATGGTTATCCCCAAAACGCCGTACTTTTTGATTTGTTCGGGCGTGTAGTACTTTTCCATGTCCATTGCAAACTGCGCGGGCGTGGAGCCGCGCCCGCAACCCAGCCGCGCAAGGCCGCAGAGCTTGGCAAGCCCGGAAAAACCCTTCGCATAAGTAAGCCCCTCCACGCGCGTTTTTATGCTTTGGCCGCTCTCCGTGTTTATAAAAATTATTGTGTCGCCCACGTCCAAAAGACTGCGCTTTTCGTCGCACAGGCGGGCTTCCACGCTCTTTCTGCCCGACTGTATCAGCCCGAAAGGTTGGGGCGTGAGCTTCATTGTGTATTCGTCCGCAAGCTCCTCCGCGGGCAATATCAGGCTTTTATCCACAAAGGGTTTAGGCATTACGAGTTCATCTTCGCCAAGCCCCGAATCCATGTAGTATTTCATATATGCCGAAGGAGGAGGATTGTCGCCGTAAACAGCCTCCGCCATGGCCTGACCCCAATCGCGCATGCCGTACTCCAAGCGGGTGCCGTCGTTTAGCACGGGCACGCCGCCGCTTACGTATTGGTGGCTGTCCCCGCCGAAGCGGTAGCCCTTTTGCCGGAGTTCGCAGACGAGGGCGCGCCATGCCGAATTGCCGTAAGGGTGGCGGTTCAGGGGATACCCGGCGTTGCCGTAGTCCGTCCAGCCTATTACTTTGTACTTCATAATCTTTCCCTCACCGCGTAAATTTGCTCCTTGGTAACGCCCGAATAATTTATAACCGCAACCCTGTCCATGCCGTCTGCGGGAGCCAGAAGATAGTCTTTAAGGCACTTTACGTTTACGCCCAGCGACCGCGCTTTGCCCTTTATGGCCTCATCCGACGGGGCCTGCGGGAATTTGCACAGCAGGTGCGGGCCGCTGCCCGTATCAAAGACCGCGCAAGGCACATTGAGGTTTTGGAGAGTTTCCACCGTCAAACGGCGGATTTCCGCGTAATGGTTTTTCAGCCTTGAAATATGCCGCTCGAAATATCCGCCGCGGAGCATTTCCGCCAGCGCCCTCTGCTCAAACAGCGGCACAACGTTTGCGACGGACGAAAACAATTCCATAAACCTGTGCAACAGTTGCGGGGGAAGAACCATGTAGCCCAGCCTCATGGACGGGGCGAGGCTCTTGGAAAAGGTGTTCATATATATCACGCGTTCGGGGCAGAGGCTGTAAAGGCTGTGGAGAGGCTTGCCGGAGAGCCTGAACTCGCTGTCGTAGTCGTCCTCTATTATGTAACCGCCCGTCTCCTCCGCCCAGCTTATGATTTGCGAACGGGTTGAAGCGGGGGTGATTATGCCCGTGGGAAATTGGTGCGCGGGCGAAATGTGCGCCACGTCCGCACCCGATTTTTTTAATTCGTTGAGGCATATTCCCGCCTCTTTCACGCTTACGGGCGCAACGCGCGCCCCGTTTAACGTGTAGGTTGAGGATATGTTTCCGTAGCCCGGATTTTCCACGGCAAACAGCTTGTCCCTTCCGAGAAGCTGTACGGTTATACCGTATAAATATTCCGCGCCCGCGCCTATAACTATTTGTCCGGGCGGGGCGGTTATGCCGCGGGAACGGTAGAGATATTTGGAAATTTCCTCCCTCAATACGCCGTCCCCGGCGCAGGGAACACGCTCCAAGAGCTGTTCGCCGCAGTCAAGAATGACGCCGCGCATAAGTTTTGCCCACACGGAGAAGGGAAACAGCCCCGAAGGCGTTGAACTTTTTACCAAATCCAACACGTATTGGGATTTTGGGGGAGTTTGAGCGCCTTTTTCGGGTGCGGGAACAGACCAGGAAGGTGCGCGGACTTCTATTTTTTCCACGTAATAACCGCTGCGTTCACGGCTTGTTATGTAGCCTTCCGCCAACAACTGTTCGTAGGCGAGTTGCACGGTAACCACGCTGACGCCCAAATCGGCGGCAAGGGCGCGCTTTGCGGGCAATTTTTCGCCCGTAGCGTATCTGCCGGAGATTATGTCGTCGCGTATGCGCGTGTACAGCGTGTAGTATTTGTTTTTTCCGTTTAAATCGTAAACTGCCATTTTGATATTATTGTAATTACGAAGTCTGCAAGTGCGGGAGCGGTAATTAATGACTGAAAGTTGCCGTAGCGCAACACAGCAGAACGACGCTTATACACGCCGCCCGGTTAGCTCTAATGAGATTTTTAAAAGAAACTCTCGCGTAGTCATCCTCATCGCCGTTATACTGCGGCGTTTGAACTGCGGAACAAGATCGCCCGTCATATAGCCCGATTCTATTGTTTTCAAGGTCGCCTTTTGCAGTTTTTGCGCAAACGCCGCAAGCTGTCTGTTACCGTCCAGCTCGCCGCGTTTTTTCAGCGCGCCCGCCCACGCCCAGATTGTTGCAACGGGGTTGGTGGAAGTCTCCTCTCCATTCAAATGTTTATAGTAGTGCCGAGTTACGGTGCCGTGCGCCGCTTCAAATTCATATGCACCGTCGGGCGAAACCAACACGCTGCTCATCATGCCGAGGGAACCGTTCGCCGTGGCAACCATGTCGCTCATCACGTCGCCGTCGTAATTTTTGCACACCCACAGCATGCCGCCGTTACTACGCATAATCCGCGCAACAACGTCGTCTATTAATGAGTACATGTATGTTATTTTTGCCGCCTCAAATTGCCGCTCGTATTCGTTTTTGTAGATTTGGGCAAAGATTTCCTTAAAGCGGGCGTCGTATGTTTTGGAGATTGTGTCCTTTGCGCCGAACCATACGTCGAGCTTGTTTTGGAGGGCGTAGTTAAAGCAACTGCGCGCAAAGGAGGCGATTGAACCTTCCGTATTGTGCACGCCCTGCACAACGCCATCACCCTTAAAGCCGTGAATGAGCTTGCGCTCCAACTCCCTGCCGCTGTTATCGCATACCACAAGATATGCCGAATTTCCGCCCTGCACGCGGCTTTCCACCGCGTTATAAATGTCGCCGTAGGCATGGCGGGCGATTACTATGGGCTTTTTCCAGCCCGGAACGTAGGGAGTTATGCCCTTTGCCAAAATGGGCGAACGGAACACCGTGCCGTCCAAAATGCGGCGGATTGTGCCGTTGGGGCTCTTCCACATCCCGTGCAGGCTGTATTCCTCCATGCGCTGGGCGTTGGGGGTTATTGTGGCGCACTTTACCGCCACACCTAACCGCTTGGTCGCCTCCGCCGCCGCAACCGTTACGCCGTCGCACGTCCTGTCGCGTTCGGGCAAACCCAAGTCGTAGTACTCCGTCCTTAAATCTATGAAAGGCTCCAACAAAATTTCTTTTATCCAGCCCCACAGCACGCGGGTCATTTCGTCCCCGTCCATCTCCACTATGGGGGTTGTCATGCGTATTTTTTCCAAGGCCTTGCTCCTTTGGGATTTTTTTTATTATAAACTATTTGCGCCCGCTTTTACAACTGTTTGAGGGCAGGTTTTGCAGTATGCCCGTGGTTAAAAGCGTCTTTTTGGAGCGCGAAAAGTCGGCTATTGCCTGACCGATTACCCCGTTCAGCACGGGATAGAACTCCTTGAAATTCTTTGCGAAAAGATAGTACGCCAGCGAACCGGGCACTGTGTTCACCTCGCTTAAATATACTTCGCCCGAATAGATATAGTCAAAGCGGACTATGCCGCGCATGTTCAGTTTTTCATACACGGTGCGCGTGGTATTGCGGATATATGTTGAGATTTCTTCGGGGATATCGGCGGGGAACGAGGAACTGCCGCCCCCGCAGTACTTATCCTCAAACGTAAATATATCGCCCTGCGACAACGGCTCCTCGCACGGGGAAACGAAAATTTTGTCCTCCGCGCGGTAGGCGGCGCAGTTTATTTCGCGGCGGGGGGTTATATATTTTTCCACGAGCGCGGCCCCGTCCAGCATAAAGGCG
>CANREJ010000084.1 GCA_947629665.1 uncultured Clostridia bacterium
GTCAACAGCGGCACAATCACCCTGCTGTTCGTGGACGGCAACTATCTATATTATTCCGTCAGCGGCGGCAACGGCTACACCTTCTACCGCGTGGACTACACGGGCGGCTGGGATAATTACAACGGCAGACAGCCGTCGGGCCGGGAAAGCGACTATGTTCCCGTACAAATTCTCGACCTCGACGCCGCAACCGATTGGTATATGCCCGAACTCATAGGCGGCAACATACTCTTTGCAAGCGCAACCGACAATATGAATACTTATAAATACGTAATGTCATTCAACGTCGGCAACAAGACCAATAAAGATTTAAAAGACCTCAACGACCTGTACGACAGCGTTATGGGCGACGAGGGCATAATCGCGGGCTACGAGGACACGGACGAATATCCCTCCGCGCTCTATGCAAACCTTGCGCAGGCGGCAAGATATATCTTCTACACGGGCGATGTGGGCTACGTTGAAGAGCTTGCCACACTGCTCAACTCCAAGCTCGAAGAGGACGAGGACCCCGTATATTCGGCAAACACCCTGTCAAAGCTGAACGACATGCTTTCCGCAAAGGGCGACTGGGCGGAGTTTGCGGACAAAAAAATTACTGTGGACGGCAAGGAAACTTACGCCAACAGCCGCAATTACTACTATTCGGTTATAGGCAAAATGACCCAAAGCGACAGCGAGAGTTATTGGAACGAGTTTAAAACCGATTATCTCCAAGCCGAACCCGAAGAAGAGGCGGCGCAAGGCTGGTTCCAAAGTCTCAACACGGTGGGAAAGGTATTCTTTATTATAGGTATGTGCCTTGCGGGCATAATTGTGATTGGCGGCGTTGTGGTTGCAATAATCGTAATCCGCAAAAAGCGCGCCGATAAAAAACCCGCCTACACCGGCCGCAGAATCAAGGTGGACACTACCGACGATAAAAATATCAACGTCTACGAAGACGATGAAAAAAAGAGCGAATAATCCAAACCCAAACGGTCCCTCCGCACAGTGCGGAGGGACTTTTGCATAAACCCGCAAATATCGCGCATAATTTATTTTAATTTTTTAAAAATAACATAAAAAAACAGTTTACAAACGCAATAAATACTAATATAATGTTACCGAAATTTAATCCCAAAAAACATATTCCCACAAAACGGAATATGCTGTAACAAACACGCTAAACACGGAGCCTTAAAAAAATGGTCAAATATATAAAATGCCCCAGGTGCGAACTCAACTATATAAACAGCGACGAGCAGGAGTATTGCGACGTCTGCATAGCCGAAATGAAGGGCAACCGCCTGCAATTTGCCGACCTCGACGACGAAGAAGTTGAGGATATAGACGGAATACTCGACTCGGATGAAGTCTGCCCCGTCTGCGGCATAAATCCCATCCGTCCGGGCGAAAAAATGTGCGAAAATTGCCGCCGCCAGCAGGACGAATACGAGGAAGAGGAGGACGTCGATATCGAAAAGGACGAGGAGTGGAAGAACTACCTCGACGAGGACGACAGCGACCTCACGGTAGACGACGCCGAACTCGAAGAAGAACTCAAAGCCGAACTCGAAGAGGACGAAGAGGAGGACGAAATGTACAACGGCGAGGACGACGATCCCCTCAGCGACGAGGACGTTGACTCCTTAGACGACCTTGAAGACGACGATTTTGATGAGGAGGATGAGGAGGATGATGAAGAGGAGGACGATTTTTAAAGTTCACAAAAATTCCAAGCAAGCCGTGCTTGGAATTTTTCGTGATTTTCAGGGCTCCTCGCCCTCTGCCCGCGATTTTTAAGCGCCCACGATAATATAATCGCGGGCATTCACCTTGCCGAGGCGCAGGTATGCGCAAATTGGGGCTTGCGGCGCAAAAGCGTGGTTTTGCTTGCAACGTAAATTATTTAAAAAATCCGCAGGCGCCTCGTTCTGCTCGTATCTGCGCACTTGCTAACTGCGTAATTACAAATTACTCCGTAATTGCAGAAAACTCCGTAATTGCAAATTACTTCGTAATTACAGCCTTTTCTTGGCGCCCTTCGCTTGCGAGGGGAGCTGTCGAGCGAAGCGAGACTGAGGGGAGTGTAATTACAGCTCCCGCAATTTTAAAATATGCAAAAAAGGTTGAAAATCCATGCTATTTTAAAATTTGCAGAACTTATACCCCTTCTTTTTAAAGTGGCGTATAACCTCTTTCAAGGCCTCCGCAGTTTCGGTTTTGTCCGTTGTATCGTGCGCCAGCATAACTATCCTGTTTGGGTTGGATACCGTATTTATGGCCGCCGAATACAGTTTTCCCGCAGTCATATCCTTAATTTCGCTGTCGCGGAAGGAAGCGTTCCAGTCCACAAATTTATAGCCGCGGCTCTTAACGGCTTCTATAAACTCAGGCGCAACGCCAAAACTTCCTCCGGGGAAGCGGTAAAGGCTTGTAAAATTTCCCGTAACACTGCAAATCACCTCGTTGCACCTTTCTATATCTTTCAAAAGCGCCTCTTTGGAGGAGTAAATTTCATTGTATTTGTGGGAATAGGAGTGCACCCCAACCGCATGCCCTTCGTCTGCAATTCTCTTTAAAATATTTTTCCGTTTTTCTGCCTGCGAACCTACGATAAAAAAAGTCGCGGGCGTTTTTTCTTTTTTCAAAATGTCCAAAATTTTCGGCGTTACCTTGTCGCTCGGCCCGTCGTCAAAGGTCAAATATATTTCTTTCCGCTGTTCCTCGGCAAAAGCCATATCGCCGTCCGGTTGCAAAAAATAATTGTCGACAATCGCAACCAACAGCACCAAAACCAGCGCAATCGCCGCAAGTGCAGGTAACTTTCTGTTCATAACGTTAATATGTGCAAAAAACGCTATTTTAACAAAAAATTACCAAAAAACTCAACACAGATTGATATTTATCACGCAGTCCGCAATCGCAATTTGCAGTTTCCGCATGTTTTTGGAAAGGATATATCCGTTGCCGGCGGCTTCGCACTCTGCCAAAAGCCTGTCTATCTCGTCCGTAAAGCAGTTGGCGGGATTGGCCTTTTTAAGCCCTTCCAGCCCGCTTTTCACGTTTTTTAAAACGTTTTTTGCGGCGTTTTGGCTTATATTCCCCGTGTCCAGCCCGTTCGCACACCCGTAGCACAGCTCTGTTAAGGAGTTTAACGTTGTTAAATTCCCCTCAAAAAGCTCCCTGTTCCTTTTTAAGTCGCTCTGATTAATAGGGTATCCGCTTGCGCTCGCTTTCAGCACGGAGCAGTCCAATCCCCGCCTCAAAAGACTGTTTTTAACTGTCTTTGCGTCGTTTTCATTGTAGTAACACGCCACCGTAACGTAGTAATTTCCGCCGTACTCCAAAACATAGCCCGCCCCGCCGTAGCCCGAAACAGAGTTTGAAATGGCGTCCGCCGAAACAGCGTTGTCCCTCACGGCGTAGCACACAAAGTAATATTCGTATTCAAACGCAAGTTCCGCCCCGCCAAACGATACCGAAAATATAATAACCGCCGCAGTAACGGCCAAAACCGCCGCCACCGAAACGGCAAACGCCTTGTTGCCCATAAAATAATTATATGCGCCGCCCTTTTTTAATATGGCTCGGTAAAAGTTGACTTAACACTCCGCAAAAGTTATAATAAATAATAGGAGGCGCGCCGTGGACGAACTTACCGTAAACAAAAACCCAACTGCAGACCCGCAGGATACGGCTTCGCGCGTTGAGGAGGGGCTACGCAAAAAATTTTCCAAAAAACTCTTTTCAAAGTTCGCCAAGGCGATAGTGGAGTACGGTCTCGTGAAGGAGGGCGACAAAATTGCCGTCTGCATTTCGGGCGGCAAGGACAGCATGCTCATGGCAAAGCTCTTCCAGGAGTTAAAACGGCACAACAAATTCCCTTTTGAGCTTGTTTTTCTTGTAATGGATCCCGGTTATGCCCCCCAAAACCGCGAACTCATAGAAAGCAACGCCAAGCTCTTGAATATCCCCGTAACAATTTTCGCATCGGATATTTTCCAAAACGTATATCACATAGAAAAATCCCCCTGCTATATCTGTGCCCGCATGCGCAGGGGGCATTTATACAGCAAAGCGCGCGAACTCGGGTGCAACAAAATAGCGCTCGGACACCACTATGACGACGTAATAGAAACCATATTGATGGGCATGCTCTACGGCGGTCAAATGCAAACGATGATGCCGCTTATAAACAGCGCAAACTTTAAGGGCATGCAGCTCATCCGTCCCATGTATCTCATACGCGAAAAGGACATAAAGGCGTGGAGAGATTATTACGGCCTGCAATTTTTGCAGTGCGCCTGTAAGTTCACCCAAAACAGCGCGTATGAGCCTGCAATTTCCAAGCGGCAAAAGGTAAAGGAGCTGATAGCCCGCCTCGCCAAGGAGGACCCCGGTATAGAGCAAAACATTTTCAAGAGCGCGGAAAACGTAAATCTTGCCACAATAATCTCGTATAAGGATAAAAGCGGAAAAATCCACCGGTATTCGGACGACGATTAAAAAGGCGGCAAAAAAATTAAGTAACGCAATAAAAACGCTTGCAAAAATTAATTATTCTGTTATAATTAAATAGTCGATAAACGCTACTGTGGCTCAGCTGGTAGAGCAGCTGATTCGTAATCATTTAATTGACCGTTTCAAATGTTTAAAAACAGAGCCTTTTAAATCGAAAAAGATACTTTTTTAATAGTTTTTTAACAGACCTTAAAACAAAGTGTAAAAAATCTGTAAAAAACGGTGTAAAATTCAATAAAAATGCTACTGTGGCTCAGCTGGTAGAGCAATTGATTCGTAATCAATAGGTCGCCGGTTCGAATCCGGCCAGTAGCTCCA
>CANREJ010000085.1 GCA_947629665.1 uncultured Clostridia bacterium
TCTTATTCTAACACAGTTGATTTATATGAACTACTTTTTTACCCTTACCCGTTGCACTTGTTATGATAATTCACCTAAAATAATTACGGCGCAAGCAAGCTACGCTTGCGCCGCCCTCTCTCAAAATGACACGGTTTAATAAGCCGCTTTCTAAAATAATTAACGTTGCAAGCAGGGTTTCCCTGCGCCGCAAGCCCCAATTTGCAAACACTTTTGCCTCAGCGGTGGGAATTGCCGCGATTATATTATATGCGTGCCCTTATTTATCGCGGCAAGGGCGGCTGGCCGCCCAAACTCACGGAAATTCGCAGTGCGCGCAACCGCACGAGAATTTCGTGAACTCTTTTACAGATACGCCTTTAATTTCGTCTCAAAGCTCTCCTCCACGGCAATCAAGTCGCAGAGCAGTTTTTTCACCTCGTCGTCCATGCAGTGTTCCGCGTCGGAAAGCGACGTTTTAAGGCAGGTTATTCCCGTAACCGTGCCCTTTATCATCATTTCGGCTATGTGGTTTTGCGAGTTGTCTTTGGCGGTGTTCATCTTTATCCCCATATTCATCATAGCCTTTTTTACGGGGCCGGGCTCTTTGAGTTCCAGGCCGTATTTTTTTGCAAGACACGCCGCCTCCCCGCTTATCCTTTCGTACTCGTCATGCTCCCTTATTATTTCGTTCCTTATTCCCTCGTCCTCAATCTCAGGCAGTATGTCCGTTATTGAAGTGAGCGCAAGCTGTGCGTTGCGGTAAATTTCCGCAAGCACCTCGCTGTCCTTTTTTACGTTTTGTCCGTCCTTCATTTCAACTCCCCTACGGGCGCGACCCCGCCCGTTTTATAATATTTATTATAAATAGTTTGCAAAACACAATAAATTGTCAATAATTTAATGCAAAAAAGTTAGAAAAAATTTTTAAAAACGGGGAAAATGTGCTAAAATCGGCGGTAGACAAGATAAAAACTTGTCTACCGCAAACTTAACATGCGAAAATTGCCATTTTGCCATACGCCGAAAAAGCAAGCATTTTGGCTTGCTTGATATGGCAGCATATTCACCCAGATTTATAACTTCGATTTTTAACGCCGGTTCTTGACCCAGCTTACAAACAACGTTTAAAGTGCCAGCAACTGCTCGCGGAATTTTTCGGCAGCCGTCGCAAAACCGAATATTTCGCGCGGATAATTATTTACCCAATCGGCGCACAGCTTAACGGAGTTGTCCGTAACTATCGTAAAATCCGTGCCTTTCGGGAACTTCCGCCGAATATCACGGTTTATGCGTTCGTTTGTGCCGCGCTCGCAGGAAGTATAAGGGTGGCAATAATAAACGTTCGTCCGCTTGCCGCCGTAAATGGATTTTTCAAGGCCTTTGAAATCACTAAACTCAACGCCGTTATCTACGGTAATACTTTTGAAAACCGTTCTAAACAGTTTTCCGAATCGCCGTTCAAGTTTATTAATACACTTGACTACCGTTTCCGCCTTTCTATTGGGCATTTTTATAATAATTTCATAGCGCGTTAAACGCTCCGAGAACACAAGCAAAGTATCACGTGTTTGTTTGCGCCCAACAACGCAGTCCATTTCCCAATGACCGAATGTATTACGGGCAAGAATTTCGGCAGGTCGCTGTTCTATACTTGTGCCTTTCGGCGGGCGTTTAACCGTTGTTTTCGCGTAATGTTTTCTACGTTGCCCAACAGGACAATTTTTCATTGACACATTCAAAAACATACCCATGCGGATATATCGGTAAAGCGTTGTTTTACTTACAACCGTTTGACATGGCATAAGCCGTTTCATTTCGCCCGCAAGAGCGGACGGCGCAACGCCGTCCAATATGCGGTTTTCCACATAACGAACAAACTCAAAATCATTGCCGAGCTTTAAAGGCGCACCTTTGGCAGTGATATTTACGCGATATTTTTCTTCGGCTTTATCCGCACTGTAAATTTTATAAGTTTTATAACCTTTAAAATCACCGTAGATATCGTATAGCTTTTTGCGTTGCTCACATTCGCCGCGCTTAATTTCGCGGTAGACCGTTGAAATATTAACGCCGAGTTTTTCGGCAATCTGCGTTTTCGGTAATTTCAACATTAAAAAATCTTCCAGCCGTCTGCGTTGGGTTAATGTTAAATATTTATTGCCTTTCTTCATTTTGTAATACCCTTTTGTGTAGATTTTAGCCCCCGTTTGAAGCAAATGAGCATTACGCGACACCTTGACATAGACGAGCCGCGCGCCTGCGGCGCGCGGTGTCAAGGTGTCGCGTTTTCCTTGACTGACCGACCGAAAAGCGGTAAAAAACGGGCGGTTTTGCCGCGAACCTGCTTGCAAAAACCGCCCGTTTTATTTTTTACGTTAGAAGTTGTCGCTTGCAGTACTGTTTTTTGTGCTTTCAGTCAAAGCCAAAAAACGCCGTATGTATCACATAGGCGCAAGCAACCGTTTTATTTGATTTACATTAAGTTTTATGCTGTCATCGGCGGGGAATAACCAAAATCGTCAAAACGCATTTGCTGAGTATAACGATAATGGAGTACGTCTTCTTCCCAATCTACAACGTCGTCAAACAATAAAAACTTTGTTACAAAACTTTCAATTTCACACGCTATATCGTGGCTGTCAAGTTTTTTATAAATTTCCGTTGGAATACTACGGCTGTAAACTACGCGGTCGCCTGTCTTGCCTATATATTTAAGTATATATCCGACTGCGTTTCCGCGCATTACCTGTATATTACTTAATTCCTGAAAATCGTTTACTCCAAACCGCTTTTCAAAATAGCTGTTTTCATGACGGGTCTGCATTGCATGCTTTGCCGTACTATAATCTTGTATTTCTGTAATTTCACCTACCATTTCACCGTTAGGAACGTATATAAGACCGTGGAAGTGCAAACGCCCCGTGTCCGGCGCACGTTCAAACACGCCCATATATTTCCAGCCGCGGCGGGTGTGCAAATTTGAAAGCTGTTTTCGAAGTCTTTTGCGGAATACTTCTTCTGTCTGTTTGCCGCCGCCGCGCAGGGGCTTATTTTCGTCGTACGTGAATGTAACAAAGTAGTTCCAACGGTTTAAATAGGCCTTGCGCTTAAACCGTCTTTCCCGGATAAAATAGTTGTGAATTCCGCGCTCTACTTTCTTTGTGATCCATTCCCGCAAGCCGCAAGAATCGGCAAACATTTCAAGCATTAACGGAGTGATATAGTTTACAAATTTATCTGTGTTGGCTGTGCGGATTTTTATGCCCGATTGCACGGCTTGCAGGAATAAACCGTCAAACGCCTCATCCATTTTGCTGTGTAAACGCAAAGAGGATTTCCGGGGAAGTTGGTTCCGCACGCACAGGGTACCGACATGATGACTGCCGTCGTTATAAATTTTGTATGTACGCGGTTGCGATTTATCAAAAAACAAAAACGGAGACATTTCCCCGCTTATATCGGGTATTAAATTTGCTGCATTCATTTTTTCTCAATTCCTTGTCTGTGGTTGCGCGAATTTAAGAGGGGGTAAGGAACATATAGACCCTTACCCCCTAAAAGCGGCTTGCCTGCGCTTCGCACTCGCTTTTACACCCCCGCAATTATTCGCGCATAATTGCACTTTCAGGTTTCCCTGCTTTTTTAAGGCTGATTAAGAGAGAAGTCCATCGGGGTAACTGTGTTCGGGGTTAATCCGACAAAGCTATTTCGTCCAGCTTATCCAAAAATTGTTTGCCGTCTAATAAAAAGACCTCGAAGAAATCTTCGGCCGACTTAAAGTAAAAATTCCGCCCGTTTTCTTTATCCTCATAAACCCAAATTTTATCGTCCTTGTAATCGACTCCGAATTCTATATCACATTGTTCAAAGCCCGTTTCATCATGGTGATTAAAGATAAACATCATTTCGGCGACAAACTCTAAATCATCTCTATCCAATTTTTTTAAATCAATCACTTCCAAAATCTCCTTTTCCGCTTTGCTTTTTTTAATTCTCTGCGTTCTTTTCGCGTTAAATTTTCACGCGGAGTAGAACGAATTTTTCTATCTGCATCTATATCGTGGGCATGGTCAAATTTATGCACTTGTGTTGCCACGTCATAATCAACGTACGCATTGCCGGTCGAGTCAAATTTGCGCCTACTATGAAATTTACCATTCTTCTTACGATATGTATCTAAATTAGAATTGGGTTCACCTTTCATAGGCTTATCTTGCGTACCGTACTTAGGTATATTTTTACCAATGTGAAAAAATGGATATTCCTTTTTCCTGCTCATAGTGTATCACCTTTTAATTGTTTTTTCAAGTATTTAATTTGCGCAGCTTGTCCGCGCAACTTATTGACCCAGATATATAACCTCGATTTTTAACGCCGGTTCTTGACGAAGGATACACCGTTTAAAAACCGTTGTTATTCAAATTTTCTATTTCCGTTTGAAAATGTGAATTTTGCCGTTGCAGTTCGTCGGCAGAGGCAATTATATCGGCATATTC
>CANREJ010000086.1 GCA_947629665.1 uncultured Clostridia bacterium
GCCAAGGCGTGCCGTCACCCTGCCCCGCCGTCACCCTGCCCGAGGGCGTAGCCCGATGGTTTGTAGAAAATTTTGAGTCCTACGAAAAATTTTCACAAAGCGAAGTGAGCATAGCGAACGTAGTCGAATGGGTCCCCCTGTCTTATGTGATAACGCCGTTTCAACGTCACTCCCCAAGACCACACGGGGGATTCCTCCACTCAATCGGCGGCCTTTCGGCGCGCCTCAATCGGTCGGAATGACATCACTCCTCCCCCACTACACCTTATAATACAGCACAAGGGCGGCGAAAATCGCCGCCCTCTTTCACTTTTTCATTACATCACTTTTTTTACTTCTGCTTTGTTGAAAAGTTTAGGTAAAAATCACTCTACATCTATTGTTACGGAAACTATACCACAGCTCTTACCGCTTGTGTTGCAAGTGAACTTGATAGAGGCAAATTCCTTACCGGAAGGAGCTTCAAACACATTATTCGTGAATGTATATGCGCCGTTTAACTTGTTCTCTGTTGTTGTTCCGACAATCTTACCGATTTCATTTCCTTCAGCGTCGAGGAAAATTACATCGAGATAAGCGGATGCTTTGCTTGAACCGGAGGTGAAGCCGGTTACGGAAATCGTAGCTTTTGTGCCGGTAGCCTTCAACGTAAGTGCTGTTGTCGCTTCAACCTTTAACCCTTCAACCTTAGTACTGTCTTCCGACTTCGTGTTCGTCGTGCAGTTTGACGACCAAGGATCTTCAGCCGTATACTTTCCGCTTACATAATTGTAAGTGTAAGTGGTTGAATGGACTTCGTCATATGTTGCATAAAGCTCTTTCGCCTCGTTTATAACGGTTGAATAGTTGTATGCGGTTTGGCACGCCTTATCCGTAAACAGACCCTTCAATTCCTTCTTGCCGGCAGAAAGCCATTCCTTGACAATATCTTCGGATATGGTTACGCCCTTTTCAACAGCTCCCGAATAAATGACTTGGTCATCGCCGTTCTTTATGGTTATGGCAACCTTCGTGTTGGTGCCTGCCCAAGGGGTGGTCCACTTGCACTTGCCGTTTTCCATTGCGAATACGTTGGCCATCGTGTAGTTCGCCGCCTCTGCCGCAGTAAGTATCGATCCGCCCGCAACGGCCTCGGTTATTTTGCCGTCGCCCTTGGAATCGTACTCGACGAAGTCTGCGTCTTCGGGCTTGTTGCCGCTCATATCGAACCAGCGGGATTTAGCCTTGCCGTCGTATGCCAATGTGGAATAAGCCTTGGAGAACGTACAGCTGATATATGCTACCGTCGCCTTTTTGCCCCAAGGACGGCCGAGGGACATCGATCCGTCCGCAAGTTTGCCGTCGTCGGTGAAGTTGCAATTGCTGAATACATAGCCGTAATCGGGCTTGGTTGTATCGTCCGCCTTCATCGCGGTTACGTAGCCGTTGTTGTTCTCTTTGTTTTCGGACTTGGTTATAGCCTTGATTTCACATTCATCGAAGAACGCAATGCCCGTAGCTTCGCCGAAGATGAAGTCTATATTGCCCTCTATGAGGCAATCTTTGAAGTACGCCCTGCCGTTCTTGAGATACAGCGTATCCTGGTTGCCGTAGAGGTGAACGCCTACAAGCTCCGCCTTGTCGCCCGCTACCGTCAGCGCGAGGCCCTGGGGAGAAGATTCCTTCTTGCTGTCGCGGATATAGTTGAAGTCGTTCCTTATGGTTATGTTCTTTGCGGTGAAGTTTTCGCCCGTCACTTTGAGCGTCGCGCAGTCGAGGCCGTAAGCCTTACCCGAAACTATATCTACGGTAGACTCTACCGCGGAATAGGTGAGGATGGATTTATCGTCCGCCTTGCCCGTATTCGCGCCGACAAGCGTAAGGTTGCAAAGGTCGGTGGTTATCTTGGCGGTATATGTGCCGGCCGCAACGTTGACAACCTTTATTACGTCCTTATCGAACTCGCAGGCTTCGAGGAAGTCTATCGCGTCCGCAACTGTCTTGAAGGTCGTGCCGGTTACTGCGGTAGCCGCCGCGTCAACGTTTACCGTGACGGTGTTGGTGGCCTCATCCACAGTCGCCTTGGCAACTACGTTTATATTGAAAGTTACGCCCTCATATGAGCCGTAATCTACCCTTATGCTCTTTTCGCCGGCCGCCGCCAAATCGGGCGCGCCGTTGGAGTTGAGAGTATATCCGCCCGCGCCCTCTTCGAGCTTCTCCTCTACGTTGTCCGACCATACGGAAACTACCACGAGGTTTTTGTAATCGACTTTGCCGCCCACAACGTATACCTTGGGAACAAACTCGCTGTAAACCTTGAAGCCCGTCTCTTCAACTACGGTTACTTCGTAATCTACGGAAACTTTGGCGTCCTCTTTCGACATTACGTGAACCTTATATGTGCCTTTCCGGGAAAGATCTACGTCGGTAGAAACTACTTCGTATTCATCGTCCCCGAGTACAAGCTGTACGCCGTCGGAATATACGCCCGTTACCGATATGCCGGTGGAATCGAAGGTCTCGCCCTTCTTGAACCTCGTCTTTACGTTGCCGATGTTGACTTTGACCGATTTGATAACCGCGCCCTCGCTCTTGACATTGGTGGAAGCCGCCTTGAGACGGTAACCGCTTGTGCCCTCTTCCATCCACACGTCGGTGAAGTCGAAGCCGAGAGTTTTGAGATATGCCGCAGTATCCGCGCCGTCCGTCGCGGTCGCTTCGTCAACCGTTACGCCCTCAACCGTTACGAGGTTTTGAATATCCTTGGCCTTGGGGGCTTTGGTCGATTGATACAAATTCGACACGTTGGATTTAACTATAAGGACATTCTTTATCGTCAATTTTGTGCAGTCGCCGTTGCCGGAGAATATACCTGTGCTGGTTGCAATGGGAACGGGTAACTGCGCGCTTATTACGGCGTTTTCAACCGAGACGGTCGCGCCCGAACGGGTACGCCCCGCTATGAACGAGCCGTTGCCCGAAGAGCCCTTGAATTCGCCGTCTATATCGAGGTCTTTGAATACCACTGTCGTATCGCCCGTTATATCGCCGACAAGGAAGCCGCCGTACTCTGAGCAAGAAGTCGTACAGCCGTTCTTCGCGGTTATTTCGCTCATCGTGATAGTAGCGGCGCCGCTTCCCTCTTTTCTCGCAAAGAGCAGACCGACGTAAGTGTTGGTTGTCTTTGCGGAGCAGGAGTTAAATTCGATTTTGGAAATAGTGCATGTCGCGTTGCACTCGCCCGCGAGTATGCCCACCGATTCGTTGGCGGAGCTTATGGAGCAACCGAGGAACTTGATATTGGTTACAGTGCCGCCGTTAATGGTCTTGAAGAGAATACCTTCCTTCGCGCCCGCTTCGGTGTATACGGCGTTGGAAATGGTGTAGCCCTGGCCGTCGAAAGTTGCGCCCTCAGCCAAAACAGCCTGGGGAGCCGTCAGCGTTTCGCCCTCGAGGTCGATATTCGCCGTGAGCTTGTAGACTCCCGTAAGCTCCGGCTGTTGCCTCAATTCGAGGAGTTGCTCGGCCGTGGAGATTTCCGTATAGGCGATTACCTGGATATCGCAAGTCGCGGTAAAGCTGCCCGCCTTGGCAGTTATCGTGGCCGTGCCGGGGGCAATGGCCTTTACAGTGCCGCCCGCAACTACCGCAACGGTAGGATCCGAAGTATCCCACGATACAGTGTCCGTGGAATCGGCGGGGGTAACGGTTGCCGTCAATTTGACGCTTTCGTCAACTTTCAGCGTAGCCGAAGTCTGGCTGAGAGTGATGCCCGTCGCGGGAACAGCAACTTTCATGTCATACTTGCAGACGTCGCACTTGCCGTCATTGTCTGCGTCAACGTGGTTGCCTATGTCCGACTTTTCATCGGTGTGATCGCATGTTGCCTCGTGCCAATGCTGGGTTGCATCGGTCTTCCACTCACTGCTGAACGTGTGCTTGTGAGCACAGCCGGCCAACGCGCCCGCGCCTGTGCCGATTGCGCCCGCGAGAACAAACACGGACAGCAATTTGGTTAATTTGTTCATCATTTTCCTCCTGATTTTGTGCGCGGGTTTTGCTTGCGGATAATGGTTTTACGTGCAGAATACACATTCTGCACGCGGTTTATCCGTAGGAAAAACCGCCGCATTTTTACTTGGTTTTTACTATATTTTCATTATATCATCACAATTCGTTAAAGTCAACATTTCCGAGCATTTTTATCATTATATGTTTCGCGTTAACATCGCGGTTTGAAAATACCCCACGCCATTGCGCGGGGAGAGGACACGTCGTCACCCTGCCCGAGGGCGTAGCGGAGTCGAACAACCCCTGTCCTAAGTGATTATGCCGTTTCATCGTTGCTCCCTACCACCACAAGGGGGATTCCTCGACTGTGCTCGGAATGACGCTACCTTAAATTTCGGATTACTTTTTAATCCCCTCAGTCTGCTACGCAGACAGCTCCCCTTATAAATAAAGGGAGCCAAGGCGTGCCGTCACCCTGAGC
>CANREJ010000087.1 GCA_947629665.1 uncultured Clostridia bacterium
TCGAGAGTTATTTCGCTCTTTACGGTGGGCGGTCGGTAGGGCTCGGGCCGCGCGGAAATCATGTACCTTAACTCGTCAAGCCCGTGGTCGAGCCGCTTTACCGGCATGTCGCCCTCGCCCCAGCGGTATGCCTTGAACTCGCGAATAAGGTTGACGCACGTCGAAAAAATGTAAAGCCGCGGCGGGCTTCCGTCGAGCGGTCGAAGGTAGTCTTTGACGCGGTTTATGCCTGCAAACAGGTCCTTGTCCACATGCGTGTTTACCATTATTCCCTCGTCGGCGAACAGTTCGACCACGTTTTTCTCGGACGAGAGCGTGCGCTGGTTGGCGGCCGAATCGATGAGCGCGCGCACCCTGCCCGCCGAGTCCGTTTTCCAGCCGAGTTTTTGGCAAACGCTTTTAATTGCCGAGGCGTGGAAATCTATATCCCTGCCCGCCGCAAAGTGTTCGGCAACCACGTAGATATTGCCGTCCCAGTCCACGCAGTACCAGTGCGCCGAGAGCGGGTTGTTCAGCCCCGGATCTATGGAGATTGTATCCTGCCACTCCTTTGGCACGGGGAAGGGCTCTATCACATGCACCGACTCGTCAAATTCGGGATATACAAGCCCCTGCCCCTCGCTGAACCTGCCGTAGCGGCGGGAGTCGAGCGAACTTTTGTCCAGCGAGGTTTCCAGAAGCTCTATCTCCTTTTTGGAGAGAAAGGGATTGTCCTCCCACGTGATAAATTCGTGCCATATTTCGGGGTTTTTGCGGACGTTCAAATATATTTCGTTATAGATGAAAGTCTTGCCCTTTAACGGCGTCATTGTGCCGAATATATCCCCGCGCCTGTCCATAACGCGCATAAGACATTCCTCGTAAACGTCCCTGGGCGGCTCCTCGTCAAACCACACGAAGTCCAGGCTGGAACCTTGGAACTTCTCCCTGCCCTGGTCGCAACTTTTAAAGCCCAGGGTGGATATCCCGCCAAATACGTTCTTGATTTTTATTTGGTCGATAATCCCTCCCGCGGGGCTGTCGCGGCGGCCGGAGAGCATAACTATCTCTGCTATCCAGCTCTTTGGCAGGTAGTATAAAATTTTTGCCTGCGCCACGTCCCGCTGGACCTGTTGCGAGAGGGATACGCACCAGCCGAATACGTCCCTGCGGTTTTTTCTGTACGGGTGTATGCCGCGGAGCATCCACAGGCACTCCACCGCGCCGCACTCCGTTTTGCCCGAACGGTTGCCGCCGAATACCCAGCGGTTGCGCTTTTTGCACTTGTGGAAGGCAAGCTGTTTTTTGTGCTTTTTTTTGCCCGTGTTGTAAAAATTAAGGCGGTTGGACTCCCTGCGTTTTTTTAGCTCCGCTTCAATATCTTCGATACGTTTGAGTATTTCTTCCCGTTGCATAGACATATTAAGACAAAACCTCTCAAATATTTGCGTGTGATAGGATATATAATGTGTGGGTATGAAAGTTTTAAAGGCGGCGCTGTGCCTGCTTGTTACATATGCGATAATTGTGTGCGCGGCAACGCCCGTTGCGCATGCCGAGGGCGGCAAGAGATACGCCATGGCAGTTGCGGACGACGTGTACGTCTACGACGAGATGGAGCGCAACACCGAACTGTTTGCCCTGCCGTACACCTACTGCGTGGAAATAGCGCGGGAGTACGACGACTGGTACCGCGTTGTGTACGCCCAAAACGACGGCTTTTACGAGGAAGTTATAGGCTACTGCAAAAAGGACAACTTGCTTATTTTGAACGAACCGCCCGAAAATTTATACCTCAATTACCCCGTGGAAATAACGCTCACTTCGGGCGACGACAAAAAATACGATTTGCCCGCCCTGCAACTTACCGTAACCTGCGCCTTCTACGGCAACTTCTACCGCGCGAATACCCCCTATATATACTTGAAATACGACGGCGGCTTTGGATATGTGGAGGGCAAGATAGACGACTACGTCAAAAACGAAATTCCCTCCGCGCCCACCGTTGCGGACGGTTCGTCCGTGCAGGAGGCTCCCCTCTCCGCCGCAATACCTCTGCTCGTCATAGGCGCGCTCGCCGTGGCCGCCGTGATAGCGCTGGTTGTTTCGGGCAAAAAGAGTCATAAGAGGCAGTAGTATTCACTGACAAGCGCAAGCCCCTCGGCGCAACTCTCCAAATTTCTTGCGTGCCGCGTAAACTTCATGACCGCACTGCGGATTTTTTTCTGTTCCCAAACACCGAGATGGCGTATCCCGACCCTCATCCGCGCGTAATCCATCAAAATTTTCCGCTCGCCTGCGCCTATGCCCGCCATTACCCCGTCTATCTTCGCCCACAGCCCGGCAAGGCTTTCCTTTGCGGAGATGAGTTCGAGTATTCTCTCGGCGCACTCCTCTCCCTTGCCAACGGCTTCCGCCGAACGGTACGCGCACGCCAATATTAAGTTGTCGAGTGCGGAATTCAAATTTTCCGCGTTGAAATAAAATTTTAATACGCGTTTGATTTTCATATTCCCCAAACATAACCAAACATTTGTTTACTTTACAACAGGATTATAAAGCGGTAAATATGACAATAAACGCACGTTTGAAAAATTTTTTTAATAATTTTTAAAATTTTTTTGTGTCCAAACGGCAACAATTTGATTTTTTTATCAAATTAAACTGTTTACAAATAAATTAAAGGTGTGATATAATTTTTGTAATGAAAAAGATTCTGTTTGCAACAATTTCCGCGGGCATTATCGCCGCCTCGGCGGCGCCCATTGCGGCGTATGCCGCCGACGGGCCCGCCTATCCCGACATTTACGATTCGCCCCTCACCTTTGAGGCGCTCAGCGACTATGCCGTGGGCGGGGAGGGCGTTTTTGCCTTTGCCGACGGCAACGGCGTACAGCTTTTGCAGGGCGAAGATTTATCATCATATCCCCTCGGCGGCAAGGTGGGCGCGCTGGACTTTATACAGGGCGAAAACGGCGGAAATTTTTACTTTACTTTTGAAAGCTCCGCAGACGTGTATGCCCTGCCCGCCACACCCGGCGAAACGCCCCAAAAGGCGGCAGGCGCGGTTATTAAGGAACCCGTCGGCGAAAAGGAAGCCTTTTCCTTTAACGGGCTGACTTACAGCCTGCGCGAGGGCACGCTGAACATCTGGGACGGCACTTCCAATCCCCCCGCGAGCTACGAGGGCTACGCGCGCCTTAAAGTTTACGGCGAAAGTTTATATGCCATAAGCGGCAACGAACTCTTTAAAATAGACGGAACAACGCCCCAAAAGTTGGAGTTCGGCTACTCCAATTACGGCATGCTTACCAAGATTCCAACGGGCGACGCGGCAAAAAAACTCAACACGTATGCCACTTTTGGGCAAAATATTAAGATTGTGAACGTGGCCGCCGGCGCCGTTGCAACAAAGCTGGATTTAAACAAACTCACCGCCACGGACGGAATCTTCCCCGTTGAATCCCCGCGCGAAAATACCGTAAAACTTTTGGAAGGACAGGCCCTTTTGCTGTGCGAAGTGGGCACATTGAGGATAATTGCGCAGGGCGCAGACTGCTATATTTTGAACGCCGCCGACGCCCCCGACTTCACCGAACTCCCCCTTACCGCCGTTGCCGAAGGCACTACCGCCACGGTGAACGCCGACGAATACGCGCACGCGTTGCCCTATTTAAACAACGCCACGCGGGCGTTTAAAGTTGCGCCCTCGCAGGTGGTTGACGTGCTGTTTTCCGTGTCCGCGGATAGCGTGCCCGTGCTGGCGCACAATTTCTATCTTGTAAAGAATGCCGACGGCGCATACGGATATATTTCCGCCGAATTTTTGAACGATTTGAACTACCCCGTTATTGACGAGGGGGGCGCTTCCGCAGTGCCCGACCCCAATCCCGACCACAGCGACAACGTGCGCACGGTTGTGCTGGTGCTGGTGGTTGTTGCGCTTACGCTTATAGCCGCGGGATATATCACCTGGGTTGCCACAAACAGGCGCAAAAAAGTAAAAAAGAACGCCGACGGCGAAGTTGACGTTACTCGTGAGCAACGCGCCGAGGACGGGGACAACGAAGAATAATCCAATTGTATAAGATACGCGCGGCGGGGCCTTGAAGCCCCGCCGCGCATATTTTATTTGGTGAATTATCATATCAAGTGCAACAGTGGAGAGTAAAAAAGTAGTCCATATAAATCAACTGTGTTAGAATAAGATTGCAAACAAAATTCTTAAACAGAGGAAAAATATGAACTATACCCATCTTACCATAAACGAACGCGCTTGTCTAC
>CANREJ010000088.1 GCA_947629665.1 uncultured Clostridia bacterium
CTTTTGCAGTTACTTTTACAAAAATGCGCCAATTAGAACTTAATCTTACAAACTGGCACTTAACTTTACATTTGAGCGTTTAAAATAAAAAATTTCAAAAATCACAAAAAAGAGTTGACAACCCCCCTTTACGTGTGGTAGACTTTCCTTACACCGCAAAGAGGGGTGTAATTTTTTTGTACGGAGTTTTCCAAAATGGCAACCAAAGCGCAAGTTAGAACAAAGATTACGTTAGAATGCACCGTGTGCAAGCACCGCAATTATGACAGCTACAAAAATAAGCGTAACGATCCCGACAGGCTCACCATGTCAAAGTATTGCCCGTTCTGCAAAAAGCACACCGAGCATAAGGAAAGCAAGTAATCAGAGGTTAAAATATGGCTAATAACCAAAAAACTGCCGACGACAAAAAGCCCAATATTTTTGTCCGCGCAGGCAGAAAACTTAAAGAAACCTTTTCCGAACTCAAAAAAGTAACGTGGCCCACCTTCCCCAAGGTAGTAAAAACCACGTGCGTGGTTTTGGTTGTTGTGGTTGCGTTCACCGTAGTCGTTACGGGAATAAACTACGGCTTGCAGGAACTGTTGAATTTAGTAACCAACATAGGGCAAAATTAAGGAGGTTGAGCTATGGCAACAATGGTAGCCGATCCCGTAAATCCCTGCTGGTACATTCTGCATACCTATTCGGGCTATGAGGCCATGGTTAAGGACAGCCTTTTCCGCCTCATAGAAAATAACAACTTGCAGGATATGATATTCGACGTTAAAATCCCCATGGAACAGACCATAGAGGAGAAGAACGGCAAGCGCAAAATAGTGGAGCGCAAACTTTTGCCCTGCTATGTGTTTATAAAAATGATTTACTCCAACCAGCTGTGGTATCTCGTTACCAACACCAGGGGGGTTACGGGTTTTGTAGGCCCGCAGGGCAGACCTATCCCCATGAAGGAGTCCGAAATCCGCAAAATGCGTTTGGAGGAGGTTGTTGTGGACGCCAACTTTGCCGTCGGCGACAAGGTTGCGGTTGATTCAGGGCCTTTGGAGGGCTTTGAGGGCGTTATAACCGAACTCAACGACGCCGCCCAGAAGGCAAAGGTCAACATTCAAATGTTCGGCAGAAATACCGATGTGGAAGTGGAGTATATCCAAATCAAGAAACTTTAAGCTCCCGTTGCGGCGTGTATAAGCGTCGTTCTGCTGTGTTGCGCTGCGGCAACCTTCGGTCATTTACGTTTAAGTAAACTCCCTCAGGTTATCCTCGCGCGCCTTGCATAACTCGCTTCTACCCACCGCGAGCTACCGCCAACGTGTTATAAACTACGCAATACTGTGTCGCGTTTGCGCACTCCTTGGTCGTGTACGTCTATGTACACTCCCGTCGTCGCTTACGCACGTTCCTTGTCTTGCTTGTTTCTAACCCGTTGCAGACTTCGTAAAAGCAACTTTTCTTGGCGCCCTTCGCTTGCGAGGGGAGCTGGCGAGCGAAACGAGACTGAGGGGAGTGTTAAATTAAAACCCTGCTTGCAACGTAATATTTGGGAATACGCGCGCGCCTTGCATAACTCGCTTCTACCCACCGCTAACTTCGTAATTTTATTTTTATTGTTTTATTTAAGCAAATCACAAAAATCGACTTGTTTGATTTTCGTGAATATATATGTGGGAGAATATATTAAATCTATTCATGGTATATTCGTTTTAACCACGTAGGAGGAAATTTTTTATGGCAAAAAAGATTACTGCGGTTGTAAAACTGCAACTCCCTGCCGGAAAAGCTACCCCTGCGCCCCCCGTAGGTTCTACGCTGGGCCCTCACGGTATCAATATCCCCGGCTTCACAAAGGAGTTCAACGCTAAAACGGCCGCACAGGCGGGGCTCATCATTCCCTGCGTAGTAACCATCTATCAGGACAGAAGTTTTACGTTCGTTTTAAAAACGCCCCCCACGCCCGTACTCATCAAAAAGGCGCTGGGTCTGGAAACGGCTTCCGCCCGTCCCAACCGCGACAAGGTGGGCAAGCTCACCAAGGCTCAGGTTGAAGAGATTGCAAAGACAAAACTGCCCGACTTGAACTGCCACGATCTGGAAGCGGCAAAGAGCATGGTAAAGGGCACCGCGCGCTCCATGGGCGTAACGGTGGAAGAGTAAGGAGGAAGCGCTATGAAGATGTCTAAAAAATATGCGGAAAGCGTAAAATCTTACGACCGTTCCAAGTCCTACGACGTAGCCGAGGCAACAAAAATAACTCTCGAAACGGCAAAGGCAAAGTTTGACGAAACAATAGAACTCCATATCCGTTTGGGCGTAGACCCCCGCCAGGCAGACCAGCAGGTTCGCGGCGTGCTCGTTCTTCCCAACGGCACAGGTAAAACCCAGCGCGTGTTGGTAATAGCCAAGGGCGAAAAGGCGGACGCGGCCCAGGCGGCGGGCGCCGATTACGTTGGCGCGGAGGAAACCATACAGCGCATACAGTCTCAAAACTGGTTTGACTTCGACGTAATGATTACCACCCCCGACATGATGGGTATGGTAGGTAGAATAGGCCGTATCCTCGGCCCCAAGGGCTTGATGCCCAACCCCAAGAGCGGTACCGTTACAATGGACGTAGCCAAGGCCGTAAAAGAAGTTAAAGCAGGTAAAGTCGAATACCGTTTGGATAAAACGGCTATAATCCACGTACCCATCGGCAAAAAGTCCTTCGGGCAGGAGAAGATAGTTGAAAACTTCAACGCCCTCATGGACGCAATAGTTAAGGCAAAGCCCGCGGCGGCAAAGGGACAGTATATAAAGAGCGTTACCATGTCCGCAACCATGGGGCCGGGCGTAAAAGTTGCCTATAACAAGGGCTAAAATAAAAATCCGCCCCAAAAACGGTTGACATGCGGCCGTTTGGCGGATATAATTACAGCGTAAATTAATTTTCGGGCCGTAGAAGGCGGGTGCATAACAGCTCAATATCCCGCGGAGGCGAAAAAAGCAATTTAAAAACAGTTTTTTATTTGTCTTTTCCCCGCCTTAATTCTATGGCGGGGAATAGTTTTTTCACTCTTAAAAGGAGGATATAAAATTGTCGGCTAATTTTGAAGCAAAAAAAGCGGTCGTCGGGGAAATTACGGAAAAAATCAAGGAGTCCAAGTCGGTTGTATTTGTTGACTACGTAGGGCTTACGGTTGCCGAAGTTTCCGCTCTGCGCAACAAGTGCAGGGAGGCCGGCTGCGAATACAAGGTGTATAAAAACACGCTTGTAAGAAAGGCTTTCAACGAATTGGGCTATAAAGATTTTGACGCAGACCTCAACGGTCCCACAGCCATGGCGTTCGGCAAGGATGAAACCGCCGCCGCAAAAATAATGGTTGCCGCCGCAAAGGACTACGATAAAAAGATAACTTTAAAGAGCGCGTTCGTTGACAACTCTTACGTCGATAAAAACGGCGTTAAGGACCTTGCCACAATGCCTTCAAAGGAAGAGTTGCTTGCAAAGTTGCTCGGTTCCTTGCAGGCTCCGGTGGCAAATCTCGCGGGAGTGCTTTCCAACATGTTGAGCGCGCTTCCCCGCGCAATCAAGGCCGTTGCGGACCAAAAGGCGTAAAGCCTCCGCACGCGCCGGCCGCATATCGGCTTAAAACAGGGCCGCGCACCCCCAACAGCGCAAAAAAATCAAAATAAAAATCAGGAGTATAAAAAAAATGGCAGACGTTAAAAAGATGATAGAAGAAATCAAGGGCATGACCGTTCTTGAACTCAATGAACTTGTAAAGGCAATCGAAGAGGAGTTCGGCGTAAGCGCGGCGGCTCCCGTGGCAGTTGCGGCAGCACCCGTAGCAGGCGCGGCGGCAGCGGCTCCCGTTGTTGAAGAAAAGACCGAGTTCAACGTTGTATTGAAGGACGCGGGCGCAAAGAAGATAGACGTTATCAAAGTTGTCCGCGCATTCACGGGTCTTGGGCTTGTTGAAGCAAAGACGGCGGTTGAAAAGGGCGGCGTACTTAAAGAGAACGTTGCAAAGGAAGAGGCAGAGAAGATTCTGGCGGATCTTAAAGCGGCCGGCGCAAACGCGGTTTTGGAGTAAAAATAAAAAATGGGCGGCGGTTTACCGTAGTTCCCATAGGGAATTTAGGTAAGTCGCCGCTCAAAGAGAATTAGGCGTGGCGTGAAGCCACGCCT
>CANREJ010000089.1 GCA_947629665.1 uncultured Clostridia bacterium
AAGAATTTTGTTTGCAATCTTATTCTAACACAGTTGATTTATATGAACTACTTTTTTACCCTTACCCGTTGCACTTGATATGATAATTCCCCGTGAATTATCTAATAAATATCCCCGTATATACGGGGATATTTATTAATTTTTAACTCACGAAAAAAGTTTAAAAATTCTCTTGACAACCAACTGTATCTATCGTATAATCACAGTTGAAAGGCGGTCGAATATGCACATAGCATTGTCGTATCAATCGGGTCAGCCCATATACGAGCAAATCAAATATCAAATCCGCGCCCAAATACTTTCGGGCGAGCTTAAAGCGGGCACAATGTTGCCCTCTATCCGCATGCTCGCAAAGGAGCTTAAAATAGGCATCATAACCGCAAAGCGCGCCTATGACGACCTATGTGCGGAGGGCTTTTTGTACTCCGCGCAGGGCAAGGGAGTGTTTGTCGCCGGGGTTAAAAAGGATGATTTAACCGCCTACAAAATTGAAAAAGTAAGGGATATGTTTGAGGAAATCGACAAATACGCCCAAGAGCACGGTGTAGACAGAGAAACCTTAAAAAACATATTCAAGCAAATTTTGGGAGAATGAAAAATGTATTCACTTGAAATCGAAAATTTAACGGTAGCCTTTGAAAGATTTACCATGAACGCCACGGTGAATATCCGCAAGGGCTGCATAACGGGGCTTATCGGCCGCAATGGCGCGGGCAAATCCACGCTGATAAAAACGATAATGCGCCAGCAGGACGCCTCCGCGGGGCACATTCTGTACGACGGCAAGCCGTTTAAGGGCAACGAGGTGGAGATACTCAACAAAATCGCCTGCGTTTTCGACGTGCCCCACTTCAACGTTGCGTTAAAGCCCAAGCGGCTGTTCAAGCTCTACAAGTCAATATATCCGCAGTTCGACGCCGAACTCTACGAAAAATTGATGCAAAAATTCGAGCTTCCGTCCGATATCCGCGTCAATAAATTTTCCTTCGGCATGCAGCGCAAGTACTGCCTTATTCTCGGCCTCTGCCAAAGGCCCGAAATTCTCATTTTGGACGAACCTACGTCGGGCATAGACCCCTACGACAGGGGCAATGTGGTGGAGCTAATACAGGAATTTATGATGGACGAAAACCACACCGTTCTGTTCTCCACGCACATAACCGAGGATTTGGATAAAATCGCAGACTACATCGTTATCATGCAAAACGGCAAAATCACGCTTAACGAGGAAAAGGAGACCATTTGCGAAAATTATCGCCTTGTGCAGTGCGCGGAACTCACCGATGAGCTTAAAAAACAGGCGCTCGGCGTTCAAAAATCAATGTTCGGCTACACGTTTTTAACCAAAAACAAGGATATTTCGGGCGAGGGTTTGCAGGTCAAGGTGCCCACGGTGGAGGAGCTGTTCATTCATACCCTCGGCGAAAATACGCAAAGCGATCCGTTTGAAGATTTATAAGGGGAGGGGAATATGAAAAATTTTCATCCAAGCCTTTGGAGCTATATAAAGTGCGTCAACGGCAACAATCTGAACGTAAACAAAACGGCGCGTAGCTACGCGGGCGGTGCAAGCGCGTTGTTCGGCGCGTTGTTCATTATTTTTCTGTTTCCGCTCGGCAACAACGGCATGCCTATATCTTTGGGTTTTGGCTTTATGCTCTCGCTCGGCTTTTTGTGTTTGGCGTTTGCAATACAGAACAAGCCTTCCCTGTTTGCGCTGATGCCGATAACCCACAGGCGCAACGTATTGTATTTTTTTATCTCGGCTCTGTTTCTCACAGTTGTGGGTTTTGTGATTTTTTTAGTCGCGGTGTGGCTTATAATGCTCATCGTTGCGTTAGTAATATTGATTGCCGCGCGGGAGTGGATATTCGTCATTGAGGCAACGGAGGAGGCTTCGGTTTTCGTCTGCACGCAGGGCTATCTTATAGCCGCGGCGATAGTTTTTGCAATGATAGGGCTGGTACTCATAATTTCCTTTGTAAAGCGCGGAAAGCTCAAATACGCCTTGCTCGCCCTGGTTCCCGTCATGGTAAGCCTGCCATTTTATATAATAATCGCCTTGACCGGTATTGGCAACGGCAATTTATATATAGCCTTCAACGAAGTGCCTTACAGCTGGGTTTATGTGGGTGTATTCTGCGCCATAGCGGTTGGGCTGTTTGCCGCAGGGGTTGCGCGCCTTGTACTGTATCTGCGCCCCAAGGAGTATTAAATGAATTTTTTAAGATATTTAAGGGTCAATTATTTCCGCGGCGTCCAGCCCTTATTCCCCGACGGCTTGAAGATGCTTATATATGCGGTTTTACCGATGTGCGGCTATATGGTCGCCGTCGGCTTTGTCGCCCTTGACTGCATGCCCGTAGTGTTTATCAGCGTATGTTTGTTTTTTGCTCCGTTGGTTTACGGTTTGCAGGCGGAGTTGCGCCCCTCGCAGTACTGCCTGTACCCCATTTCCTCGGTGCGCAAGACAGTATACGAATACTTCGGCGCGGCGGTCTATGCCGTAGTTATGAGCGCGGCGACATTTCTCTATATATTGGCTTTTTACGGCGTAATAATCCTTATCTTCAAGGGGCGCGGGTGGGTCTATTTAAACAGCTTTATGTTCTCTGTCTCCAAGCTCGACGTCCACGGAATACTGATGACGGCAGGGCTTATCATATACAGCTTCGGTTCGGGCTGTCTGGCCGTTGCAATAAAAAAGCGCCGCTTGCTCTATTTAATCGCGTTTCTTACCGTAAGCGTGGTAATAAGCGTTATTTTGTTCATATACGGCATTGTTTCGGTCGGCGGCGAGGAATTCGAATCGTTCTCCATCTTTACCATAGGCGGCATGCCGCTGAATTGGCTGTATTTAACCTATCTTTTCGTTGCGGGCGCGGTAACGCTTGCAATTTCCGTAGTCCTAAAACTAAAACGCACCAAAAATTTATTGGCTTATTAAATTCAACCTGTTTAGCATATGAATAAAAGAAATTTATGGCTTGCAATAATAACAAGCGCGCTTGCAATAGTTTCAGGCGCTGTTCTGGCGGTTGTGGGGATTAAAAATTTGCCGCTGTTTATTGTGTTGCTGGTCTTGCTTGTAGACGTGTGCTGTTTTCCCTGCGCATATATGCACCAGGTGGACAGCCGTTTGCAGGGAAAATTTAATCTGTTTGAGGGAATCCCCGCCCATGCAGGGCTTTTGATTTTATTTTTTATGTCTCCATATTTTGCGATATTATATATTTTAGGCAAACATTGAACAATAAAAAATTCAGCGGGCGGCCCATTTGCGGGCCGCCCGTTGGCGTATTACTCAATATTTTCTCTTTTAAACAACGGACTTGCAAAAAATTCATCAAGTCCCAACCCCAGCCCGTCGGCAATTTCATAAATAACTCTCAAATTCACCGACCCGTGCTTTTTCAATCTTAAATCGCTGATTGTTGCCTGCGGTACTCCGCTCAGTTGGGACAGTTTGTATTGAGTTATTTTGCGCTCCGACAGCAACTGCTCTATACGTTCCGCAACTGCTTCTGCAAGATTCATAATATCTGCTCCGTTTATGAAAAATATTATAAATCTTTAAAAAATTTTTATACTTCGGTATACCGTAGTACTTGGCAATTCCGTAGTATGGTGTTATAATTGTATTAATGAAAAGTTGCGTATTTTTTGGGCACAGGTCGTTTGACTATTCACCATACAAAAAACAGATTGAAAATATTATAATGGATTTAATTAAAAGCAGTGGAGTAACGGAGTTCTATAATGGTTTTCGCGGCGATTTTGATGTGCAGTGCGCGCAAATTGTGCATAACTTAAAAGCGCAATTTGATAATATAAGTCTTATCAACGTGCTATCATATATTCCTAACGAAGATTATTATATTCCTAAATTGTTTGACGGCTCAATATATCTTTTAGAGGAAAAAGTGCCACAGCGTTTTGCAATAAGCCACACAAACAGATTAATTGTTGAAAAAGCAGATTATATCATTTCCGGAGTATTTTTATCTTTTGGGGGCGCTTATGCCGCAGTAAGGCATGCGGAACGCCTGCATAAAAACATTATAAAAATAAAGTACCTTGAACAATAAAAATTCAGCGGG
>CANREJ010000090.1 GCA_947629665.1 uncultured Clostridia bacterium
TACTACAAACTGATTGATAAACCAAAAGCGAGAAACGGATAAAACCTATTTACTGTCCATAAATCAAGTTTACAAGCATAACCATACCTAACAGCGTAACTTCTATCGGCAGTGAGGCGTTCAGGAATTGCACAAGCCTTACAAGCATAACTATATCTGACAGTGTTACTTCTATCGGCGACGATGCGTTCTTCGGTTGCACAAGCCTTGAAAGTATAACTATACCCGACAGAGTTACATCTATCGGCAGTAGTGCGTTCTCACAATGCACAAGCCTTGAAAGTATAACTATACCCGACAGCGTTACTTCTATCGGCAGTGATGCCTTCACTGGTTGTGCAAGCCTTACAAGCATAACCATACCCGACAGCGTTACTTCTATCGGCAGGGAGGCGTTCTATGGTTGCACAAGCCTTGAAAGTGCAACCATAGGCGACGGCGTTACTTCTATCGGCAAGGAAGCGTTCAGGAATTGCACAAGCCTTGAAAGTATATCAGTTGACGAAAACAATAAATCGTATTCAAGCCAAGACGGAATTTTGTATAACAAAGATAAAACAGAAATAATTAAAGTCCCCGAAGCAAAAACTTCCGTAACCATACCCGACAGCGTAACTTTTATCGACGATTATGCGTTCAGCGGTTGCACAAGCCTTGAAAGTGCAACCATACCCAACGGCGTTACTTCTATCGGCAATTATGCGTTCTATTATTGCGCAAGCCTTGAAAGTGCAACCATACCGGACAGCGTTACTTCTATCGGCAATTATGCGTTCTATTATTGCGCAAGCCTTGAAAATATAACCATACCCAACGGCGTTACTTCTATCGGCGAAAAGGCGTTCTATAATTGCGCAAGCCTTGAAAGTGCAACCATAGGCGACGGCGTTACTTCTATCGGCAAGGAAGCGTTCAGCGGTTGTAAAAGCCTTACAGAAATAATCATACCCGATAGTGTTACTTCTATCGGCAGTGAGGCGTTCTATTATTGCTACAACCTTGAAAGCGTAACCATACCCAACGGCGTTACTTCTATCGGCGAGTGGGCGTTCGCGGCTTGCACAAGCCTTGCAGATGTTTATATTACCGATTTAAAGGCTTGGTGCAATATTGAGTTTGGTGCTTATTATGCTAACCCTTTGGAATATGCGCACAATCTCTATTTAAATAATAAACTGGTAACCGAAATCACTGCCGATATGCTACAAGGAGCAACAGAAATTAATGACTATGCGTTCTATGGTTGCACAAGCCTTACAAGTATAATCATCCCCGACAGCGTAACTTCTATCGGCGAGTGGGCGTTCAAGGGTTGCACAAGCCTTGCAAGCGTGAAGTTTGAAAACACTACGGGCTGGAAAGTTTCGCAATATAGTGATATGTCAAGCGCAGAAAACGTAACCGTTACAGACAACACTGCGCAAAATGCAAAACTTTTGTCTGAAACTTCTTCTAACGGTGGCTATTGCGATTATTATTGGCATAGGTATGACGCGTAGATTGAATTTTGCGGGTTAAAGGACGGCCGCCGCGGCAAAATTGCCGCGGCGGCTGTACTATATTGGGGGGACACAAATAAAAAGGAATAAAAACCTTGGGTTTAAGCTAAATTTTCGTTTTTGGCGGCGGCTAAAATGTAGCGCGCAACGGACGGAGCGTTTTTACTGCCCACTACTCCCGCACCCATATCCACCGCCGCGGAAAGCTCGGTTACGGACGATACTCCCTCCACCTTTATGGTGCATTTGTCCTTTACCGCCGAGCGCACGTCGGCTATGGTTTTGCCCTCCTCCCCGCCGTAGCCTACGGAGGACGTTTTTACCGAGTTTACATGGCACTCCGCCGCGATTATGGAAAGGCGCATTACGTCGTGCTTGGTTAAAAGGGAACACTCCGCCGAAATTCTCAGCGAGCGGTTTTTGGCGGCCCTGCGCAATTTTTTAAGCTCGCGCTTTACATATTGAAAGTTGCCGTCGCGGATCTGCGCTATGGGGGCGGTTACTTCAACCTCGTCCGCGCCGT
The DNA here is from genome assembly GCA_947629665.1 of uncultured Clostridia bacterium. Taxonomy (GTDB): domain Bacteria; phylum Bacillota; class Clostridia; order Christensenellales; family Borkfalkiaceae; genus Coproplasma. The sequence continues at coordinate 2,023 of CANREJ010000090.1, forward strand.
CCTTTATTGCCCTTTTTACGGCTTTTACCTTTATATCGGTTGTGTCGCCGCCGTTGGGGTAGCTGATACAGGCTATAAGAGAGCTTTTGCGTTTGGACGACGCGCCCAAAAATACCGAACACGGCTTTACAAAGCTCGGAGCAACGCACACGCCGCCGAGCTGTAAGTTGGTTGCGTCCGTACAGGCGGATTTTAACACCGCAAGTCCCGTGGTTATATCCGATAGATTGTATTCGATCTTTTTTATCTGGGCGTATGCCGCCTGTAAATTTATTTTGCGCTTGAAGTCCTCAAAGAGTTGGGCTTCGTTTTTTTTGTACGCGGAAAAATCTTCCATAATTCTTTTTCTCCCAAAAAATAACAATATGTATTAAGTTTTTTGAGCGCAGGGGAATTATAATGGCGGTATGCTTATTGGATTGTTGTATTTGTTGTTGACGTTTTTGGTTTGTTTTATTCTTGTGGCGGTTTGCAAACTTACTTATTTGGGCATGCAATCCTTAAAAAAGCCGCCCGAACCCGAAAAAAAGTCCGAGCCCGAAAAGAAGCCCGAACCTGTTTATTATATTGTTGAAAGAAAGCGCACTAAAAAGAAGTACTCCAATCCGCAGGAGATAGAGTTTAAAAAATAGTGCGTTCGTTGGGGGATACTACGGGGTGAACGGGAGTTCAGTCCTCGTAGCGGACAAGATTTTGGCCGTCCTCCCAAAGGCGTTCAAGGTTGTAGAAGTCGCGCTCCTCGTCGCCGAAAACGTGAACTATCACGTCGGCATAATCCAGCACCGCCCAGCGGCCTTCGCGCACGCCCTCCACTCTGCGGGGTGTGATTTCATGCTCCTTTTCCAGCTTTTCTTCCAGGTTCTCGGCAATAGCCTTTACCTGGGTCTTGGAGGAACCGCCGCAGATTACAAAGTAGTCGCAAAGAGAGGTTTTGTCCTCCACGGCAAGATACACAATGCCCTTTGCCTTTTTGGATGAGAGAATTTTGCAGATCAGTTGGGTTTTTTGCAGACTTGTCATAACTGTTACCTCACTTTTGTTCTTTTAAATATTCATACGCCCGCTTTGTTAAAGCATAGACGGGCTTTTTTTGTTGTTCGAGATAATTAAGCTGGTGTTCGAGCGCGGCAAAGAGGCACTCGTCCATATCCTTTTTAAAGAGGGTGCGGAGATAATCTACGCCCTCGAAGTCCCTACCGTCCTCCAAAAGGTCGGATAGAAATATCAATTTTTCGAGATTGGACATATTTTCCCTGCCGCTGGTGTGGTAGCGGATGGCGTTCAGCACGTTTTTATCGGTAACGCCGAAGGTGTGTTCTGCGGCGTATGCGCCCGTGTACTGGTGCATTACGGGGGCGGGAACGCCTGCGGGAAATTCAAAACCTTTGAGTTCCGGCGCGCCCTCGCCGAGATATTTGGCGCAGTCGTGCAAGGCGGCGGCGAGAATTGCGTCGTACTCGAACACGTTGGCCCTGCGGGCGTATTCCGCGGCGAGCACGGCGACGCGCACGGTGTGCTGCCATCGCTCTTCCGTGAGCAGTTTTTTAACTCCCCAAACCTCCGGCATGGCGTATAATTTGCGGGAACGTATTAAGTTTTTTACCTCTTCGGGCACAAATCCCGAAATATCTTCGCCGAGCGCGGCAAGCGCCCTTACCTTTGTGGAGCTGACTTCTTTGCCAACATATTTAAAAGAGGTTATTCCGCTTTTGAAGCGGGCGTTGAACGACTTTATATACGTTTTCAGTTCCGCGGAATTTTCCCTTGCGCATACCAGCGGGGTTACGCACTTTAAAATTTCTTCGGGCTCGCGCCAACTGCCGAAACTTTTAAGCATATCCGCGCCCATAATAAAATATATTTCGGCCTGCGGATAGAGTTTTTTAAAGCGGCGGCAGGTAACGTAGGAATAACTTACGCCCCCGCGCTTTATTTCGCAGTCGGATACTTCAAAGCCGGCGTATCGTTCAAAGGCGAG
>CANREJ010000091.1 GCA_947629665.1 uncultured Clostridia bacterium
CGTAAAAAATAAAAAATGCGCCAACCGAAGCTGACGCATACAAAACGCAAACCCCGATTGTCGCCAAACAATTCTTACGCAGAGTACGATTTTCGCATATACAAACATAAGTGGAGTTGCAGTCTTGCTAAATCCATTGTTTGTATATGCAAAAAAATTATGTAATTTTTAAAATAAAAAAATCGCGCTCCTTAATATTCGAATTGTTTGGCAATTTATATTATATCACAAAAAAAGGCGTTTTGTCAAGAGCGGCTGAATTTTCCCGAAAAAACTCACAAAAAAACAGACATTCAACAATGTCTGTTTTTTTGTGAACCTTGTTTTTACGAAGTCTACAAGCGGTTAGAAGCGAGTTATGCAAGGCGTGTGCATATTCTTAAATAATTTACGTTGCAAGCAGGACGAGCGAGGCATTTCATAGCACAGCACAGTGCGCTGTGCGTGCCGCGCGAGATGAGTGCGCGCATAATGCAAGGCGCGTACGATGACCGAGCCAACGGTTTTTCCATGCCGTTGGCGAGAGGACCCGCGCCGCAAGCCACAATTTGCGCATACCTGCGCCTCAGCCGTTTCCCACAGGGAACCCTCGGCAGGGCGTCGCGCGCCCGCAACCGCACGAGATTTTTGTGAACCTTGTTTTTACGAAGTCTACAAGCGGTTAGAAGCGAGTTATGCAAGGCGCGCGAGGATAACTTGAAGGAGTGTACACAGAAGTACATGTCGTACCGAAGGCGTAAGCCTTACTGAAAGTTGCCGCAGCGCAACACAGCAGAACGACGCTTATAATCCGCTTGGCGGGAGCTTATTCTGTGCGGAGGGCAACCACCGGGTCCTTCCTCGCCGCAATCACGGCAGGTATCAATCCCGCCAAAAGGGTCAGTCCCACGGACAGGGCGAGCATGCCCGTAACTATCCACCAGGTAAAGCTGATTATTGTTGTTTCGCCCAACAGCTTGCCTATTATTATGTTGCCGACTGCGCCTGCGGCAAGCGCAAGCCCCACGCCCATTACCCCCGCAAATATGCCGAGCAACAGAGTTTCGGAATTGAAGAGCTTGGTTATATCCCGCTTCCTGGCGCCTATACTGCGCAGTATTCCTATAACCCGCACGCGCTCTATTACAGACGTGTAGGTGATGACGCTTATCATTACCGTGGAAACTATTAACGAAACTGCCGAAAAGGCAATAAGAACGTAGGTAACCACGTCTATAAACGAGGACAGCACGCTCAATGCAAGCTGTGAAAGATCCAAATACGCCACTTCCGCTTCGGGGTGGCTCTTGTTCCAATCCTCAATATAGCCCGCGATATTGTTTTTGGAGTTTATGTCCTTTGGATAAATTTGTATGTTGACGGGCACCGTGTACGCGCCTATGTCTTTGAGGGCGTTTGTGTACTGCGTGCGGAGCTGTCCCTCCTCGTCTTCGCCGGGTATGCTCACCGTAAACTGTTTGCCCGTCAAAACATTGTGGTCCGTAGCGGCGAGCTGTGCCTTACCCACCGCCGAATTGCGGGCGTTTTCAACAAGAAATTCCGAAAGTTCGGGAAGATACGCTATGCCCGAACCGAGCCAATCGTCGCCATTCTTTTTTTGGCGCAATACGCTTACTATTTTGATATTTAATATATTTTCGTCCTTGATAGAGGAAAAATCTTTGCTTGTTACCGCCTTATATGTTCCGTTTGCCTGCGGCAGATACCAGCCGTCGTTTAACACAACGGAGTACTCCCTGTCAACTATTTCGCTGTATTTCACCTGCCTGTACGAGCCGTCCGCATTGGTATAGGGTATGCCTATGGCGTTGAGCGTGGAAGGGGATATGTGGTTGTATATGTCAACCACGAGCGAAACTTCGGCGTAGTTTGCGGGAAAACCCGTTGCAGAAGCCTGCGATTTATACAATACGTCGTAGTTCTCCTCTATAATCTCGTCCTCTTCGATCATCTGGCGGGCGTAGCTTGCCCAATTGGAGCGTTGCGTATAGCCCGTGCCGCTCCTTTGCAAAACGTGCATTTGCACGCTGTAAGTATAGTTTATAGCCTTTACCCAAGAGCGGTTTACGTTGTTTACATACTGTATAAATTCGTCCGTGAGTACGCTCTTTGTGGAAAAACTCTGCCGCTGGTAGGGGATTATGCCGTCGATATCAGGGTAGGGGTCGCTGTTGGCGCCGCTCACCTCGTCCATAACGCTTAAAACGCGGCTTACGCTGTACGCCGTTTCGCCGAGGCGGATTGCGCTGTCGCCCACCGCTTCCGACTCCATACGGTCCACATAGTTGCCCATGCCCACGCTGATTGCAAGCACAAGCGCGATGCCGAAAATACCGATACTGCCCGCAAAACTTGTGAGCAGGGTGCGGCCGAGCTTGACGCGAAGGTTTTTGAGGGACATTTTAAAGGCGGCGGAAAGTTTAAGGCGGGATTTCTTTTGCCTGGGTGCCGATGGTTCCGCCTTGCCGTTACGGCTACGGCGGGAACGCCCGTCCTCCGCCGAATATCCGCCGGAAATTGTGTTCTCGGCTTCGCGGGCGCGCTCCGCAAGCATTAAGTCGTACTCCGCCTCCCCATCGGTATAAGGGTCGGTGTCCGATTTGATTTCGCCATCGGACATTGTAACTATGCGCGTGGAGTACTGTTCGGCGAGGTCGCGGTTGTGGGTAACGACCAGAACCAGCCTGTCGCGGGAAATTTCCTTTAAAAGCTCCATCACCTGCACGCCCGTTTCGCTGTCCAGTGCGCCCGTGGGTTCGTCTGCGAGTATCACGCTTGGGTTATTCACTATTGCGCGGGCTATTGCCACGCGCTGCATTTGCCCGCCGGAGAGCTGGTTGGGGTATTTTTTGAGTTCGCCCCCAAGCCCCACACTGCACAGCGCTTCCCTTGCCTTGTTCAATCTTTCGCGGCGGTTGTCCCCCGCAACCGAAAGGGCAAGCGATACGTTGTCCAAAACGTTCATGTTGGGGATAAGATTATAGCTTTGGAACACAAAGCCTATCTTTGAACTGCGGTAAGTGTCCCAATCGGACGCCGAAAAATTTGCGGTACTTCTGCCGTCAATTTTCAGTTCGCCCGAAGTGTAGCCGTCCAAACCGCCGATTATGTTCAAAAGGGTGGTTTTGCCGCAGCCGGAGGGGCCGAGGACGGACACAAATTCGCTGTTGCGCAAATTCAGGGACACGCCGCGCAGGGCATGCACGGCAATATCCTTTGTCATTTGATAGTCTTTTGTGATATTTTTGATTTGCAGCACTTTAAAGCACCTCAACCGTATTCCGCCAAAAAGAGGGCGTTCAATATAATTGTACAATATATGCGCCGTAAAATCAAGGACATTGCGCAAGGAAAAAATTGCCGCGGCGCTTGATTTTTAAGCGCCGCGGCCGTATATTTGGTTATTTTGTTATTTGCCTATCGCCCAGCCGAGCTGTTCAAACCAGCCGAAAAGGTTGAAGTTGCTGAAAACCACAACCGTTGCAAGCGATACGGTGGACATTATTTTAATTAGAATATCCAAAGACGGGCCAACAGTGTCCTTTAAGGGGTCGCCTACGGTGTCGCCCACAACCGAAGCGTCGTGAGCGGGGGTGCCCTTCTCTTCGCCTTCTACACCGCCCGATTCTATGTACTTCTTTGCATTATCCCATGCGCCGCCGGAGTTGCCGCAGAATATTGCGAGCATTATCGCCGAAATGGTTGCGCCCATAAGTACGCCGCCCACAAACATGGGGCCGAATACAAAG
>CANREJ010000092.1 GCA_947629665.1 uncultured Clostridia bacterium
TAATCTGCAAGCCCGAAGAGAGCGACGAGTGGTACGAAAAAATGTGGCGCTACACGGTAGAACTGTTCGTATCCCTGCAAATTCCCGTGCGCCAGCTCATATGTTGTTCGGGCGATTTGGCGGATTTGAAATATAAGAGTTGCGACGTGGAGGCGTGGAGCCCCCGGCAGGGCAAATATTTCGAAGTGGGCAGTTGTTCCAATTTAACCGACGCCCAGGCGCGCCGCTTAGGTATAAGATACAAGAACGAAAAGACGGGCAAAAACGAGTACGCGCACACTTTAAACAACACGGTAGTGGCGCCCCCCAGAATGCTCATAGCCTTCCTTGAAAACCATCTCCAAGCGGACGGAAGCGTAAACATTCCCGAACCGCTGCAAAAGTACATGGGCGGCAAAACCAAAATCACCGTAAAATAAAAAGAGTTAAAGCAACAACATAAAAACCGCGGCAAAGCCGCGGTTTTTGCTTGTTTTGAGTCGTTTATATAGTACTATGCCACACATAATAGCCCGTTTTTGGGGCAAAATTGATTAAATTATGTTCAAAACGTAAAATTTCAAATAGCTTGTTTCCTCCGCACCGAGAGCCGCGGGGTGGTCGGGAGCCTGCGATTTTATTTCCACACAGCGCACCTGCCTGCCGCTTTCACGGGCGGCCTCCTGCAACATTTTTTCAAACAACGCAGGCGTCATGTAGTGGGAGCAGGAACAGGTTATAAGGAACCCGCCGCTTGTAACCAATTTCATTGCCGTAAGGTTAATGTCCTTGTAGCCGCGGTAGGCGTCCTTTACCTCGTCGGCGGTTTTGCAAAAGGCGGGCGGATCCAATATCACCGTGTCAAACTGTCTTTTCTCTCTTTTAAAGTTCCTTAAAACTTCAAACACGTCCCCGCACAGAGTTTCTATATTGCCAAAGCCGTTGAGCGCTGCGTTGTCCCTGACATTCTTTAAGGCAAGCTCCGAAATATCGCAGGCTATAACTTTATCGGCAACCGTTGCGGCGTTCAGGGCAAATCCCCCGCTGTTGCAAAAGCAGTCTAAAACCTCGCCCTTTGCATATCTCCTCGCCGCCAGCCTGTTTTCTTTTTGGTCGAGGAAGTACCCCGTCTTTTGCCCGTTTTTAACGTCCGCCAGCATCTTTATGCCGTTTTCGCAAATCTCGCAATAATCGGGAATTTCGCCGTACAAAAGCCCCTTTACCGGTGCAAGTCCCTCTTTTTTTCTCACGGCGGCGTCGCTTCGCTCGTATATGCCCTTGGGGTGGAACAGTTCGGCAAGGCACTCGCATATGAGCGCTTTTCTCATATCGATGCCGAGGGAGAGGCACTGAATTACAAGATAATCGCCGTATTTGTCCACAATCAGCGCGGGCAGGTTGTCCGCTTCGGCAAACACAACCCTGTAACAGTTGGAATATCCCAGCCCCAGCCTGTAATCGTTGGCTTTTTTTATAGCGTTATAATAGAATTCCTTTCCGTCCGTTTCGTCTCCGCGGATAAAAATCCGCACAAGAATTTTGGAAGCGTGGTTAATATACCCCTTGCCTATAAATCGTCCGTCAAAGGAGTAAACGGCCGCCAGGCTCCCGTTTTTGTCCTTGCCCTCTATTTTGGCAACCTCGTTGGCGTACACCCAGCTGTGCCCGCCCAAAATACGTTTTTCCTCGTTCTTTTTTAAAAATATCGAATAAGCCATACCCGAATTTTACCAAATTATAATTATAATTGCAAACACATTTATAATAATTTGCTTTTTTGCGCATTAAATGTTATAATTCCCGCATATGGGCAAACTTTTAAAGTACTTAAAAAATTACAAACCGCAGGCAATACTCGCCCCCCTGTTCAAACTGTTGGAGGCGTGTTTCGAGCTGTTTGTACCCATAATAGTGGCGGCGATAATAGATAACGGCGTAAAGGCGGGCGCGGGAGTAAGCTATATTGTTTACGCCTGCCTGATTTTGTTTGCGCTCGGTCTTGTGGGGCTGGCGGCGGCCGTAGCCGCGCAGTATTTTGCCGCACGCGCGGCCGTGGGCTTTTCCAAAGAACTCCGGCACGACCTGTTTGCCAAGTTGCAGTCTCTCTCGTACAGCCAGATCGACTCCCTCGGCACCCCGCAAATGATAACCCGCATGACAACCGACGTCAACCAAATCCAGTCGGGCGTAAATCTTGTTTTGAGATTATTTATGCGCTCGCCTTTTATAGTTTTCGGCGCGATGATAATGGCGTTTGTAATCGACGCCGTTGCGGGCGGAATTTTTGCAATATCCATAGCCGTTCTCTGCGTTGTGGTGTTCACGATTATGCTCGTAAGCATACCGCTCTACAAAAAGTCGCAGGGCAAGCTGGACGCGGTAACCGCCGCCACGCGCGAAAATTTAACGGGTGCGCGCGTCCTGCGCGCTTTTTGCAAGGAAGAGGACGAAATAAAGGAATTTTCCGTCCGCAATTCACAGCTCAAAAAATCTCAGCTCTTTGTCGGCAGAATTTCCGCCCTGATGAACCCGCTCACCTACGCGGTCATAAACGTCTCCATAATAATACTTCTGTATGTGGGCGCAATCCGCGTGGAGGAGGGAATTTTAACGCAGGGCATGGTAATAGCCCTCTACAACTACATGTCCCAGATATTGGTGGAGCTCATAAAACTCGCCAACCTCATAATCACGGTAACAAAATCCTTTGCAAGCGCGGGGCGCATAGCGGAAATACTCCAAACCCAATCCCCGCTTGCGCGCGGTGAAAGCGGGGAGCGGGAACAAGGCCCCTATATCCGTTTTGAAAACGTGTGCGTAAACTACGGCAACGCCGCCGTGAACGCGCTCGACAACATAAATTTCAGCGTGGAGCGCGGGCAGACTGTGGGAATAATAGGCGGAACGGGCGCGGGCAAAACCACGCTTATAAACCTCATTCCGCATTTTTACGACGTATCTTCGGGCAGAGTTCTAATTGACGGCTTAAACGTCAACGTCATCGGCGATACCGCCCTGCGCGGGCGTTGCGGCGTAGTGCCCCAGCGCGCCGTGCTTTTTGAAGGCACAATAAGGCAGAATATGCAGTGGGGCAAGGGCGACGCCACGGACGGCGAAATAATGTCTGCAATTAACACCGCGCAGGCGGCGGACGTTATCGCCTCCAAGAACGAAGGTTTAAACGAACCGGTTGAGCAG
>CANREJ010000093.1 GCA_947629665.1 uncultured Clostridia bacterium
AAGGCGCGAGCGGTGCCCGAACACGGCGTTGTCCTTACGCCGTGTGAGACAGCTCCCGCGTAGCGGGTGATGGGAGGGGGTAATAAAAAGCAAACGACTTCTCCCACCCGTCGACTACGTCGACACCCTCCCCCGTCGGCGACGGAAGAGGGCAAGGGTAGCCCCGCCGCGCGCCTTGCATAACTCGCTTCTACTCACCGCATAACTCCGTAATTGCAACGCTCTCCCAACCTTGCCCTCTTCCGTGTTAACGGGGGAGGGTGCCCTGAAAGGGCGGGTGGGAGTAACCACTCCTTGTTCACATTTGAGGCAAGCGGTGCATTGTCGCCAAATATAATAAAAAATCGCTTTACATTTTTATTTTTAAAGGCTATAATATAGTCAACTTAAAATCAAAGGCAATAATAAAGGACAACGCCTTTTTGTCTATCGCTTTTAAGAGAGCCTGCGGTTGGTGCAAGCGGGCAAGCGGACTTAAAGGATATCACCTTTTAGCCTACTTTCCGAACGGCAACTATTAAGAGAGTACGGAAGCGCACCGTCATCAGCGCGGCAAATGATAGTTTGTTTTGGTGGTTTACAAGCGTTTTATACGTCCGAGGCAATCCCTCGGCCGTTTTTTTATAAGGAGCAATCACGAAAATTTTGCGCCTTATTATCTGAAATATTTATAATAAGGTGCGCAAACCGTCGCTACGTTCGGGCGCAGGCACGGCTTGCCGAGAATTTTGTGAACAAGGAGGATTTATGTATAAGAAAGTAGATACTTCGCTGAATTTCGTTGAACGCGAAAAGGAAATAATCGATTTTTGGAAAAAGAACGACGTCTTTGGCGAGAGCATAAAACAGCGCGAAGGCGGCGAAGAATTTTCCTTTTACGACGGCCCGCCCACGGCAAACGGCAAGCCGCACATAGGCCACATTTTAACGCGCGTAATGAAGGATATTGTCCCGCGCTACCAAACCATGAAGGGCAAGCACGTGTTAAGAAAGGCGGGCTGGGATACTCACGGCCTGCCCGTTGAGCTGGAAGTGGAAAAATCCCTCGGCCTGGACGGCAAACCGCAGATAGAGAGCTACGGCATAGAGCCGTTCATAAAAAGTTGCAAGGAGTCCGTGTGGAAATATAAGCACGCGTGGGAGGATATGAGCGACCGCGTGGGCTATTGGGTGGACATGGACAACCCCTACGTTACCTATGACGACAAATATATCGAGTCGGAGTGGTGGGCGCTCAAAGAGATGCACAAAAAGGGGCTTTTATACAAGGGGCACAAAATAGTCCCCTATTGCCCGCGTTGCGGCACCGCCCTGTCCTCGCACGAGGTTGCGCAGGGCTACAAGCTCGTAAAGGAAAATTCCGCCGTTGCGCGCTTTAAAGTGAAGGGAGAGGAAAGCACTTATATTTTGGCGTGGACAACAACGCCCTGGACTTTGCCCTCCAACGTCGCGCTGTGCATGAACCCCGCCGAACCCTACGTAAAAATAGCCACGGACGCGGCAAATTATATCCTTGCCGAAGCGCTTGTAGGCAACTTTTTCACCGACTACAAGGTATTGGAAAAGAAGTCGGGAAAAGAGTGGGAGGGCTTGGAGTACGAGCCGCTGTTCCCCGAAACCGTTACCGAAATCAAGCGCATATCGCCCGCAAATTCGCCCTTAAAGGCTCACTATGTGGTTTGCGACAGCTACGTAACCATGGGCGACGGCACGGGCGTTGTGCACATTGCCCCCGCGTTCGGCGAGGACGACTATAAAGTCGGCAAAAGATACAACCTTCCCGTAGTCCAGCTTGTAAACGAGCGCGGCTGCTTTGACGAGCGTTTCCCCCGTTTAAACGGTCTGTTTGCCAAAAAGGCCGACAAAACCATTTTGGAAATTTTGCAAAACGAAAAACTGCTGTTTAAAGTTCTGCCCTTCGAACACGACTATCCCCATTGCTGGCGTTGCGACACGCCCCTCTTGTACTACGCAAAATCGAGCTGGTTCATAGAGGTAACAAAGGTAAAGGAGGAGATAATCGCCGCCAACCGCTCGGTAAATTGGATGCCCGACAACATAAAAGAGGGCAGAATGGGCAATTTCCTCCAAAACGTTGTGGATTGGGGGCTCTCCCGCGACAGATATTGGGGCACCCCCCTGCCCGTGTGGATCTGCCCCGACTGCGGCGAAATAGAGGTTATGGGCTCCAAGGCCGAGTTAAAGGAGAAGTGCAACGTAAAGGGAGATATAGAGCTTCACCGTCCCTATCTCGACGGCCTCACCTGCAAGTGCCCCAAGTGCGGCGGCAAAATGAAGCGCACGCCCGAAGTCATCGACTGCTGGTTCGACTCCGGTTCCATGCCTTTCGCGCAGTATCATTACCCCTTTGAAAATGAGGACTTGTTCAGGGAGACCTTCCCCGCCGACTTCATTTCGGAGGCGGTTGACCAAACGCGCGGCTGGTTCTACGTGTTGCTTGTAATAAACACCATACTGTTCGGCAAGGCGCCCTTTAAAAACTGCATAGTTTTGGGGCACGTAAACGATAAAAACGGCATAAAAATGTCCAAACACAAGGGCAACGTGGTTGACCCGTGGAGCGTTCTGGATAAACAGGGCGCGGACGCGGTGCGCTGGTATTTTTACACGGCTTCGGCTCCGTGGTTGCCCTCGCGCTTCTATGAGGAAGCTGTATCCGAGGCACAGCGCAAGTATATAGGCACGCTGTGGAACACCTACGCGTTCTTTTGCCTGTACGCCGAAATTGACGGCTACGACCCCTCGAAATACAATCTCAAAGATTGCAAATTATCCCTTATGGATAAGTGGATACTCTCAAAACTCAACACACTCGTGCAGTTTGTGGACGACGGGCTTGCCGTCTACAACATAACGGACACCTCGCGGGCGTTGCAGGACTTTGCCGACGTGCTTTCAAATTGGTATGTCCGCCGCGGCAGGGAACGCTATTGGGGGCCCGAAATGACGGAGGACAAGGCGGCGGCATACACCACGCTGTACACCGTTTTGGTAACGCTTGCAAAGCTCACCGCGCCCTACA
>CANREJ010000094.1 GCA_947629665.1 uncultured Clostridia bacterium
GCTTAACATCATCGGCAAATTTGGTTTTATTTTGGGGAGTAATTGGGGAGTAAAAATTTTTGCTAAAAATGCTTGACGTAAAATAGCGGTTTTTATATAATAAATAGGCTATATTTGCTCAAAAATGGCACTTTGGCAAGGCGAATTTACGGCACGCCACTTGGTTCAAATCCGGGTGGCGCCTCCATGAAGAAACCACCTTTTAGGTGGTTTCTTTCCATTTAACGCCACCACGGAATAGTTGAAATGACGTGACGCTATCGACGCCTTCGGCGTAGCGATAGCTGCTCCGTCGCCTTCGGCTCCTTACAAATCCGGGTGGCGCCTCCAAGAAGAAACCACCTTTTAGGTGGTTTCTTTCCATTTTACGCCACCGCGGAATAGTTGAAATGACGTGACGCTATCGACGCCTTCGGCGTAGCGATAGCTGCTCCGTCGCCTTCGGCTCCTTACAAATCCGGGTGGCGCCTCCATCGTCGCAATAAAGCGGCATTTTTAACAGGTTTTTTAGCGAAAACCTGTTATTTTTTGCGCTTTTTGCTCCTCTTCCCGCAAAAATGCTACGTTTTTTTGCGGGAACCCTGATAATTTTTGCTCTGTTTGGGGAGTAATTTGGGGAGTAAATTCTGCTCAAAGACTTGATTTGTGTAATGAAATCGCCCGCCGTTTCGTGAAAACCAAAACGGCGGGCGTAAAATTTTATGGTGGGAAACAAATCAAAGCCTGAAATTCTTGCGGACCGCAGGCTTTTATGCGCTAATCATCGTCTTCTAAATTGTTGAAATAATCTCTGTCAAAAAATTCAGATAAAGTTATTTCCGCTCCCTCGCAAAAGCTCCTGATTGTAGTTACTTTCGGACATTTTGTCCTTCCTTTCATCAGATCATAGAGAGCAGATGACGATTTGCCGCCATTAAGCACGCCTTACAGACGTTTTCCCTTTTTCTTTGCATATCTCCCCGATACGCTTCAAAATCGCTTCGTTGGTTTTCATTCTATCGTGAAATATCTTTTACTCTACTTCCAAATCTTCCGAAGTAAAAACAGGGTCGTCAAGAAATTCAATCAAAGACATATCAAATCCGTGGGCAATCATTATGACTGTACTCAATGTTACCGTTTTGTTTCGCCCATTCATAATACACTGCATACTTCCATGCTGTATGCCCGACGCCTGTTCCAACCGGTATTGTGTCATGCCCTTTTCAATCAGCAATCGGGTTATTCTCTTTGTTACGGCCTCGCTTACAGTCAAAACGGCTCTCCTTATGTAGTTCTACCTACATAACATTTTAAGCCATAGATATTGAAAAAATACGAAGGTGCACCTACACACCGTTTGCTTATTTTAACCGATTGCTCTATAATATATGTAGTTACACCTACATATCGGGAATTAGTTATGAAGACTGCATTTATAGGACACAGACGGATATTCGCCAACACTTTACAGCGAAGGATTAAAGAAGCCATAAGAGCCAAAATAGAGAGGGGCTGTATATCGTTTACTATGGGAACGCACGGCGAATTTGACAACCTTGCTTTACATACTTGCCGGGAGCTACGCAATGAATATCCCGGCATGCAAATCGAGGTTGTTTTAACCAGCCTGCACGCTATTGAGAAAGTTGAAGAATGGGATAGCGCGGCTTATTCAGACGTGAGCACCGTTATGTACGAAATTGAGGAGGCACACTATAAACGGCAAATTACTTTGAGCAACAGGAAAATGATAGATACTTGCGATACGCTTATTTGCTATGTGGACGAAAAGGCTTACCAAAGCGGGGCAAAAACCGCCATGCGCTATGCCAAACAAAAGGGCTTGCAGATTATAAACCTTTATGACGAAAAGGACAAGCCGTTTTACGGAATGACCGACGAAGAAATAGCCGCGAAGTGGAAAGAAATCTGCGGCCATTTGCCGAAAAACTCATAAAATTAAGAAGACTCACAGCAATATGCCATACTATTAAATTTTTAATTTTCCCGCCCTGACGATATACTCGTCGGGGTTCTTTTCTTGCTTGGTCAAAGCTACGTCGGGCGCAAGGCGGCGCAGACAAAATTTATAGTAGACTTGCTTATTTGCGGGCCGCAAAAGAGTGATGCAGTCAATCAGATATTGCCGCCAATCCTGCCACTTGTCCGCGTTGCCGCAGTGATTTATTTTGCCTATTTTGTAGTGGTCTACGCTGTCGTCCGCAAGAGTTCTTTCAATAAGTTTCAGACTCTCCGCAGGTTCTATAGTCGGCTCAAAGCTGGCAAACGTCTTAATGCCGTTGTCGTGCAAAATCTTCAATGTTTCCAGCCGCTCTTCGGGCAGACTTGCAAACGGCTCCCATTCGCGGCTCTTGCTCTCGTCCATAAAAGTCAACGTCGTGCCAACGGCTATGCGACCGCCGAAAGCCTTAAAGACGTCCAAGTCCCGCAACATTTTGCTCCCGCCCTTTGAAAGTACGGCGACGGGTGCGCCGTATTCGTTCAAAAGTTGAAGGGCAGCGCGGGTCGTGCGGCTGTCGTCGGCGTTGTTGCAGTAGACGTCGCCCACGAAGGACAATAAAATCTGCTCTTT